>JBGTDR010000223.1:0-34293 GCA_041748215.1 Chthoniobacterales bacterium
GTCGCCCTCGCAGAACTCGCCGTGGCCGGATTGGCGCTTCTCATTCTTTTCGCAGCGGGATGGGCGTCGCCATGGCAGACCCATCCTGCAGCCGGCTGGTTGCTGCCGTTGATTCTCGTCGCCCCGCCCGCACTCGCCATGGGTGCCGTGCTGCCGTGGTTGATTCGCGCCGCCGGATCGCAGCACGCGGTCGCGATTTACGCGGGCAACATTTTTGGCGGGTTGTTCGGCATCGGATGGCTGATGGCGTGGGCACTGCCGTCGCTCGGGCTCGGCGGAGCCAGCCTGCTCGCTCTCGGAATCAACTTTGCCATAGCCGTCGCGGCCGGAGCGATCGGCAGCAAGGAAAGGACCATTGAGCCCGCCCGGATCGTGATCGGTGGCAACGATCCGCGGCTGATGGCACTGGCGTTTGCCTCGGGGTTTCTCGTGCTCGCGACCGAGGTCATCTTCCAGCACCAGTTCGCGCAATTTTTTGTGAGTTCGCATTTCTCGAGTGCGATGGTGCTGGCGCTGGTGCTCGCTGCTCTGGGTCTGGGAGCGGTGATCACTCCGTTTCTGGCCCAGCTGGGAGCAAAGGCTCTTCCGCTGGTGATCGTGCTGGCCGCGGCCGCTTGTGCGATCCAGCCAATGATTCTGATCGTTCAACGTGGCGGTGTGATTTACCTGCCCTTCCAACAAGAGTTACCGGCTTACTTGTGGGACGCTCTGCGGCTCGGTCTGCCGGCCGCTACGCTTCCCCTGCTCCCGGCCGCCGTCCTTTTTCCGCTGCTGTTGCGGGAGGCCGGACAGCGAGGAATCGAAATCGGCCGCCTGCTTGCGGTCAACGGTCTTGGCGGCTGGCTCGGCGCGGAAATCACGGAACGAATGATCGCACCGGTCTTTGGCCTGTGGACAAGCCTCGCGGTCATCGGCGGCGGTTACGCGCTGTGTCTCCTGCTCATGCCCACGCGCGCTCGCTGGCTCTTGATCGCTGCGAGCTGCCTCGTGCTGGCCGCTGGTTGGCGGATCGACGCACGGTTGCCCTACGCCGGTTTGCGTCCCGGCGAAACACTCGAGGCGATTGCCGTTGGGCGCGAGGGTGCTGTCGGCGTCGTGCGCGGCGCACCCGATGACTGGCGTCTGATTTTTAACAACAGCTACACGCTTGGGGGCTCGCGCGCGCAGTTGAACCAGGAACGCCAGGGCCTGCTTCCGGTTCTGCTGCACGGAAATGCCCGGCGGGTCGCAACCCTCGGCGTGGCGACCGGCAGCACACTGGCCGGTGTGGCGCTGGATCCCGCCGTCGAAAAGATCGAAGGCATCGAGCTGTCGCCGCTCGCGCTGCGTTTTGCGGGAGAGCATTTTGCCCCGTTCAATCGAAATATTTTCACCGATCCGCGAGTGCAGCTGACCGTGGGCGACGCCCGGCTGGTGATCGCGTCGCGCGCCGGTGCATACGACGTGATCGTGGGAGATCTCTTTTTGCCGTGGAGGACGGGCGAAGGGCGGCTCTTCACTCGCGAACATTTCGAAAACGTCCGCGCTGCCCTGCGTCCCGGCGGGCTTTATTTCCAGTGGCTGCCGATGTTTCAACTGACGCGCGCGCAATTCGACACGATCCAGCGCACATTTCGTGAAGTTTTTCCCGACATGTTTCTCGTGCGCGGCGATTTTTACGCGCGCTCACCGATCGTCGGTTTGGTTGGCGGCAGGCCGCTGGGCGAACTCGACTGGACCGGCGTGACCGCCGCCGCTGAGCGCATTCGCAAAGCAGATGCCAGCGCAGATCCCTTGCTCCGCCATGCCGAAGGGCTTGCTCTCACCATTGTCGGCCCACCACCGGCACCACCTCCGGGTCCGGTCAACACGCTCGGAAACAGTTGGCTCGAATGGGACGCCGCCCACAACCTCGTGGGATTGCGCGAACCATGGTTCATTGGCAGCGAACTTTCCGCCTTTCTCGCGAACGCCACACCCGCCGGCTCCGCACTGCTGCCAGCGGACCTGCGCGACATTCCCCACGTCGGCCAGCTCTTTCTCGAGGTCGAAAACGCGCGCGCTGTGAAGTCGCCGGACGCTGAACGTTTGGCCGGGAATGCCCGGGCTGCATTGCCCGCCGCCCTTCGTGATGATAGCGGGGCAGATTGGTCACGCTGGCCGATGCGCCACGATCCGGATTTACCCTGACTCACACATCGGGCGGGAAAAAGCCATTGTGACGTGGCATCGCGGGCGTTTGACTTGGAATGTGGCTCTCCCCAAAAAACCACCGGCCCGCACCCGCCCGCCCAAGGTCACGAAAGAGGTCTCCGCAATGGGCTGGGTCGAGGATCCGCATGGACAGGTTCTCCTCGTCCGGCAGAAACGCGGCCGCAAACTCTGGACCCTCCCAGGCGGCAAGATCGAGGCACTGGAAACCGTTGAGAGTGGCCTCCATCGGGAAATCACCGAAGAAACCGGAATGCGGGTGACCTACGCCGCATTTGTGGCGCTCTACGACCGGGCACCCAAACGCAACCTCACGTTCCTGTATCGGGTGCGCCTGGATCCCCGCGACACGCCCCGACCCCAGGCATCCGAAATTCAGTCGATCCGCGTGTGGAGCACCCTCCCGCGAAACAGCTCCCCGTCACTCCGTTATTTCTGGCGATTGCTCCGCGGGCCGTCAGCTGGTCGGAAAAATCCAGGTTGACGCCCCCTCGGGTGCGCCCATACCCTCTACCCTCGCTCGCGACGCGCCCAACCAGCCTGTTCAGGGCGGGATTTGGCAGTATCCGCATGTCCGACGAGCTTTCCTACGTTCTCATCACCCCGTATTCGATTCGCAAATCGCGGACGGGCGGCATCATTTCGCGCCTGCTATCCCGGTCGGGACTCGAACTCGCGGCGGGCCGCATGTTTGCTCCGAGCCGGGAGCTCGTCGAAGCGTACGCCGACACGCTCGTCACCGAAAGCGATGATCGGCATCGCCGGACACAGGAGCTGATTCGAGAGTATGTCCTGAAAAATTTTGCACCTGATGTACGCGGCCATCGCAAACGCATGCTTCTGCTCGCGCTGCGGGGCGAAAATGCGGTCGAGCGCACCCTCGCTGTCGCGGGTCACATCGTTCACGAACGCACCGCCGGCGAAACGATCCGCGACACATACGGCGACTACATCGCCGACGACGAGGGCGTTGTGTATTTCGAGCCTGCCGTTCTCGCCGCGCCAAACGCCGCCACGGCCCGCGCTCACCTCGAACTGTGGGGCCGACACTCGGACACCGATGGCGGGATTCTCGACGACGTCATCCCGTATGCGGACGGAGCCGAAGTCCAGCAGACCCTGGTCCTCATCAAGCCCGATAACTTCCGCTTTCCGAACGCGCGTCCCGGCGGCGTGATCGAAACCTTTTCCCGCACCGGCCTGTCGATCATCGGATTTCAGGTCCTCCACATGAGCGTTGCCCAAGCCGAGCAATTTTATGGCCCGGTGCTCACCGTCTTGGAGAATCTCTTCAAGGAATCCAGCGGCCGCCGCGCCCGCCTCGCCGTCGAAGAGGAACTCGGCTGCCCGCTCAACCCGGATTCGGAAACCGCGTTTGGCGAAATCCTCGGGCCGATCACCGGCCGCGCCCATTGGGAATCGATCGTGCAATTCATGTCCGGCGCGCGCCCAAGCCAGGTCAATCCGGGTCAACGCGACCAGCCGGGCTCCGAGAAATGCGCCGCCATCATTTATCAGGGCGTCGACGCCGTCGCAAAGATCCGCGCTGTCCTCGGTCCAACGGATCCGTCCAAAGCCCCGTCGGGCACGATCCGGCGGGAATTTGGCCAGACCATCATGATCAATGCCGCCCACGCGTCCGATTCGGTCGCCAACGCCGCGCGCGAAATGGCCATTTTGCGGCTCGACTCGAATAATCTTAAACCGCTGGTTGAATCTCACTTCTCCGGTCTCTAGCCTCGAAAACCACCACACCACCAAGCATTCCATGGAACTCTCTTCACGCGTCGCAGAACTCACTCCCTCGCTCACCCTCGCCATCGATAGCAAGGCGAAGGCGATGAAAGCAGAAGGCATCGACGTTTGCGGCTTCGGAGCCGGCGAACCCGATTTCGACACACCCGATCACATCAAAGCCGCCGCCCAGGCCGCCCTCGAGACCGGCTTCACCAAATACACCCCGAGCTCCGGCATCCCCGAGCTGCGCCAAGCCATCGCCGAGAAATTCTCCGCCGACAATGGCCTCGAATACAAACCCAGCCAGATCATCGTCAGTAACGGGGCCAAACAATCCTGCTTGAATGCCATCATGGCAGTCTGTGGACCTGGTGACGAAGTCATCATTCCCGCACCATACTGGCTGAGCTACCCGGAAATGGTCCGCCTCGCCGGTGCCGATCCCGTTATCGTTCCCACCACCGCCGAGACCGGATGGAAACTGACCGCGGAGCAGTTCGAAAACGCGATGACGCCGAAAACCCGGATGATCATCATCAATACCCCCGGCAACCCGACCGGCTCCGTTTATACCCGCGAGGAGCTTCGCGCCATTTCCGAAGTCGCCGCCGAGGAGGAAATCACCATCCTTTCCGACGAAATTTACGAAAAGCTCGTTTACGATGGCACCGAACACGTCAGCATCGCATCGCTCACCCCGGAAGCTTACGACCTCACCATCACGGTTAATGGGTTCAGCAAAGCCTACTCGATGACGGGTTGGCGCCTGGGTTACCTCGCGGCACCCGAGCCGCTCGCCCGCGCTATCGACTCGATGCAGAGCCACAGCACGTCGAATCCTTGTTCGTTTTCCCAAAAGGGCGGACTCGCTGCGCTCAAGGGTGATCAACAGTGCGTGACCGACATGCGCGAGGAATTTAACATTCGCCGCGAATACATGCACGATCGCCTGAGCCGCATCACAGGCATCAATGCAATCAAACCGCTCGGTGCGTTCTACGTGCTCGCAGACATCAGCGATCTGGGCCTCACTTCCACCAACTTCTCTGATCGTCTCCTCAGCAAAGCAAGCGTCGCGGTTGTCCCCGGCATCGCCTTTGGCAACGACAAAACCATCCGCCTGAGCTACGCGACCAGCATGGACGTCATCAAAAATGGCCTCGACCGCCTCGAAGACTTCGCCAAAACGCTGTAAAGCTGGGCGAATATCCCACGAATTAAAATGGCCGCCCCGCGAGGGGCGGCCTTTTTTTGTAATTTCGAATATGGCGAGTCGTCCGCATCGTCCGCCCATTCTTCCCAATCGGCTTGCAGTTACTTCAGACCCCGGGCCAGACTACCTCTTCACTAATTATTTTGCCCTTGAATATTCGAATTGCCCTCTCCGTCCTGAGCCTCTTCACCATCGCTTCCTCCAACGCCCAGGTCAGCACGGGTCAGCCAGCCGACCGCGTCCTGGGTCAACCCGATTTCTTTTCGTTCTCCAACGGCAGCGATGCGAATGACATGTCGGACCCGGCCGATGTCGAGCTGGATCCACTCACCGGTTCGGTCTTTGTCGCTGATTCCGCCAATCATCGAGTCCTTCGTTTTTCCTCGGTGGCCGCCATGACCAATGGTGCGTCCGCGTCAGCGGTTCTGGGTCAAACCGCGTTTGGATTTAGCGTGACCGGGAATAGCGCAAGCCAAATGAATACCCCCGTTGCCCTCACCATCGACACGCTCGGCACCCTCTGGGTCGCGGACAGTGCCAATCACCGCGTCCTCCGTTTCAACAACGCTGCAACGCTCCCCTCAGGATCACCGGCAAACCAGGTCCTTGGGCAAGCCGCTTTTGGCACCAACGTGCCCGCCGCGGGCGCTGCAGGGATGAACGGGCCCGCTGGCGTCGTGATCGACACCGGCACGAACACGCTTTGGGTTTCCGATGCGAACAACAATCGAATCCTCCGCTTCGACGACGCGTCGAATCTGAATAATGGAGCCCCGGCGAACAACGCGCTCGGACAGGAAAATGCCGCCGGCACTTCGCCGAATCTGGATCAAGATGGTCTCAATATGCCGAACGGCCTCGCCTTCACCTCAGCTGGTGATCTCTGGGTCGCCGATTTCGGCAACAATCGTGTTCTCCGTTACGACGGTGCCAACCTCAAGCCGGTGGGTGCGGACGCGGACGGCGTTCTTGGTCAGCTCACCTTCGTTTCCGGCAGCAGCAGTCTCTCGGCCTCTACTATGAATCGCCCCGTTGACGTTGATCTCGACTCGGGCGGCAACGTTTACGTTTCGGACCGCAATCACAATCGCGTCCTCGCATTCTCGGCCTTCTCCGCCAACACCAACGGAAGCAGCGCAGTCGTCGTCCTTGGCCAGAACACGTTCACCAGTTCCACGGTCGCTGGCAACCAAACCGGCTTCGACAGTCCACGCGGCCTGTTCGTAACTGCCGGTGGTCAGGTTTGGGTCGCCGACAGCGACAACAACCGGGTCGTCCGATTTTCGCCCCTCCCACCCGTCGACCTCACCCCGCCGGAAATTGAGGTCAAAGGAAAAAAACGGGCCACGATCGCCGGAAACCGCGCCGTTTTTCGAGGAACGGCGAGCGATGATTCCGGAATTGCGAAGGTTGAGTTCAAAGTCCCCGGAAAGCGCGGATTTAAAGCCGCCCGCGGCACCGAGAACTGGAAGGCCATCGTTCGCCCCAGCAAGAACAAGCGCAAAAGCGTGATCAAGATTCGCGCTGTTGATGGTGCCGGTAATCAGTCAGCAACCATCAAACTCCAGGTCATTCGAAAATAAACCTGACCCGGCAGAACCTCCCGGCCGGAGCGACGCTCGTGCGCCTCGTTCAGAATCCGCTCCCGGGCACCATCGGTGGCGTCGGCAGTCGCTGGACAGGCTCGGCGACCGGTGCGGTGGCCTGTTTGATCGCGAGCATCAGGTTGGATTGCCCCGGCTGCCACTTGTAGCCGGTGCCAAATGGCAGATCAAAAACGGGAGCGGAGCGAAATGCATCGGCAAGGTCGGGTTGTGTGTATTTTTGAAACAGCTCGAGCGGCCCGGTATACGCCCCAAAAAACTGCAACCGCCAATTGCCGGTCAGAAAATACCGGAGCGGAATTCCCGAATCGTCCTGAAGAATCGCACTGCTGTTTTCGAGCAGGAATCCGCGCACGCGCGAAAAGTACGGCTCGTGCATGAGGTAGGATGCCGCTTTCAGGTAAGAAACTCCCGGACCAAGCTGTTGCATCCACGAAAGGAGTGCCGGATTCGCTTTCAGCGCACCGTCGGAAACGTCGGCCCGCACGTAATACAGAACCTGCGGAACGGCCGCAGGATTTTTGCGGAATTGAATCGCAACGCCAGGCAAATTTCCGCCCGGGCTGAACGTCTGCACCGCGAGGATCTCCCCGCCGCCCAGCGCGATGAACGAAAGCAAGATGGGCAGCACACCCTGAAAGTCGGTCTGTTCCAGCTCCACCTTCATATCCTTCGTGATGAAATGGCTGAATTGCAGCGTCACCGACGTCGATTTGCGCAGATTTTCCAATCCGGCGAGGACACGCGGCAGGTCGAGTTGCTCGGGCGGCACCATCGACCCCACCGGCTCGAGGCCGCCGAGCACGTAAATGGGCGCGTCCGGGAACAACGCGTAGGCATTGATAAAGTCCGGCCCGCCGAAAAGGTAAAACAACGCCCGCGGTGTCCCGATACGCGGGGCCAATTCTGCGGCGGACCACGCCCGCATTTTCGAAAAATACTTCTCGTCGAAACGACGCCACGTATTCGCGTATGTGCTGCCGTGATCGTAGTATTCGCGCGTGGCCTGGAGCGGGGCGAGCACCGAACCGGCAGGCACCCGCAGCCCGGACAGGAACCTTGCCTGTTCGTTCGGCGTCGACACCACCGCCGGGGCAGGGACAAAAGGTGCCTCCGGTTTCTGCGCACCGATGCCCGACACGCTCGCCGCGAGGACGAACACCACTTCACACACCAAACGTCCCGACCGACTCACGATCATTTTTCCTACAAAAGACCGGTCGGGTGTGGCCAGCCCCGAGTATTCGCGGTGGGGATTCACACAACTCCGCGCCTCGCCACTTTGACCACAAAATACAGTCCCAAAGCTCCGCCGAGCGTGGCTAGCCCGGCGACCCCCTGCACCGGTCGCGCGGCCACAGTGTAGACCAGCGTAAATACTGCGATCGCCGCGAAGAGCAAAGGCGTGACGGGATATCCCCAACAGTGAAAAGGCCGGGGCAGCCCGGGCTCCCTGATCCTCAACACAATCACTCCCAACACGGTCAACAGCCCGCACATCACCAACGCAAATTGGGTGTAAATCAAGACGTCCTGAAACGTCGACGTCACGATCAAACCGATCACGATCGCGAACTGCACACCCACCGCGACGAAAGGAATTCCTCCCGGAGTCCGCCGCGAAAGAACGCTCAAAATCGGAAAATCTTCGCCGATCGTCTGGCTCACCCGCGGTCCGGCCCAAGTCATCGCACTGATCGCGGAAACCAGCCCAAGACAAATGAAACCCGACATGATGCGGCCGCCCTCAATGCCAAAAATTGCCACCGCGGCGAGATTGCCGACATCGAGTTGCCCGTCCAATTCATTCATCGGCACCGTCTTGAGGAACGTGGCGTTCAGACCGACGTAAAGTATTCCGACAAAAATCGTACCCGCGATCAGCGACCACGGCACGTCCCGCCCCGGATCGCGCACTTCTCCGATGATGTAAGTCGAAGCATTCCAGCCAGCGTAGGAATACATCACGTACATCAGCGAAACCGCGAACGGCGCGCTCGCGATCAATACATCGTCACCCGGCGTCGGGCGAAAAATCACGGGCTGCGATGGCCCCCAGAAAAAACTGGCAGCAATCAGGAAAAGGATCATCGAAATTTTGATCGAGGTGAAAACGATCTGAAATATTGCGCTCGACGAGAGACTCACGAGGTGGGCGGCGGTGACAAAAACGACCACCGCGCAGGAGATCAAAACTGGAGGCACCCCGGGTACGACATTCGTGAAGTAGGATCCGAATGCCATGGCGGCCAGAGCGACCGGAGCCGCGAATCCCACCGTTGCCGACACCGTTCCCGCCATAAATCCGAGCGACGGGTGGTAAATACGCGAGAGAAAATTGTATTCCCCGCCGGATCGGGGCAACGCACCCGACAGCTCGGCGTAACACAGCGCGCCGCAAAGGGCAAAAAGCGCCCCAAGCGCCCACAAAAGCAGAATGACAAACCCCGAAGGCAAACCGCCGACCTGAAATCCCAGACTGGTGAAGACACCCGTGCCGACCATGTTCGCCACCACGATCGCGGTGCACGTCACTCGACCAATCTTTGCCGCGCCTTCCCCCATGAAGACGAGTATTTTCTCAGATTGAATCGCGAGAAGCGAGCCGCCTGATTTTCACATCGTTCCATGGCGATCGGCGCGAATCGCGTGTATGAAGAAACGACGTCTCAAAAATGAAACACCCGGCACAATTTATGCCGGGTGTTCACAAGAAAAGCTGACTGGGCTCGCCGTTACGACTTGCGCCGCAGGCGCGTCACCCCGAAAACCGCAGCTGCGCAGAGCAGGCCGGCGATCACCGTTGGTTCTGGCACAGCTGTCAGGTTCAGGGAAATCACTCCAGGAACACTGTAGTCAAACGTTCCCTCGACGCCCGCCGGACGCGATCCGAGGACCAGCGAATTCAAGGTGTAATTGGAATTCTGATCAAAGGTGAACAGCGTGTAGGAGCCAACTCCCATGCCGCCGAGGTCGAGAATGTTCACCGTGTTATTCGAGAAGTTCACGAGCGAATCGGAGAGGCCCGTGAACGCGATCACGTCGCTGACACCCGGATTGGCGAGCTCGAACTCAAACACGGCACCAGCCAGAAACTCTGCGTTACCCGTCGTTGCAACGAGATCGATTTCGAATGACTCCGCGATTCCGTCCCTCGAACTGATCTGGCTGCCCGCATTCACGCGGATTCCGCTCGTTCCAGCAGGAGCGATCCGGCCCGTTCCACCCAACGTTCCGGTAACACTAACGGCTCCGAAAGTGAGTTCGAAGTTCGAAGAGCCCCCAACGGGAATCGTCGCAAGGGGCGCGCTGAGCGCGATGCTCGACGTTCCATCGGCACCTCCCCCGATGTTGACACTTGCAATCGTCGCACCCTCAGGAATTCCCACGCCGGAGACCGTTTGGCCGACCACAAGATTGGTCGCAATCGCCGTGTCGATGTTGTTGATCTGGCGTGAGTTCGTCAGCGCGGCGGTCGAATTCGCGTTGGCCGAGCCAGCTACTCCGGAGACTCCAGGATTCACGACGCCAATGATAACCTGACCGGTGCTCGTCGCCGATCCGGTCGTATTGTTGGCAAGCAGGATACCACCGAGGACACGGGTAATGCCGTCGTAGGTGTTATCATTCGTGAGAACCGCGGTGCCAGCTTCAACCTTATCCACATTCGTCACGCCGGTCGCACTCGAATTTGGCCCGATGATGCCCGAAAGGGTCACCCTGCCGCCCGCGACCTGCGAAATGGCTAAGGTCTTTCCGATCGTCGTTCCAACACTACTGATGTTGCCAGTGAAGCTGGAATCGACTGCCTGCGTGCCACCAATGGTCTGGGTGAAAGCAGCCGTCTGCGCGGTGGTCGATCCAGCAGTGATCACGCCTTGCGAGTTACCCTGATCCAGGTTGACAGTTTTTCCGACGGTAAACGCGCCATCGATCAGCGCGGAAACGTTTACCGCGGTTGATCCGTTCTCCGCCAGACGGAGAGACACATTTGCTCCCAATGCACCCGGGCCGGTTGCCGAGGCATTGCCCCCGATCAAAAGCCGACTGGAAGTCACCGCCGTTTCGTTCAGGTAGGAATTCACCTCGTTGCTCAAACGGATGGTGCCGAGACCATTTCCAAAGTCATTGATGCGAAGACGCGTAGTTGCTCCTCCTGAGATGACCCCTGTGACGGAGAGCGTTTGACCCGCCTGCTGAGCCACCAGGCCGTATGCCTTGACCGTTGTCGCCCCGAGGATCCAGTTGCCAGCCAGCGTTAGCGTGCCGCCTGCCGTCGCGGTGAAGCTTGCGAATCGGACGTTCACTCGCCCTGTCAGATCAGCAACCGCCGAGGAATCGATGTTGCGGTCGATCGAGTAGTTGGTGACGTTGGCGCCGCCGACAAAAACGTCCAATCCAACATTCGGGCCATTGCCTCCTGTTGAATTCGCGATGGTATTGGCATTACCAACGATGATGGCGCTGGAGGACGTGCCGAGCGGACCAGACCCGACCGCGATGTTATTGGCCCCCACGTTGAGGAAGCCATTCTCAACGGTCGTTGTGCCAGAATACGAATTCAGCGGGTTGTTCATCGTGATTGCCCGCTGCGAATTCGTCGGGGTCGCGGCACTGCTGAAAACGAGATTATCGTCGCCCGCCACTTGGGCCGTAATGATGCCACCAGAACCAAATCCGATCACAGAATTGTTCGTGATCGTCGTCGTGCCGCCATTTTCCAAAGTCAGGATGGTGTCGGGGGCCCCTGCGATCGTCCAAACCGACTCGGGTGTGGCTGCCCCGGCGTCGTTAAAGACGATGTTGCCGATGGTGCGACTCGTATCCAGCGTCACCGTGCGAGCGGCGGTAATGTCAAACGAGAAGTTGGCCGTGTTTCCGGCACCATCAGCGACGATGCCGCCGGCCCAGTTGGCCGAGTCACTCCAGTTTCCAGCCAGATCGACGTTCCACGTGCCGGTTTGGGCCGAAGATGTTGTTAAGGGCAGCGCGAAGACGGCGGCAGCCGTGAGGGACAGTTGGAGGAAGATCTGATTTTTCATGCGTTGAGAAACTTGAGGCAAAGGCGGTGAACGATGTCGCAGAACGACGAAGATATCAGACCTTCGCGCCGGGGGACTTTGTTGGACATTCCCAAGACAGCTTCTCGATTGCAAACCTTTTTTTGGGTTTTCGGTTCACTAATCAGGCCCGACTCACCATTGGGAACGCCCGAGACAGTGAGATTGATCGAGAGATGGCCCACGGTAAAACATTTGGAGACACGGTGTAACTTCAGAGTTCAGCGCTGCGCAGGAACTGAACCCCAATCCACGTCTCGATCTCGAGCATGTCTACCAGCTAGCTTCCGCGCATGAGGAAGAGGATTCTTCCTCGAACTCTCGCAGCAAGCGAGTCGCCTGTTTTTCACATCGTCCGAAACAGAATGATTGATCGTGATAGGCACGAATCGCTTGTCTGGACAAATAACCTCTCAAAACGAAACACCCGGCACAGTTTGTGCCGGGTGTTCGCAGCGAAAAACTGACCTCACTCGCCGTTACGACTTGCGCCGCAGGCGGGTCACCCCGAAAACCGCGGCTGCGCAGAGCAGGCCGGCGATCACCGTCGGCTCTGGGACCGCCGTCAGGTTCAGGGAGATCACTCCCGGAACACTGTAGTCAAACGTTCCTTCGACACCCGCCGGACGCGTTCCGAGGACCAAAGAATTCGTGGTGTAGTTGCTGCCCAGATCGAACGTGAACAGCGTGTAGGACCCAATTCCCACTCCACCGAGGTCGATGATGTTCACCGTATTGTTTGAGAAGTTGACGAGCGAGTCAGCCAGCCCGGTGAAAACGATCGTGTCGCTGATGCCTGGATTGCCAAGCTCGAACTCGAAAACAGCCCCTGCCAGGAATTCAACATTTCCAGCCGTTCCGACCATGTCGATCTCGAGCGTCTCTGCGATACCGTCAGCGACACCAACCTGGCTTCCCGAGTTCACTGTGATTCCATTCGTTCCCGTCGGCGCGATGCGACCAGTTCCGCCAATCTTTGCCGTCGTGCTGTAAGCGCCGAACGCGAGATTCGTGATCGTAAGAGCTTCGGTTGTCGGAAGACTGATCCCGATTGACGAGTTATTGGGACCACTACCGACTGCAATCCCGGTAACGACCGCGCCCTCAGGAATCCCAGTTCCGGAAACGGGCTGTCCAACAATCAACGTCTGAGCAACGGCCGTATCGATGCCGTTGAGTGATCGGCTATTGACGAGGTAGGTCGTCTCCAGACCCGAACCACCAGTGCTTGCAGCACCGACGGTGATTGCCCCGGTTCCCGTGGCCGTCCCGGTAAGGTTGTTGGCGAGAAGGGCGCCGCGCATGACGTCAATTGGGCCAGTCAGGTTGGCATTTCCGATATCGCGAACAAGATTGACCGTGCCCGTTGGCAGTTGGAGCGTGTTGACCGAATCTGCTTCGGTGAAAGTGTAACCATCATTAATCTTCAACCGAGTGGTTCCGAAGATCGGACCGACATTCAAATTCGCACCCTCGTTCTGTGAGAAAACATTACCACCGTTTGCTGCGGCCACGTTGATCGTTCCCGTCACGGTCGCCGCTGTTCCGACAGCATTGCGCGAGCCAAAGGAGTTCCTCACGGCGAAAGCGGTATTTGCGCCACCAGCGCCCGAAAACGTCACGCTTCGCGTCATATCGAACGCTCCATTAACGATCAGCTTGCTGCCGTTAAGTCCTGCAGTGAGATTTGCGTTGAGAAGGATGTATCCACCTGTGCCACCCATAACCGCACTCTGAGCATTAATAACAGTCGACCCGCCACCAACACGAACAGCCGCGCCCGAAGTAGTGACATAATTCGACCAGTTGCCGTTCAGGAAAACGGAGCCCTCGTCAACTCCTGTGTTATTATTCGAATTGACCGAAAAGAAAATTCCCTGGCTAGGGTCAACATTGGGGCCGGTCGAGAAATCACCATTCAGGGTGAGCACGCGATTGCCAGTAACTCCGCCGAAGTAGGAGATTTGGGCGTATTGAGTTCCCGGTGGACTCACAACCACCGCAGCGTTATTGAGAACAAAATCGTTCTCAATTGTCTTACTAACGGGAGAGTTGAACGCCAGCGACACGTTTAACCCGCCAACTTCATTGGCAAATGTATAGGTTCCGGTGCCAAGCTGGGTATTCTCCGCAGCTGCGCCGGTTCCGGTGACCGTGATATTTCCCTGACGCTGAATGATCCCGCCGGAAAATGTATTATTGCCCACGAGGTTCAACGGTTTGACACCCGTTTTGATTATGCCGTAGCCACTCCCTCCATCAGAAATCGGCGAACCCACATTGAGACCACCCGAAAAGCCACTTCCCGCTTGAGCCAGGTTCCATACGTTATTCCCACCGAGCTGAAGTCCAAGTCCGGTGCCAGCGAAATTACTGAGAACATGCGTCACGCTCTCGCCTGTGAGATTGATGCCATTGTTGATGGTCAGCGTCCGGGCCTCGTCAATCCCGGCGAAAGTCAATGCCGTCGTGTTGGAAATATTCAAAGTTCCGACGACCGGGGCCGTATCGATGTTGATGATCCCCGCAATGGGTATCTGAGGATTACCAAAAAACACATTGTCGCCGTCGGCCGGAACCAACGGTGACGTCGACCAATTTGTGCCCTCACTCCACCGGGCGACATCGGGATTGACCAGATCGGTCCGCGTCCAGTTGACGTCTTGTTGGGCTTGAAGGGACGGGAGGCACAGAGCTGCGAAAGCGAGCCCCCCGGTGAGGGAACGGATACGACGATTGGGGTATTTCATTGATTTGGGGATTGGGGAAGTCGGGGGAAATCGACGTCAGCCGCCGATCTGCATGGTTAAGTAAGGTGTTCTTCCCGCGAGATGCAAGCGACGAACTGCAAAATTTTTCCCCATTCAAATGATTACTCAGGAAAAATTTAAAAAAATTCCCGGCGAACTGATGTAATCCGGCGGACCAGATCCGACAAAATCGTCAATCACTTGCAAAAGATCTCGATCCATTCAGCCATGTCGACCGCACTGCAAATGCCCGGTCAAAAATGACCAGATCGGCGACAGATCCCACTTCCAATCGGCCGCGTCCCGCGCGTCCTGCGATTGCGTCGGCCGGGACTTCCGTGGCCATTTGAACGGCCTCGCCTAGCGGCAGGCCGGCATCCTCCACCACGGTGCGCACGCAATCGATCATGCGACACGTACTGCCCGCGAGCGCCCGGCCATCGGCCGTGAGTGCAATACCGGGTTCAACCCGGCAGGCAACAGAGCCGAGAAAAAACTCCGTGCCGATCGGCAACCCGGCGCCGGCGGTGGCGTCGGTGATGAGGGCGATACCAAGCGCACCTTTCGCCGCGTAAAGCAGGCGAATCAGCGTTGGTGCAACGTGTCGGCCGTCGCCAATCAATTCACACAACACGCGCGGGTCTGCCAGACAGCATTCGAGCAGGCCCGCAACCCGGTAGGGCCCGAGTCGGCGCGATGAAGACATGCAATTGAAAATGTGGGTCGCCTCACAAAGACCGGCTTCGATCCCAGCGCGCGCTTCTTCGTCCCAGGCGTCGCTGTGACCGCCGCTCACCCGGATGCCCGCCGCCCGCAGTGCCGTAATCCAACGATTCGCTCCGGGCAATTCCGGCGCGAGAGTCATCTGAGTTACGACATCACGATATTTCACCAGTATTGCCGGATCATCCTGCGCGGGCTCACGCGCAAATTCCGCCCGGTGCGCGCCCAGTTTGTTTTTCGAAAAAAACGGTCCTTCGACGTGGATGCCTGCCAGCCGCACCGCGGATGCCGATTTGGATTCGCGAATCGATCGCGCCGCCTCGAGCACCGCAAAAATTTCCGGCCACGGAGCGCAAACCGTGGTCAGCGCCACGGCTGTCGTGCCGCCAGATGCGTGGTATCTCCCGATCTCCGCGAAGGCCTCGGGCGTTGCCTCCATGGCGTCACGCCCCATCGCTCCGTGAACGTGCAAATCAATAAATCCCGGCGCAAGGTAACATCCATCTCCGTCGATGACTTCCGCGCCGCGATCCGCCTCCGCCGAGGGATCCACGGACGCAATCATTCCATCAATGACTTTCAGTGCTCCGGGACGGATTTCACCACCCGGCAGGCACAAGCGCACGTTGCGAAAAACCGTCCTCACGCCGCCATCCTGCCCGCGTTATTCCCATGGAGCAAGCGACTGCGAGGCCTGCGACCGCGGTTGAATTTTTTTGGGGAACGATGAATCAATGCCGGCGGAGGGGATCGAACCCACACACTCTCACGAGTACCAGATTTTGAGTCTAGCGCGTCTGCCAATTCCGCCACGCCGGCTGTGAACTGGGGAAACTAAAGCCGGGCGGCTTTACAAATCAAAGCCTTTCGGCGGGCCAAGGATTTCGCGGGCGAGCACGGCATTCCGCAGACCGTTGCCGGTTCGTAGAAAATCCAGCATCGAATGCGTGACCGGCTCCAATTGGAGGGGCTGTCGGCTGGTTGCCGGACGCTTCGGACGAACGGACCGGGGAGACACCAGGGCGTGAACAACCTTGGGCGGATCGGGCATCAGGCGGCGTTCGAGATCGTCATCGATCTTGTGAAGAAATCCGCGCGGTTCCGGTCTCGGAGGGGACACCGTGGTGACCTCCGGCAGCGGAGGCGGTGCTGCCCGGCGCATCGGTGGCGGTGGCATCGCTTCGGGCGGCAGGCCCAGCGCCTCCATGAATTTGCGGGCTTTTTCCGCGGCTTCCGCCTCGGCCTCCGCTTCGTCGAATGCAGGCTCGTTCCGCTCCGCGGATTCGCTGGTCCCTCCCGCGGCTCGAGCCTCGGCCTGCCGCCGGGCTTTGTGCTCGGCGGACTTTTGCATCAACCAGTTTACAAAACTGATCAACGCAATGATGACGAGGATGACGAGTTGCTCCATGGCGGAATCGATTGGGGCGCCGGCGAGTCAGGCGGACTACAGCGGAGTCGAGCCGGGTTTGTCGGGCTTCGAGATCGCCTCGCGCATGTCGGTGTCGGACTGGATGTTTTTGAATTTGAGGTAATCGAGCACACCCATGTTTCCGCTGCGGAAGGCCTCGGCCATGGCTGCGGGCACCTGAGCTTCCGCCTCGGTGACTTTCGCGCGCATTTCCTGCACGCGTGCTTTCATTTCCTGTTCCGTGGCCACGGCGGCAGCGCGGCGCATTTCCGCACGGGCTTGCGCAACGACTTTGTCCGCCTCGGCCTGCTCAGCCTGAAGTTTCGCGCCAATGTTTTCACCGATGTCGATGTCCGCGATATCGACGGACAAAATCTCGAATGCCGTGCCGCTATCGAGGCCTTTCTGAAGGACGAGTTTCGAAATGCGGTCCGGATTTTCGAGAACCTCCTTGTAGGAAAGAGCGGAGCCGATGGAGGTCACGATTCCTTCACCCACACGGGCAATGATTGTCTCTTCGGTCGCACCGCCGACAAACCGGTCGAGGTTCGAGCGAACCGTCACGCGCGCTTTGGCTTTGACGCCGATACCGTCGCGAGCAACCGCGTCGATTGTGGACTTGCCGGTGGCGGGATTCGGGCAGTCAATCACCTTCGGATTGATGCTCGTGCGGACGGCTTCGAGCACGGTTTTCGACGTTCCTTTGATGGCAAGATCGATCGCGCAGGCACGATTAAAATCGAGGGCGATGCCCGCCTTATCGGCCGCGACGAGGGCAAGCACGACGCTCGAAATATTCCCCCCGGCAAGGTAGTGGGCTTCGAGCAGGTCCGTATTCAACGGCAACCCGGCTTTCACCGCCGTCACCCGGCTGTCCACGACCAGCCCGACCGGAACACGACGCAACCGCATTCCGATCAGCTGGCCAAATCCCACCGGCGCACCGGCGAGTTTGGCCCGGAGCCAGACTCCGAAAAAGTTAATGAGCACGATCACCATCACGAGGGCGATGACCAGCAGGATTCCGAGGACGACAGCGACGATGATGGGTGACATAAAGGAAAAGTTTGTCGGATCTTAGTCTACGCTGATGAAAGCTAAACCTTTTTCCGGACGTGGACCCGGGTGTCGCGTGCGGCGATCACCACCACCTCGTCGCCCGCATCCACGAATTCGCTCTCGGCCAGCACGTCGATCCGCCGCCCATCAATCAGGGCCTTGCCGGATGGACGGAGCGGAGTGAGAGCAGTGCCCCCGTGGCCGACAAGGTTGTCCGATGCGGGAAGCACGTTGCCGACCGGCTGAGCCGTGCTCAGCGTCAGACGCCGGCCGACCGCAGTGTGCGGAAAAACATTCATCCAAACAAAAAATCCGACGATCGAGAGCAATGTGACCGCGCCAAATACAATTGATCCCGTCAGGGGGCCGAACCGCGCATACCCGAGTATCACCGATGAGGTGATCAGCAAAAATCCGAGGATGCCGAGAACCAGGCCGGGCAGGAACATTTCTGCCACGACGAGCAGAAATCCCACTAAGGCGAGGATGATGACCGTTTCCATAGATTCGCCCGCAGTGCCGGGCGATTATTCGTCGTCTTCCCCGACCGTGCGGCGGCCCGTGAGCACTTCCTGAACGGTGCCGACAACATTGAGCGTCGTATCTTTCACCCGCTCCCCGACATTGCGGCCAGTGCGTTCAACCACACCAATCACACCGCCCATTGGTTCCCGCGACGAGCTGGTTTGCTGGCGGACAGGCGGAGGCGGCGGCGGGACATTGTCCTCGGCTGACGGAGGCGGGACGGGAGCACCAGCGGCCCGCGCATCGGGATCGACGGTCAGCGTTTCGACGACCTCGCCATTTTCGGCAGAAATCTGCATGCGGCCAACCGGCGCACCCATGTAATCGTAAACCCGGATGACCCACAACGGAGCTCCCGACGCCTCATCCGTGCGCAGCGTGTAATCCACGGAATTGAAGGCCAACTGACGGGCCGTGGCCTGTTTTTCGATGATGTCGAACGCGCCGTCGGAATCGAGATTCAACCGCGAAAAATTCAGCGCCGGAAAATCACGCTGACCGCCAAAGCCCCGTACTGGCGTGCGTTCGGAAAGAATTTGACCGCCGGAAACGACAAATTCGCGGATGCCGCCTCGAGCCGATGAATCATTCATCATGATGGTCCACGACTGCGGTTGGGGCTGGCCGCTCTCGCCACGGGCTTCCACCAGTTGGTTCAGAATCGTGTCCCCTCGGGTGGCCTTGATGGTCTGGAGGGCCTCGTAGGCTGTGGCCGCGCTGGCCGCAACGGTCGTGAGGAGACAAAAAACAATGGTGAGCGCACGCGTATTCAACACGCCGAAGTGTCGCGGAGCCTCGGGGGAATTCCAGCGGAATTTTCCCGCTCGATTTTCTCCAAAGGCGTTTCAGACTACCCGTGTGGCCGAGGAAATCGAATCGCTCCGCAAATCCCTCCGCATTTATCGCGGTCTGGTCGAAGTCAGCAGTCTGATCAATTCCATCACGGACTACGATGAGTTGCTCGAGGCGATCCTCGACGTCGCCCGCCGCGTGATCCGGGCTGAAGCGGCATCGCTCTTCCTGCTGCACGAGGACGGAGTTCATCTCGATCTTGTCATTTCCTCGTATTCGGAAGGTGAGTTCATACAGCCCAAAATCCGGGTCGCTCCCGGGCAGGGCATTGCGGGTTGGGTGCTGGCTCACGGCGAGAGTCTGCTGATCCCCGACGCTTACGCGGATTCCCGCTTTTACCGCGAGGCCGACAAAGCGAGCGGATTCCGTACCCGCTCGATTCTTTGCGCACCGCTCAAACGCGAAGACACGATCACTGGCGTTCTCCAGGTGCTCAATCCGAAGGATAAACCGGCCTTCGAGCCGGAGGATCTCGAGGGATTCGAGGCGTATTCCAGCCTCATCGCCACGGCCATCGAAAAACTGCACGCCATCGAGCGCATGAAGGAGCAGGAGCGCGTCGAGCGGGATGTTGCCATTGCCGCCGAAATTCAAACCGAACTTCTCTCTCAAGCCATTCCGGAGACCATTCCGGGGGCAGTTTTTGCTTCGTTCAATAAAGCCGCGCTCAACGTCGGCGGGGACTTTTTCTTCGTTCATCCAATCCGCGAGGGCGAAATTTATTTCGCGATTGGAGACGTCTCGGGCAAGGGCATTCCAGCCTCGCTGCTGATGGCGCAGACGCTCAGCGCGATGCATTTTGTTTTCGCCGCCACGACCAGCCCGGCCGACGCCCTCTCGACGCTCAACAACACGCTCAACGAACACATCGTGCGCGGCATGTTTGTGACCACCTTGATCGGACGCATGAATCCCTCCACCCGGCGGGTGGAAATCGCCAGCGCCGGCCATTGCCGTCCGTGGCTCGTCCGACCTGACGGCACCGCGATCGAAATCGAAACGCCCGGCGCCCTGCCGCTCGGCGTGCTGCCCGGAATCTCGTACCAACACAGCGAGGTCGAACTTGCGCAGGGCGACTATTTGGTTTCGTTCACGGATGGACTTTCTGAATCGCGCAATCCGACCACGGGCGACTTTTTCGACATTCATCTCGGATCGTCGCTCTCCCGCCATTTCCCGTCCGCCCAGGCCATCCTCGATCATCTCGTGACCGAGGAAAGCACGTACCGGGACGGCGATTCCGCCCGTGATGATTTAACCATCCTGGTGGGGGGATTCGAGTGAAGCTGAAGTTTACGAGCGACACGTGCCACCTTGCGCCGATGCGCTGCGAAGTGCGCGAGTTCCTGCACCGCGCCAACGTGGACGAAATGGACGCCGAATTGATGGTGCTCGCGCTCGACGAAGCCTGCACCAACGTCATCCGCTACGCCTACCGCGGCGATCCATCGCGCACGATCCGCCTCAATCTCGAAGTCACCGGCGACGAACTCCATTGCACCATCCGCGACTACGGCGCGTCGTGTGATCCCGAAAAAATTCGCGGCCGGGAACTCGACGATTTCCGGCCGGGCGGGCTGGGCGTCCGCATCATGCGCACCGCGTTCGACCGGGTGGAATACATCCCAAAACCCCGCGGCACCTGCCTGAAACTCACAAAATTTTTGCGGCGGAAGGCAAAAACCGGCGCGACGCGCTGAATCGTCCGACTCACGGCGAACCATTCAATAAACCGACTCCTTGGTTTTTTTGCGTGGAAGCTCGGGTTCTTCGTCGAGGAATTCGTGGTTGTCCGAGAGCCAGAACATCGTCCGCCGCGCCCATCCAATCGGCGCGGGAGTGAATTTGTCGAATCGCTGTGAGGCCCGTAAATAAAGGGCCAGAAGTGACATGAGGAGTGTCGTGGAAACAATGGCCGCTGCTCCGGCGAGCCAGCCAACCCAGGAATCCGCCGCCCAGCGCGCAGGTTCCAGTAACGCCACCGGCCAGGCCACCACCGTGCCCGTGAACGCACCGCCAAGTTGCCAACGCAACACCCGCGCCTGGCCCGGCCAGTAAAATCTCTCCGGCGGCAGAAATCCGCGCCGGTCCCGGAGAAATTCCAGACGGTTCCGCACCGCCAGCCGTCGATACAGTGCCAGCGCAGCAGGCGGAACGACCAGGGTGGCCGTCACGATGGTCGGGAAGGCGGCCAGCGATGACAGAAATTCCACCGTCGCGACGACCAGCCAGCCAAACATCGCCAGAATAATGAGCAATTCGACCACGGTGCGTTTACTCCCCGAGCGGGAACGTCCGCGACGTCCACCCGGTTGCAAGCCGGGATCTGCTCAATCTCGGTTACATCATCGCAATGCGTTCCCGCAGCCGCCGAAGACGGGCCACGGTGATTTGTTCGCTGCGCGTGAGCTTGCGGCCACTGAGCGGCAGCTCGAGCTGCTGGTAAACAGCGTGTTGCGATTTGAGGGACTTGAGGAAGGACGAGAGTGTTTTCATCTTGGGATTGACTCTGCCAGGTGGCATCAGACACTGGCTGTCCCATGCCTGGGGAATTTTTAAAAAAACACGGTGGCCGCCGTCGCCGTCACGAAGCCGCTCCGTCCGCCGCCGGCCGCGCCTCCCGGCCACCGCTTGCCCGCATGCTCGCGATCCACGGATTGTTGCAGGAGGGTCGGTTTCCCAACTGCGCCCGTCTCGCCCGCACGATGGAAGTCGCGACCAAAACGATCCAGCGCGACATCGATTTTATGCGCGACCAACTCGGCCTGCCGATCGCTTACGACCGGGTCGCGCACGGATTTCACTACACGGAATCCGTGACCAGTTTCCCCACCGTCCAGGTCAGCCACGGCGAGCTCGTCGCTTTGTTGATCGCGCAAAAAGCGGTCGAACAATATCGCGGCACCGCGTTCGAGAAGCCGCTGCGGTCCGCCTTCAGCAAGCTGGCCGCGGGACTGGAAGGTGAAACCGGGATTGCGTTACACGAGCTCACCGAAGCCATTTCCTTCCGTCCGCAGGGTCTCGCCACCGCGGAGCTCGATGGATTCCAAACCCTGGCCAGCGCCACGCTTGCAAGTCACGAAGTCACCTTCGCCTACCGCCCGCTTCAGGGTCCCGCATCACCGCGTCGCGTGCGGCCGTATCACCTCGGCTGCCTCGCCAATCAATGGTATCTCATCGGTCACGACACCGGTCGAAACGCCATCCGGACTTTCGCACTGGCGCGCGTCACCGACGCCACCGACACCGGCAGGGAGTTCGTCAAACCCGACGACTTTTCCGTGGCCGACATGTTTGCGGGCAGCTTTTCCGCGTTTCAGACCGGGAAGGTCGAACGTGTCGTCGTGGAGCTCGACGATTTCGCGAACCGCCTCGCCGCGGAGCGAAAATGGCACCCGTCGCAACGCCTCACGCCACATCCAAATGGGGGTGCCACCCTCACCCTCGATGTGAGCATTGCTCCTGATCTCGAAAATTGGATCCTCAGTTGGGGAGAACACGCCGAGGTGCTTAAACCCTCGACTTTGCGGCAAAAGATTGCCTCCATTACGCGCACGATGGCGGAACGCTATCGGCTCTGATCCGGCACCCAACCCACTCAAATCCATGCGCCTCGCCAAGGAATTCAAAGAGTTCATCGCCCGCGGCAACGTCATCGATCTCGCCGTCGGCGTGGTCATAGGCGCCGCCTTCGGGAAAATCGTCACTTCGCTCGTGAACGACGTCGTTATGCCTCCCATCGGCCTGATCACGGGCCGCGTGGATTTCAGCAAACTTTTTGTCACGCTCGACGGCGAGACCTACGCGACTATCCAGGACGCCACTGCCCAGTCGGCTCCGATCATCGCTTACGGCAATTTCATCAATACGATCATCCAGTTTCTGATCGTCGCGGCCTGCATTTTTGCCCTCGTGAAAGTGATCAACCGGATCAAACGAGAGGAAGAAGCGAAGCCCGCACCGACTCCGCCGGAGCCGACGGCCGAGGAGAAGCTTCTCACTGAAATTCGCGACCTGCTGAAAAAGTAGAACGCCGGAGGGACGAGCCCCCCGGCGTTCCGCAAAACAACCTTTTTCGGTTCGATTTAGAATGCAAAGCGCAGGCCGCTGCGCAGATTCGCAACGTTGCCACTGCCGCCGTAGAAGTACCGGCCATCGACGAAGAGGCCGATGTTGTTGGTGAAACGATATTCCACGCCGCCGCCCACGTTGCCGTAACCGATGGTCGTGCCGTCCCAGGCCGCGCCGCCGCCAACCATCGCGTAAGGTGCGAGGTTCCACGCGCAGATCGGATAACGGACCATGAAATTTCCACCAAGGGGCATGTGTTCGACCGTGCCGTTGTTGTCGTACCAGGCCGCCTCGTAACCGATGCCGAAATACTTCGCGAAGAAGAAATTCAGTCCGAAGCCGCCACCCGATCCCGTACTCAGCTGGCTGCCGGAGGAGCCAAAGAAGCCGGTGTAGAACATGTCGAGCTGGAACTCCATATCGCGAAAACGACATTCAGGTTCCGGTTCGTAGGTGACTTTGTCTTTGAACGATTTGGCTTCCGTGCCTGCGAAGGCCGCGGTTGCTGCAACGAGCGTCGTGAGAATCAGCGTAAGGGAGAGCTTCTTCATGGGATTGGTTTTTTCAGGATTAAGGGAGTTGGTAACTGACTGACACCTCGGCGTTTATCGAAAGATGATCCAAACAGTCAATCACCAAATCTTCCGGCGTGTGGCTTGCGATAAGGAGCCGACCCAAACAAAAAAAACGGCCGTTCCCAAGAACGGCCGTCTGGATTGATTTTACGACGTGATTTCGACGCGCGGAACGATCAGCTGTAGGACGCTTGGGCACCCTTGATGCTGCGTTTTTTGATCCACGGCATGAGGCCGCGGAGGCGGGTGCCCGTGGTTTCGATCGGGTGTTTTTCCCCTTCTGCGAGCAGCCGGTTGTAGTTTTTGTAACCGCCTTCGTATTCGGCGACCCACTCTTTCGCAAATTTGCCGGACTGGATGTCCTTGAGGGCCTTTTGCATGCGCTTCTTGACGGAAGCGTCGATAATTTTCGGACCGACGGAAACGTCACCCCACTTGGCGGTTTCCGAAATCGAGAAGCGCATTCCGGCGATGCCGGCTTCGTTCATGAGATCAACGATGAGTTTGAGTTCGTGGAGACACTCGAAATACGCCATCTCGGGGCTGTAACCGGCCTCAACAAGAGTTTCGAATCCGGCCTGCACCAGCGCGCTTGCCCCGCCGCAAAGCACGGTCTGCTCGCCGAAAAGGTCGGTTTCGGTTTCTTCCTTGAAAGTCGTTTCGATCACACCACCACGGGTGCCGCCCACGCCCTTGGCCCATGCCAGCGCGACCTGCTTGGCCTTCTTGCTGGGGTTTTGGTAAATCGCGATCAGCGCGGGCACACCTTTACCTTCAGTAAACTGGCGGCGAACGATGTGGCCCGGACCTTTCGGAGCGACCATGATCACGTCGACTTCCTTCGGCGGAACGATGGTCTTGAAATGGATCGCGAACCCGTGGCTGAAAAGCAGCGTTTTGCCCTTCTTGAGATGCGGCGCGATGTCTTTGTTGAAGACCGCCGGAATTTTGGTGTCCGGCACGGCAACAAAAATGACGTCGGCGCGTTTGACCGCTTCGGCGGTATCGAGCACTTCGAATCCCTGCTCGGCGGCAACCTTCCGGCTCTTCGACTTCGGATACAGACCGATGATCACGTTGACTCCGCTCTCCTTGAGATTGAGCGCGTGCGCGTGGCCCTGCGAGCCGAAGCCGATGACGGCGCAGGTCTTGCCTTTGAGGTTTTTCAGGTCGGCGTCTTTGTCCGTGTAGATTTTGGCGGGCATAATAATTGAAAAGCGGAGTAAAAAATCAGTTGTTCGTGCGGGACAGGGCGACCTTGCCGGTGCGGGTGAGATCGATGATGCCAAATCGTTCCATCAGCATCAGGAATTTGCTGATTTTGCCCTCGGTGCCCGTGACCTCGATCGAGAGGCGCTCGGACTGCACGTCGATGATTTTGGCCCGGAAAATATCACAGATTTGCATGACCTCGGCGCGGGTCTCGGACGTCGCTTTCACGCGCAGGAGCACAAGCTCACGGTCCACGTATTCCTCGTCGCGGAAATCCTGCACGTCGATCACTTCGACCAATTTGTCGAGCTGCTTGGTGACCTGCTCGAGCACACTATCGTCACCGCGCACCACGATGGTCATGCGCGAGGTGGTGGGATCCAGCGTCGGGCCGACGTTCAGGCTGTCGATGTTAAACCCGCGGCCGCTGAACATGCCCGAAACACGGGTGAGCACGCCAAATTTGTTTTCAACGAGGACAGAGAGGGTGTGGCGCATGATTGGGAAAGAGCCGGGTAGAGTGGGGAGAAATGTTCGAGCCGTCAAACGGTTTCTGGCCGGTGCCAGACGCCAACACGCCCCACGCTGACCAACTCACGCAGAAGGAATATTTCTTCGAAATCAGACGCAAAACCGCCAGAGCGTGCGAACTTTTTATAGAAAGGAGAATGCCATGACAGACCAACACCCACCACATTCTGCGGACGAAATTCGCTTCGAGGAGGAAATGGGAATCGCCAGCCAGCAGCAGGAAGCTGCCGACACGACCGCCCATCAGCAGTCAGCTGAAAAATCATCCGACGACCCGGCCACCGAAGAAGCCATGCGCCTCGACCGGTAAAAGCAAATCCGCGATCCCCGCGATAAAAACAAAATGCCGCCCTCTCCCGGGGGCGGCTTTTGTTTGGCACGCAGCCCGGCGTTTCCGTAGGGAATGTGGGTGGCACGAGACATTGTTTATTTCGATCTGGAAACACAGCGGACCGCCAACGACGTGGGCGGGTGGGATCGGAAGGATCTGATGGGCATGTCGATCGGAGTGACGTACAGCACCGCGGCGGGTGCGTATGAAATTTACGAGGAGGCCCGGGTTGAAGAGCTCATTCGCCAGCTTCGCCGGGCCGACCTCGTGGTGGGCTACAATTTGATCAATTTCGATTACCGGGTGCTCACGGGTTACACGCCGCTGGATCTTGCCGATCACGTGCCAACGCTGGATTTGATGGTCGACGTTGAAAAGGTTATCGGCCACCGGCTGCCGCTCGAGGCGCTTGCACAAGGCACGTTCGGCGTGGGCAAGATTGCGGAAGGACTGGACGCAATCCGTTGGTGGCGCGAAGGAAAACTGATGGAGATTGCCGAATATTGCTGCTTCGATGTGAAGGTCACCCGCATGGTGCACGAGCACGGCGCGCGGGCGGGCGAACTGTTTTATTTCGATCGGTTCGCTCGCAAGCAGCGTGTGGAAGTCGCGTGGCAGGTGGACGAAACGCACGCATGATCCAGCCTTTAAAATCCGCCCGCACGTCCTGGACAGTCTTCTGGGTCGATCTCGACGAGCCGATGGCATCGGGAGACGACTTCATCCTGCCGACGCTCATGATCGTGACCGACGGGTCGGGCGTGCCGATTGCCCAGCCCGAAATTCTCGAGGAGCTGGATCAGGGCCGGGTCGAGCAACTGCTGGGAAATTTGATCGAGCAGCAGGGCGCGCCGGATCGCATCGTGATTGGCGAGAGCGAAGATTGGGATGCCGAAGCGTGGAGTGATTTCGCCAGCGACTACGGGGTGAACGTCCAATTCAGCCGGTTCGCGCGACGCGACGGTGAGGAGATGCGCGCCATCACGCAGCAGGTCGTGGAATTTTACGCCAGCCAGCCCGCGGGCCTGCCCGAGCCGGTCGAGATTGCATCCGGCCTCGTGAATACCGCCCTGCGCGTCCGGTCCGAATCGAAAAAAATCGCGCTACTCAAAAAGGCGATCGACCGCGACGCGAACTGCACGCGAGCGCGCGTCGAACTGGCGGACGCGGAATTCCGCTCTGGCAACTGGAAATCGGCGCTCGGCGCGTACGACGCCGTGATTGACCGGGAATTCCCACGCTGGAACGGACGCAGCGCCGATTGGTGGGCGGATCCCGAAACGCGTCCGTATCTGCGGGCAATTTACGGGCGGGCGATGACGCTCTGGCACCAGGGCCGCCACCTCGGCGCGGCCGAGACGCTCACCGATTTGCTCGAGCTCAATCCGCGCGACCACCAGGGTGCCCGCGTGCTGGTGCCGCTTGTCTTCATGCTCGGCGAAGATTTCGAAGCGGCGCAGGTGGCCTACGAATCGTACGAAGAAAACTACCCCGGCGATTTTTCGGAACCATCATTTCTGTTCGGCTGGGGTGTCCTGCACGCTTATTTCGGACGCGACGCGGAGGGCATCGACCGCTTCCGCGATGCGATCCTCAAAAACATCTACATCGCTCCCCTGCTGCTGGAATCCCCCGCACCTCCAGAGACGATCTGGTTTCCCAACGACCGCGCCGACCTCGGTTACGCCCGCGAGTTTATTGAATCCTACGGCGTGCTGTGGGAGCGCGTTCCGGCCGCTTCGCGCCTGCTCCGCGAGGCCTGGCACGCCACCGCCCCGCGTGTGAGCGAAATTGCCGAGCTGCGTGCCCGAATGTTCGATTTCCAGGATCAACGCTACGAGCCGAACTACAAACGCCTCTGGCAGGAGCTGATCACAAAGGACGAAGAACTGACGAAGCTCGCCGGAGAAGTGTGACGATTTAAGACGAGGCTTCAGGCGGATTAACGGATACCCCTCTCTTTTTTCCGTTTACGGAGAAGTTGGAATGTTGCGGAGCCTTACCTGGCTCCGAGAGATCCGTAAGTTGACCAAGGCGACAAGCCTCGCTAGGTTACCACAGTCGAAACCCGGAATATTGGCGACAGCGTCTTGCTGACTAGCGAGTGTGTGTGTGGTCGATCTCCCATAATGCGCAGCGGCCAGTGTCGGCTGCAAGCCTCGCACCGTATTCAGCCATCTTGATCCGGAGATGCCACCTCGGCGCCGGGGCAGATTCGGGGAAATGCGAGGCGGAATACGGGTGTGAAGTCGCCGGGAAAGTCGGCGAGCCAGGCATGAACGTGATCGATTGAAAAATAGGCACCGCCTTCGACTTCGGTGCCGGCGTACCGGAACGGTCCTTCGTGAGTCGTCCGGTAAATTTGGAGAAATTCCCAACCGGTTTCCGGCCCGCTGCCGAGTT
The DNA here is from genome assembly GCA_041748215.1 of Chthoniobacterales bacterium. GTDB lineage: Bacteria > Verrucomicrobiota > Verrucomicrobiia > Chthoniobacterales > JAATET01 > JBGTDR01. Next base: position 28,245 of record JBGTDR010000223.1, read on the forward strand.
TGAAGAGCGGGATCAGCGTGCAGCCGGTGACGCCGATTTCCTCGGCCATTTCGCGGTGAGCGGCCTGTTCGTAGGTTTCGCCGGCGTCGACGTGGCCCGCGGTGGACGAGTCCCACCGCCCGGGGCTCCGATCTTTCCAGATCGAGCGTTTTTGGAGAAACACATCCCCCGCAGCGTTGAAAATCAGAACGTGGATCGCGCGGTGGCGCAGGTCACGGGCATGAACTTCCCCCCGGGGCAACGAATCGGTCACGAAGTCATTTTCGTCCACGACATCGAAGATTTCCTCGTGGTTCTGCGCGTGAACGGGTGCGAGCAGACACTTGAGCGCCGTCCATTGCGCGACGGAAAGTTCCTCAGCGCGGGCGGTTTCGGTAATTCCGAGCGATTCCGCCGCGGCGGGCCAGCGTTCGCGGTGGTTAACGAGAAGTTTGCGGAGTTGTTTGCGGCGTTCGGAAAAACCCGTGCGAACGAGGGAATCGAAGAGCGTGTCGTCGCAGACCGGGACGTCCGCAGCCGGTCGCGGCGTCATGAGAATCACGGCGGATTCCACTTTCGGTTCTGGATAAAACACGCTCGGCGGCAGCGTGCGGAGAGAGCGCACCGCCCAGCGCCGCCCGACACAAACGGTCATCGCGCCGTAGGCCTTCGTGCGGGGCCGGGCGTTGAGGCGGTCGGCGAGTTCGCGCTGAAGCGTGAAGACGAGTCGCTCCGGACCCAGCACGGGATCGGCGAATCGATCCAGGATCGGCGTCGAAACGTAATACGGCAGGTTGCCGATGATCTTGAGCGGTCCGCGGCCAAGCAGTTGACGCGTGTCGAACGTGACCGCATCGGCGTGGTGAATGCGGATGTGCGGTGCGTCAAATTTTTTCCGGAGATATTCGATCAGACGGTCGTCCTTCTCGATGAGCGTGAGAGAAATCGGCTGGGCGGCCAGAATTTCGGTGAGTGCACCGAGGCCGGGCCCGATTTCGACAACATGATCATTTGGACGGATTTCCAATTGCGTAACGACCCAGCGCGCAAGGTTTTGATCAAAGAGAAAGTTCTGGCCAAGGGACTTGGTCGGAGAAGTTTTCAACAACTCCAGATCCCGGATTATCTCTTTGATGGTCATTGGCTTAACTCAGGAGGTCACGGCACTTGTTCACAGGCTGACTGTGAACAAATCACGGTGAGATTCCGGACTTGTGCACACGTTATTCACAGGCGGGCAGCGGTGCGATGGAAAAGCGGACGAGCGAGGGGAATGGGGCCTTGTGAGGCCGGGGGAATTGCGGCACGTTCCGCGCACCATGAAGAAGTCGGGATGTGTGATCGTGTTTTTATTCCTCGCGTTGTGCGTGAGCATTTTCGTCAACGGCGTGTTGTTGCTCGGCCTCGGGGCGAGGGCGGCAGGTACGATGACGGTGCAGCCCGTCCGCATATTTGAGGAGCAGGTCGTGATCCCGGGCAACGGCACCGGCAAGATCGCGGTGATCCCGCTCGAAGGCATCATCGCATACGGTGCACCGGGCAGCTTGGGCGACTCGATGGTGGCGGATCTGAAAGTAGCATTTCGCCAGGCGGCAGAAGATCCGGAAATCCGCGCCATCGTGATGTCCGTGGATTCGCCGGGCGGCGAAGTCACCGCGTCGGACGCGATTTACCATGAACTCACGAAGCTGAAGGCGGAGAAGCCGGTGGTTTTTTTCATGAACAGCATTGGCGCGTCAGGAGCCTATTACGCGGCGTGCGGATCGAGCTGGATCATGTGCAACGACACGACGTTCACCGGTAGCATCGGCGTCATCATTTCCACGCTGAACTACAAGGAACTCTTCGGAAAAGTGGGCCTCGGGTCGGTGGTCTTCAAGAGCGGGAAATTCAAGGACATCCTTAATGGTGCCCGCGACATGACTCCCGAAGAGCAACAGTACATCCAGGCGCTCGTGATGCAGAGTTACGGCAAATTTGTCGGCATCGTGGCGCAGGCCCGCAATCTCGACGAACAGGCGTTGCGTGATGGAGTCGCCGATGGACGCATCATGAGCGGCACCGATGCTTTCGAGGCCGGGCTGGTCGATCAACTCGGCTACATTGAGGACGCCTACGAAAAAGCGCGCGAACTCGGCGGGGTTCCGGGGGCCGAGGTCATCACCTACAAACGCACGTTCAACCTTCAGAATTTTTTCCGCCTCTTGGGCGAGGCGCGGCCTGCGGAAACAACGGTGAAGCTCGATGTGCTCGAGGGCATGCCGACTCTGAAGCCAGGTCGGATGTATCTGCTGCCGTCGTTCTTCGCACCGTGATTGGCGGCGGACCGGGGTCGGATCATCGCGGAGCTCTCGTCCTGTCGTGCTGACTTACCTGATAGCACTCAGTCTGCTGGGCATCGCGGTGTGGTGGCATCTGCTGCGGCGGCTTGCACCCGAGGGAGCCAACGTCGTGCGCACGGCCGATTTCGGGATCGGCGACGCGGTTTTTGCGGCGCTGCTGGCATCATTTTTCCTGCTAAACATCGTCGCGTCGGGTGGTGAACGCCCGCCGGTGACGCAGGAGATGATCGTGCAGGGCGGCGTGCTTTATGCCTTCATCACGTTTCTGATTCTCGCGTCCCTCGCGGCGCGCGGCAAAGATCCGCGCGTTGTGTTTGGCCTCGGCTTGCGAGGTCTCGGGCCCAGGTTGGGCATCGCAGCCCTTGCGCTGCTCGCTGCTTACCCAATCGTTTACCTCGCGGAAAACCTCTCTCAATTGAGATTCCCGCGAATCCCGGGTGACGATCCGATGGTGAGGTTTCTCCTGGACGAGGCGACGCCGGAAGGACGCCTGATCGCGGCCGCGCTGATCGTGATTGCCGCCCCAATCACGGAGGAGCTGGTGTTTCGCGGTCTGATTTACGGGGTGTTGCGGCGTTACGGCGGACGGCTTGCGGCGATCCTGACCACGTCGTTGTTGTTTGCGGCTATTCACGTCGAAGTCGGAGTGATCCTGCCTCTCTTCGTGCTGGCGATCGCCCTCGCACTTGCCTACGAGCTCACCGGGTCGCTTTGGGTTCCGATCACGATGCACATGGCGTTTAATGCCGCATCGCTCACCGCGATTCTTTATTTTCCCGAAATCACCCGATGAAGCTCGATGACCTCGGTGAAGATCCCCTCGTGGATCGCCTCACCCGCGGAGCGCCACAGGGAATTCACGTCGTCACCGGCCCGGGCGACGACTGCGCCGTGTTACGCGTGCGGAAAACGAAAGCGCTGCAGTTGCTCAAAACTGATTGCGTGATCGAAGGGGTCCATTTTCTACGCGACCAGCCCGCCGCCAAAGTCGGTTGGAAGGCTCTTTGCCGGGCGATCAGTGACGTCGCGGCGTGCGGCGGCAAACCGGACGCCGCGCTCATCACACTGGCGGCTCCGGGCAACCTCGACGTGCGTTACGCGGAGGGAATCATGCGGGGAATTTACCGCGCTGCGCGGGAATTCGGCGTTTCGGTCGTTGGCGGCGAAACGGCATCGTCTCCCACCGGGATCTTTCTCTCGGTGGCCCTCACTGGTTGGGTGAAACCAAAACGGCTCGTGTTGCGCAGCGGCGGACGCGCCGGAGACGCCGTGCTCGTGACCGGTCGCCTCGGCGGTTCGCTGCGTGGGCGTCACCTGACGTTCCGGCCGCGGCTGGTGGAAGCATTGTGGCTCGTGGAAAAAATTCGCGTCCACTCAATGATGGACCTCAGCGACGGCCTGGGCACCGATCTTCCGCGCCTCGCGGACGCCAGCCGAGCCGGTTACGAAATCGACCTCAGCGCGATCCCAAGGACGCCCGGATGTTCGGTTACGCAGGCGATCCGGGACGGTGAAGACTACGAGTTGCTGTTCACCGTCGCGGCCGACGACGCGCCGATCGTGGCCGCCCGATGGCGGGCGCGATTCCCGCGACTGGCCCTCACCCGCATCGGCGAACTCACGGCGGACCGACACGCGCGAACCCCGCTCGCGGAGGGATTCAAACACTTCGCAAAGTCCGCGGAAAGTTAGGGTAGATGCGGTAGTTTCGCATTGTCACGGCCGGGGGGAATCTGGCTCATAGGCTCCACCCGCCGCGATGATCCGCCTGAATTACCATACGCCGGGCACCGCGCCAGCGACTCTGGTCCCGCAGACCGAAGTTTGCGCTGATCCGCCGACGCTCTCGCTTTTCCAATTCGATGCCGACGGGTTGTTCGAAGGCGAGTTCGACTCGTTGCACGAGCTGCTCGAAAAGTACGACGCATCGAAGGTCAATTGGATCAACGTCGACGGCTTGAGCGACGTAGGTTTGCTCAAACATCTGGGCGAACATTTTCGACTGCACCCGCTGGCGCTCGAGGACGTGCTGAACACGACGCAGCGACCAAAAGTCGAACATTACGAGGATCATTACTTCATCGTGAGCGAGATGCTTTATTTCGCCGAAAAGGACCGACTGACCTTCGAGCAGGTCAGTATGTTTCTCGGCACGTCCTACATCATCACGATCCAGGAGGAACACGGGGAGGATTCGTTCGAGCAGGTGCGGGCACGTCTGCGGTCAGGCCGGGGATTTGCCCGTACGCGGAAGGCCGATTACCTCGCCTATGCCCTGCTCGACGGCATTATCGACCATTTTTTTCCCGTGCTCGAAGCCATCGGCGACGGCATCGAAGAGCTCGAGGAGGCACTGCTGGAAACGCCCAGCAAACAGACGTTGAGGGAGCTTTACGCCGCCAAACGGTTGCTGCTGCAGGTGCGCCGGGCGTCGTGGCCACAGCGCGAAGTGCTCAGCCTGCTGATGCGCGACGACACCGGGCAGATCGGTCGGGAGACCCAGATCTTCCTGCGCGATTGCTACGATCATATTACGCAGATCATCGACATCGTCGAAAGTTATCGGGATCTCACGGCCGGCCTGATGGACCTTTATCTCTCCAGCGTCGGCGTTCGGACCAACGAAATCATGCGGGTGCTCACGGTGGTATCGACCATCTTCATCCCACTCACGTTTCTGGCCGGTGTTTACGGGATGAATTTTAATACCGACAGTCCGTTCAACATGCCCGAGCTGGGTTGGCGTTACGGTTACATCTACTTCTGGGTGCTGAGTGGCGTCATTGCGGCGATCACCCTTTTCATCGTGAAGCGAAAACATTGGTTGTGAAACCGGTCCTGATTCTGACCGCTGGTTTTGGCGAAGGGCACAATGCCGCCGCGAGAAATTTGCGCGACGCCTTGCGGACCGCTCACCCGGAAGCCCGGGTCGAGATGGAGGATGTCTTCGCCACAGCCTACGGACCGCTCAACGCCATTGCGACGCGCGCCTACCTGCAGCTGATCAACAAGGCACCCGATCTGTGGAGCGTAATTTTTCAATGGCTGCACGAAACCGCCGCCATGCCGCAACACATCGGCGTGCTCGGCCGGGCCGCCCGGGTTCTCTCACGGATTCTGGTTGAAGTTCAGCCCGGCGTCATCATTTCGACCTACCCCGGCAACAACCTCCTGCTCGACTATATTTTCCGGGACCGGCCGGAGCGCCCCGTGCAGGTGACGGTGGTGACGGACTCGATCACCATCAATGCCGTCTGGCATTCGGGTCACAGCGATTGGTTTCTCGTGCCGAACGACGCGACCGCCGAGGTGATGCGCGCACAGGGGGTCGATCCGGCAAAAATTCGCGTCACCGGATTTCCGACCCCCGGCATCTTCAGCGAGCTGGGTCAGCCGAAAGCACCACCCGAACCCGGAGAAAAATGGAAGGTCCTCTTCATGGTCAATTCCGGGAAAACCATTGCCGTCGAGACCGCGCGTCTCCTGGCGGCAATCGAGGGGATCGCTCTGACCGTGACCGTCGGCCGCGACGACGAGCTGATGACGCGCATTCGGACCGCCACCCGCACGGCGGCAAGCGAGGTGCGATTTTTTGGCTGGACCGACCAGATGCCGCACTTGCTGGCGGAGAGTCACATCGTCGTGACAAAAGCCGGCGGCGCAACGGTTCAGGAGGCGCTTGCCGCGCAGACCCCGCTCATCGTGAGCCAGGTCGTGCCCGGCCAGGA
>JBGTDR010000224.1:0-31436 GCA_041748215.1 Chthoniobacterales bacterium
GGCATGGACGGTGCCGGAGCAGGCTCGGGGGCGGCGTTTTCCGGACTCAGGGCTTCCGGCACGGTCGCACCCGGATCGGTGGGTGCCTCGGCCGCGGCGGGCAATCCAGCCGGATCGGCGGCACCGGTCGCGGCATTCGGATCGATTGGATAGGCCGGGGCGGGCTGAGTTTGGTTGAGCGAAACGATGGCGAGTTCCATCGCGCGGTCGATCGGAATGCGGACGGTGCCTTTCTCTTTGTCGACCCAACCGTAGGTATTGAGCTGCTCCTCGTTCGTCTTTTGCAACTCGGCGAGATTTTGCACCCGGACTTCGCCGCGTTCGACATCTTCGAGAGAACCCGTCGAAGCCGAACGCAGCCAGGCACTGACACCAAGGAAGAGGGCAAACATCACCAGTCCCACCAAAAACATGGGCCAGATGGACGGTGTGGTTTTTTCGGTCGCGGACATTCTAGTTCTTCAGCTTGATCGAAAGGGCAAGGCGCGGATCGCGATTCGGGAACAGTGACGCGTCCCCGAGACGTTTCAAAAAAATGGCCGCCAGCACGCAGCCGATACCGATCGGACAAAGAACATCGAGCGGATGAATCTGGACGCCGAGCTTGTGGAGTTCCGGCAGCACAATCACATAGAGGTCCAGCAGATGCATGAGCAGGATCCAAACCGCCACGCCACATAGAAATGCCGGATTTCTTTTGGTCGGTTGCAGGATGAGCAACAGGAATGGCACGAAGAAATGCCCGATCACCAAAAATTGGCTGAAATACCACCACGACTCGGTGTTGCGCCGCAGAAACCAGATCGTTTCCTCCGGAATGTTCGCATACCAAATCAGCATGTATTGGCTGAACCCGATGTAGGCCCAGAACACCGTGAAGGCGAACATCAGTTTGCCCATGATGTGGTAGTGTTCCACCGTCACCACGTTCTTGAGATACCCTGCGTTGCGCAGCCCCGTAATGATCAGAACAAGGACGCACATCGAACTCAGAGCCGAGCCGGCGAAGATGTAAACGCCCCACATCGTCGAGAACCAGTGGTAGTCGAGGCCCATCAGGTAGTCGATGGCCGCAAAGGTCAACGACACGGCAAACAGCGGCAACGATGCAAAAGTCAATTTGCGATTCAGTAGGGTGTATCTGACATCACCGGTGGCATCCTGACGCACCGAATTCCGCCGAAGCAAAAACGACGCAAGGGCGAAAAATCCGAAATAAAATACACAGCGCAGCCAGAAAAACGTCGGCGTGAGGTACGGCCATTTCTCGTCCAGCAACACGTCGTCACCGGGCGACTTCGTCATCCAATACCACAGCTCGTCACGGACAAAGATCAGCGGAACAAACAGGATGCCTATGAAAAGAAGCAGGCTGCCGATATTTTCGAGCTGGCGTCTGACGACCACACTCCATTCGGCATCCACACCGTGGTGAACCAGCGTCCAGAAAACGCCACCCATGCCGATGGTGAAGAAAAAGTAGAACGCAAAGAGGTAAGAAAACGCGAATTGCCGGGGTTGAAAAAATCCCCAGATAAAACACGCCGCGAGCACGAGAGCTCCGCCGCCGCCCAGCAGGAGCAACCAGCCACCGACGTGTTTGTAATCGAAGATTTCCGGGCGGGCACCGCCGTGCGGCACATCGCTGGTGATTTCGTGAGTCTGTTCAGCCGCGGACATGTCGAATTATTGCGCTTCCAGTTGAGCCCGTTCGGATTCCGGCACGTCGGCCAGCGCCGCGACCTGCGACCGCTGAAGTGCGCGGATGTAAGCGACAATCGCCCAGCGATCCGGCACCTGGATGTTGTAGCCGTATCCCATCATCGTGTTTTTTCCGTGGGTGATGGTGTTGTAAATTTCTCCATCGGCCATCTCGATGATGCGCTGCTGGTTCAGACTCGCGATGCCGACGATTCCGTATTTCGAAGTGATGCCATTGCCAGCCCCGGTGGCCCCGTGGCAGACCGCGCAGCTGATGTTGTAACGCTCGCGCCCGCGCTCGAGGGTTGACGCCGTGACCTCGAAGGGAATTCCGGTCCCCCACTGATCTCCAAATTTTCCGGTGTTCGCGTAATCGATTCCGGTTGTGAACGCGATTTGTTCGTACGGGCCAAATTCCGCCGCGGCGACCGCTTCACCCCGGGCACCGGGCATCGCGTAGCCCATCGGCACAGTTCCCGGAACCGGCAACCGCGCACCCTGGTTATCCGCGAAAAATTCGCTGGGCTTCTGCGCCTTCACCTTCGGCTGGTGATCCATGTCCGGAAACAGCTCGATCGGTGGGAGTGTCGATTTCTGTCCGCGAAATCCCGCCACCGCCACGATGGAAATCACGATCAAGGAGAAAAAAATGAAGAAGTATTTGAGCATCTCTCGATTACCCGAGCCTCGCGCTCGCGACCCAGCGTGTTACTTGCGCGCCTCCGGGCGCGTCAACGCTTTTAGCATTCTGCGCAAGGGTGATTTTCCACTCGCCGAAAACCAGGCGATCAAGGAGCGGGAAATCAGAGGCCAAAGCGCGATGCATTAGAATTTCTTATACTGGTAACGGGATCACCCAGCCTTGGCAAGGTGCAGTTTTTCGACGAAAAGCTCGCGGGTGTCCGCCGCGTTATGCGTCCGCTTCCGGCTCCCGTTCGCGGGGCTTTTCGCGGCGGCCATCGGCGGAATTTTGCTCGGAAATTTCGTCGCAATCCCGTCCGGCGTTTTTTTGATTTTTTGGATTGGCAGTTCCGCCGGAGCCTGGTTCGAGCGCACCCATTTCCTGATCTGGATGGCGGTGGTGGCGGCGTTCGCCACCCTGGCGGTATGGGGCGGCCGCGAATCCCCGGCCGCAGGCCTCGCTCGATTGCTCGACGCGTCATGGCAACCGGTCGAGGCCGAGTTTGCGGTGAACGGCGAACCAGAAGCGTTCGGCGAGGCGTGGCGATTCCCGGCCAGATTGCATGGCATCGTCATCGACGACCGACCGATTTCCACCGGAGCGCAGATGATCGTGGATTGGAACGGGCCACCGCCCTCCCTCGGCGATCGGTTCCGGGTGATCGGCGCGGCGCGGAATGTGCCGCCAGCTCGCAATCCCGGTCAGTTCGACGTTGCGTCCTGGCTCGCGACGAATGAAATCCGCTCCGAACTTTCCGTTGCCCGCGCCGCCGATGCGGAATTTCTCGGCGCTCATCCACACGTCCTCGCCGATCTTGCCCGGAAAGCCCGCGATTGGATCGAACGCACGCTGGCAACCGGGATCGCCGGGACACCGGAGGAATCGGTGATCCGTGCGATGACGATTGGCGACACCGCCGGCGCCCCTGAGACGATCACCGAAGCTTTTCGCCAGACCGGAACTTATCACCTCTTTTCCGTCAGTGGGCTGCACGTCGGAATGATCGCGGTGCTTCTTTGGGGGCTCCTGAGCACCGTGGGAATTTCCCGCAAACGAGCCGTGCTCATCCTGATCCCGGCCCTGTTTTTTTACGCCCTCATCACCGGGTTCAAACCACCGAGCGTGCGCGCTGCCACGATGGTTTCGGTCGTTGCCGCGGGACTGCTTTTTGACCGCCGACCGATGCCACTCAACAGTCTCGGCGCCGCCGGATTTTTCATTCTCCTCGTCCAACCGAACGAGCTCTTTAATCCCGGTTTTCAGCTTTCGTTCACGATCGTCACCGTCATTCTTCTGATTGCCGTACCCCTCCAGCGCAGCATCGACCGGCGGCTCGCTCCGGATCCTTTTTTACCCGTTCGATTGCTCACGCCTCTTCAACGCAGCACGTTGGGTGCGGGCCGTTGGATCGGAGGCTTGCTTGCTGTGTCAACCGCCGCCTGGATCGGGTCCCTGCCGCTGACCCTCATCTATTTTCACATGGTTTCCCTGATTGGTATTCCAGCCAACATTTTCGCCGTGCCGCTCTCGTTTTTGGTGCTCGCGCTCGCGCTGCTGTCGTTGGTTACTGGATTGATCTCGCTCGGATTGTCGGAGTTGCTGAACAACACGAACTTCCTGGTGACTCACGTCCTGCTCGGCGGGGTGACGGGATTTGCCGCGCTACCCGGCAGCCACTTCGCGGTTGGCCTACCGTTGCCCCGGGGTACCATCGCCGAAGTCACCATCCTCGACTGTGGAGGCGGTGGAGCGACCGTGATCCGAACGCCTCGTTCCACCTGGCTGATTGACGGCGGATCACGCTCGAATGCCCGCTCGATCGTGATTCCTTTCCTGCGCTCCCAAGGTATCAATCGCCTCGACGGCATTGTGCTCACTCACGGCGACAGCCGCCACGTCGGCGGCGTCCCCAATTTGCTCGCGAGTCCCGGCGCGCGGCAGGTGTTTGACTCCGGCTTGCGTGACCGCTCGCGAACCCGCACGGCACTCCTCCGGCAGCTCGAGGATTCCGGCCGTCCAGCGGAAGTCGTCGTAGCCGGGGACCGGCTGGAGATCGCGCCGGACGTCACGCTCACGGTCCTGCACCCAACCGCGGCGGATGGTCTTGTTTACGCAGACGACAAATGCATCGTGGTCCGCCTCGACGTCGGCAGCACCCGGATCCTTTTCACGTCTGACGCAGGGCACTCCACGGAGGCCGGGCTCGTTGCCAATCACGGATCCGATTTACGATGCGATATCCTGGTGAAAGGCCAGCACGTCGCCGGATTTTCCGGTGACCGCGGATTTCTTGCGGCCGCCCAGCCGCAATCCGTCGTTGCGACCGCGGCGGATTTCCCACCCGCGGAAAAAATCACTGACCGATTTGTCGCCAACGTTGCGTCGATCGGGGCGCAGCTTTTTCGGCAGGACGAAACCGGAGCCGTCACGATCACCATTCGCGCGGATGGGTCTGACGTCCGGCGGTTTCTCGAAGGCGGATCCGAACAATCCGCCCGGACCAATCCATGACCCAGCAGCCCATCCTCCGCGTTCGTGACCTCGGAATTCAGCGGGGAGGGATCATCCTTCTCGACCGCGTCAATTGGACCATCGAACGCGGCGAGAATTGGGTGGTTCTCGGGGCCAATGGTTCGGGCAAAACGTCGCTGTTGCGCGCGCTGGGCGGTTACCTTCCGCCGACCCTGGGCCGCATCGAAGTGTTCGGTGAAGCGTTTGGGGAGAGTGATTGGCGCAGCCTCCGTCAGCGCATCGGCATCGTGAGTTCGAGCATCGCCCAGCTGATTGGAGCGGAAGACACCTCCGCCGAAATTGTTACCGGTGGACGGCGCGGCATCATCGGCGCATGGGGACGCACTCCCGCAGCAGACAAAACTGCCGCCCTCGGTCTGCTTCGCGATCTCAACGCAGCTCATGTCGCTGACCGTCACTGGGAGCTGCTCTCGCAGGGAGAACGCCAGCGTGTGCTGATCGCGCGAGCGCTGATGGCACTGCCGAAACTGCTCATTCTTGACGAACCCTGCGCCGGACTCGACCCGTTGGCGCGCTCCCGATTTCTCGATTTGATGGAGCATTTCGGAGCGTCGCCCGCCGCACCTCCGCTGGTTTTTGTGACCCACCACATCGAAGAAATCATTCCCCGTTTCACGCACGCCCTCCTTCTGAAAAACGGTGTTGCGATTCGCCAGGGTCGCTGCCGCGAGGTGATCACCTCCGCCCACCTTTCCGAGATTTTCGACGCCCCGGTCCGCGTCCGCCACCGAGGCGGACGTTATTCACTGAGCATTTCCAGCCCTTCGGAATAGTTCACTACAACCCAGCGAGGAACTCCTCCGCCTGCTCCACGATTTTGCGGCGTTCGGATGCTTCGCGTTTCTGCCAGCCCCGCACCAGCATGGCGGTGCGCGGGTTGTGCGCAAAGCGGTCCTGATGACGGTCGAAAAATGCCCAGTAGAGCACGTTGAACGGGCACGCACCTTCGCCCGATTTTTTCTTCGGGTCGTAGCGGCACGCTTCGCAATAATTGCTCATCTTCGAAATGTACCCGGCCGCACCTGCGTACGGTTTGGTTGCCATGAATCCGCCGTCCGCGTGCAACGCCATGCCGATCACGTTTGCCGCCATCACCCATTCGTGCGCGTCCACGTACATTTCCGAATACCAGCGCAACGCCTCCCGCGGATTCACCCCCGCGAGCAGCAGAAAATTTCCCAAAATCATGAGCCGCTGGATGTGGTGATTGTAGCCCATCGCGAGCACCTGCCCGAGGACCTCGCGAAGGCAGTTCAAGTCGGTTTCGCCAGTCGTGAAAAACGCCGGCAGCGCCCGGTGGGCGTTCAATCCGTTGCCGTTCACGTAGCCCGGCATTTTCAGCCAATAAACGCCGTTGACGAATTCCCGCCAGCCAATGATCTGCCGCACAAAGCCTTCGACGGCAGGCAGCGGTGCCCGGCCGTCACGCCACGCCGCCACTGCCGCGTCCACGCATTCCCGCGGCAACAGCAGACCAAGATTAATCAAGGGCGAAAGCACCGAGTGAAATAACACCGGCTCGCCCGCGACCATTGCGTCCTCGTAATCCCCAAAATTTCCCAGCCGCTCGTCGACAAAATCGTTCAACCACTTGAGCGCCTCCTTGCGGGTCACCGGGAGCCAGAATGCCGCCACGTCTCCCGGAGCGTCCGGGAAAAATCGCTCCACGTCCGCCATCACGTTTCGCGTGATGGCGTCCGGTTTGGCTCGCGGCGGCGGCGGTGCGCCGACGCCATCCTTGCGCCATTGGGCGAACGTTTTGCGATTCTCCGCGTCGAAATTCCACGCCCCACCCTCCGGCTCACCTTGATCGTCAACGAGGATGCCAAGCTCGCGACGCATCCGGCGGTAATGCGTTTCCATCAGCAGACGCTTTTTCCCACGGGCCCAGGCGAGGAATTCCTCCCGGCCGACGAGGAACTGAACCGGCGGCAGCAGCGTGAGCGGGAGGGAAAATTTTTTCGCCACGGCCGTTACCGCATCGCGTTCAAATCCATTGTTTGGCTCCGCCATCACGATCCCGTCCGCCTTGAAGTCTCCGCGGTGCCGCGTCCATCCCTCGGAGAAGTCCGCCGTGTCCGCCAATTCGTGATAGTCGACCGACCATCCGTCCGCGCGCAGTTCATCGGCGAAATGGCGCATTGCCGCGTAAACTAGAACCAGCTTGTGGCGGTGATACCGCAAATGCGCACCGCGCGCTCGCGACTCGATCATCAACACGCGGTCATCCGTCCGCGAACCAGCCGCCAACGCCGGATGCTCGTGGCACACCTGATCGCCCAGTATCCAGATTGTCTGCCCCATGTTGAAGAAACGTCCGACAGCCGCTGCCGGCCTGCCTTCAACAGGAAATTACTCCGTGCCTGCCGCTTTGTACGGGAACAGGCCGGCCTCGATCACGGATGCCACGGGCGCGTCGGTGCGGGACGCTGGCAGGCGGATCTCCGGAGTGCCGCAGAGACGTTTCGACAGGTCGAGCGGATCGCCCACGCGGACCTCGGCCGGATCGACCTGGTAGGACCACACGTAAAAACTCTGCAAAAATGCCGCACCGTACAACGTTGTGAACGCCGCGCTCACCGCGTCGTAGCCGGAGCAAATCCGCACCCGACCCAACCGCGGAAATCCGAACCGCGCATCGAAAATTTGCCAGTGTCCGCCGAAATAGACTTCGAAATACGCGTGGAAATCCATCGGCGTGCCGGGATCAACCACGCCGATATCCGGCACGTAACCACTCACGTAGCGCGCCGGAATGTTGAACGCACGGCAGAGCGCGACCGCCGTGTGCGCGAGGTCACGGCAGACGCCGTAGCGACGTGTAATGATGTCTGACGCGGAGAGGTTCGGGTTGCCCGAGCACGTGCGGTATTCGATGTGTTCGTGCAGCCAGTTGCAGATCGACTTGACGCGTTCGATGCCTTGCCGGCAGGAGCCAAAATGCTCCCACGCAAAATCCCGCAATTTATCGGAATCGCAGTAGCGTGTCGGTTGTGTGTAACGCAGGATCGACGCCGGCAGCAGATGTGGGGAAATTGGCTCGTCCACCCAAGCAAAATCTTCCGTGATGCTCGGCACCATTACAATCGCGTCGTAACGCAGCACGTTGCGACCGGGAGCCAGAACGAGCCGGTAAACGATGTTCTCGTGATCGTCTTCGAATTCCGTCGCGTGGAGGTCGGGGTGGAATTCCACGCTCTCCTGCCGGATTGCCTGCCACGCGTCCTGTCGGGGTTTGATGGCAACCAGCGCCGGCGTCTCCTGCGTGGTCTCGTAAATCATCTCGCAGCCGACCCTCACCGCAAGGTCGAGATCGGGGGTAAGCAAAGGTTTGGGAAGCGGACTGTTCATAGGAGCGATGCAATGCGACACTCCGGGAAACGGATTTCACGCCACCCTCGGCTGCATTCCCCGCTATGAACAGCACGATTCACGCCGCGCCAGCCGGCCTTTCCGCCGCCGCCGACCGCCACCTGCCAGCCACAATCGCGTTCCTTCGCGACCTCGTGGGGATCAACAGTTACACGCGACACGCCGCCGGGGTGAATGCCAATGCCAACCGAATTGCCGACCAGTTCGAACCCCTCGGGTTTCAATCACTCACGATCCCCCCGGCCAATCCGGAATTCGGTCACCACCTCATCCTCGATGGTCCCGTCATTCCGGGCGCCCCCACGATTGCGCTAATTTCTCATCTCGACACGGTTTATCCCGCCGAAGAAGAGGTCAGAAACGCCTTCCACTGGCGACCGGATGGCAGCCGGATCATCGGTCCCGGCACTTGTGACATCAAAGGCGGCACCGCCCTGATTTATCTCCTTCTCGCGACGCTGGCCGAGGCCTGGCCCGCACTTTTTTCCGGCGTGAACTGGTGTGTTTTGCTTAACTCGTGCGAAGAAGTTGATTCATCGGATTTCGGGCGAATCAGCCGCGCGCACCTCCCGGCGGACACGCGTGCAGCACTGTTGTTCGAAGCGGATGGCGGCAGTCCGCAGGAATTCGCCCTCGTCTCGTCGCGGAAAGGCCGGGCGACTTTCCGCGTCGAAACTGCCGGGCGAGGCGCACACGCCGGCGGATCGCACCGCCGCGGCGTCAGCGCGATCACGCAAATTGCCCGCACCGTCAACGACCTCGAGACGCTCACCGATCACGCCGCGACCGTCACGGTCAACGTCGGTTCGATCCACGGCGGCACCGTCACCAACCGGGTACCCCACCACGCGACCGCCGACCTCGAAATGCGCGCGTTCGATCCCGATTTTTACGCACGCACCAAGTCCCGCATTCTTGCCATGACCGGTGACGGCACGGTGCGCAGCGTCGAGGATTCGACCCCATGTCAGGTCACTGTCGAGTTGCTTGAAGAAACCCCCCCGTGGCCCCGGAACGCCGGCACGGATCACCTGCTTACCGTCTGGAGCGAAGCCGCAGCGACTCTTGGCGTGCCGCTCATCGCCCATGATCGGGGCGGCCTGAGTGACGGCAACGTGCTTTGGGATTACTACCCGACCCTTGACGCGCTCGGTCCCTGCGGCGGCAGTTGCCACTGCTCCGAATATGACCCCGCCATCGGCAAGGAACCCGAGTGGGTGGATCGCGATTCTTTCGTTCCCAAAACCATGCTCAACGCGCTCGCCATCTCGCGTCTGGTTGCTGACGTGACCCCGCGGTGAGATCACTTGAAGCCCGATTGGCTCGTGATTCAGGTGACATTTCGTTCACATGTTATTCACAATCTTGACACCGTCGTCCGCGCGGGCTAAGCAGCGCGCAGTAGCGGGACCACCCGCTGGAGCTCACGAATATGGAAGCGGTATTGGATCGACCTGTTCTCGTGCTGAATCGCCTCTGGCAGGCGGTCAACACCTGTAGTGTGCGCCGGGCACTTGTGCTGCTCTTCCAAGGGCACGCCCAGGTGGTTCGCAGCGACGAAGCGAACAACTTCTACACCCACGATTTTTCCAGTTGGCGGGAACTTTCCGAGGCGGAACCGGAGCACGAAATGGTGCGCACGATTTCCGTCGATATCCGCGTTCCTCAGGTCATCGTGCTCCTGCTTTTTGATCGCCTGCCAAAAAAGGAGGTCAAATTCACCCGCCACAACGTGTTCGAGCGCGACAAAAATACGTGCCAGTATTGCGGCAATCTATTCGACCGTCGGGATCTGAATCTCGATCACGTGTTCCCGCGCGATCGTGGCGGGCAGACGACGTGGGAAAATATCGTTTGCTCGTGTATTCCGTGCAATTCGCGCAAGGGCAACCGACTTCCGCACGAAGCCGGAATGCAACTCCTGCGCAAACCCAAGCGCCCGAAATGGCGGCCGTTCGTGAACCTCACGTTTCCGAGCCCCCATCACGAGAGCTGGAAACATTTCATCGACTTCGCCTATTGGAACGTCGAGCTGGGCGACTAACCGCCAGCTCGCGGTTCAATCCGGACAAATATCGTCTGCCCGTCTTCCGTCGTGCGAACGTCGTTGCAGCCGCCTAGATCGGCGGCTCGATTGTCATGGTCAGCATGACCGCGGCAAAAAACGCGAGCGCGCCAAGCGCCGCGAGGGCGGTGGCCACGTAGGTGAGCGCGCCGGGCTTTTCGCTCGGTTTGGGAAACGGTGACGCGTTGACAAAGGTCGCGGGACGGCTGCTGCCAGCACCGAGACTGGCCTCGACGCGGCCGGAGTCCGGAAGCGGCTGCGATCCGCTGGCCAGCTCTTCGCCGACCATCACGCAATCGATTTTTCCAAATCGCACCTGATCGCCCGCTTTGAGGATGACTGCGGTGGCGGCTTCGCCATTCACAAAGGTCCCGTTCGTCGAACCGAGATCCTGAAGATGATATTCTCCGTTCTCGAGCGTCAGCTCCGCGTGGTGGCTGGAGACGGAATCGTCTTCGATCTGGAGGGAATTGTCGGGGAGGCGCCCCACGGTGACCTTTTCGTCGGTGAGATCGTGGACCGTTTGATTGTCTTCTGAGAGGTAAATCCGAATTTTCGGCATGGCCAACGGGTTATCACCGCCCCCGGGATTCATCAATTGTTTTGGCAAACTGGTCGAAGAAATAGTCCGCATCGCGCGGACCCGGCGAAGCCTCGGGATGATACTGCACTCCGAACACCGGCCACTCCCGGTGCGCAAGACCCGCCACGGTGCCATCGTTGAGGTTCACGTGCGTGACCTCGACGGATTCCGGCAGCGAATCGGCGTCAATCGCGTAACCGTGATTCTGCGACGTGATGGCGATTTTTCCCGTCCGCAGATCCTTGACCGGCTGATTCGCTCCCCGGTGACCAAACTTGAGTTTGTAGGTCTTGCCGCCGAAGGCACAGCCGAGGAGCTGGTGGCCCAGACAAATGCCAAAAATCGGGAACTGTCCGGCGAGTTCCCTCACCGCTTCGTGCGCGTAGGTCAGCTCGGCCGGATCCCCCGGACCGTTGGAAAGGAAAACGCCATCGGGCTGCAGCGCGGCGACCTCGGACGCCGCGGTCGTTGCGGGCACGACCCGAATCCTAAAACCTCGATTCCGCAGCAACCGCAGGATGTTTTTTTTCATCCCAAAATCGTAAGCGACGATCGTCCGAACCACGGGTTCCGGTCCACGGAAAACGTTGCCCCGATCGTCCTGCTCAGTTCCGCTGGCCGCCGTCTCCGTCGCCTGGATCCACTCCCGGCTTGACGAGCCGTCGGCATCCCATTCGTAGGGTGACGCCGCAGTGACTTCGCGAACAAAATCCACCCCTTCGTACGCAGCTTCCCGCGCGCGAGCGACGGCCGCCGCCTCATCGAGGCCTTCAGTGGAAACACACGCGCGCAACGCGCCGCGCGTCCGCAAATGACGGGTCAAAGCCCGGGTGTCCACGCCCTGAATGCCCGGAACACCGTGCTGGCGCAAAAATTCTTCGAGCGAAAAGTCCGCCCGCCAGTTGCTCGGGATCGGGCTCAATTCTTCGATCACGAAAGCCCGGACATGCGGCACGTCACTTTCGACGTCGAGGATGTTCGCACCGTAATTGCCAATCTGCGGTGCCGTCATCGCGACAATTTGCCCGCGATACGACGGGTCGGTCAGGATTTCCTGATAACCCGTCATCGACGTATTAAAGCAAATTTCCCCGGTCACCGTCCCGACCGCACCGAACGCTTCCCCGTGAAACACCCGGCCATCTTCCAAAGCAAGAATCGCAGACACGCGACCGACTATGGGTTGGCCATCCGCCGGACTCAATTGCCGAAATGACAAAATCCCGCCCGGACCAGCTCAATGCGCTGTCCCGCGGGCCAGGGTCGTCACAAGACATCCGCTGACTCCCACCTCCTTCGTTTCGCCCTTCAACTATTGTCTCCGCCCGTTTCAAATCTCGCAGCGTTTACCCCATAAAAACTCTACGTTTGAGCTGTCCTCTTTCCCGGGGCAAGCCATGGATCGCTGGGATGCGAGAGGAACAGACTGCCTTAAGGCAGTCAAAACGGCAAGGCGGCAGCCGAAGGCGATTTTCCCCAACGAGGCCGCCGTTCCATTGCTGGCGGTGCGCTTGATATCGCACAATTGCCTTCACAACAATGTTTTCCGAGTAATCAATGAAGCAGAATGCCACCATGGTTCGGCAGCAAAGAGCCAAAAAAATGCCCCGCCGGGGAACCGGCGGGGCGGGTTTGGGGGTGGGATGATTATTCGATGTATTCGTAGGCCCCGCGATCAATCGCGCTACCGAGTGGGCGCTGGTTCCCGTCGATGTCGATGAGCGGGGCACCGGTCACGGACGACGTGCCGGAATTGCGGGCCGGGCTGATGGATTTCAGGCGGTAATCGAAGTTAAAAGCATCCTGCCACTGGCCGGTTGCCCACACGTTGCCAGTGCCTGCGGGTGCTGATCCGCTCCCGCCCTGGCGGTAGAAGACATTATATTCACAGACGAAGTTCGTGTTCGTCCCGATGGTTGGGCTGTATGGTTTGTTGGAGGGCCCGTACATCATGTTGTTGACGATCTTCACGCTGTCAGCGCCTTGGGAGAAGATCTGAGCGTAGTTGATCGACGGTGACGGGCTCTGGCTGTTCATGAAGGCCGTGTTGTTGGTGATCACCGCCTTGTTCGAGATGTAGGAGTGAATGCCCGAGCCGCCGTTGTAATACATCACGTTTCCCTGAACGAGTGTCCAACCCTCGTAAATCCCACTCGGGCTCAGTTGAAACGCATCGAGAATCAACCCATTGCCGTCCATGACCTTGTTGTTTTTCACCCAAGGAATGAATGACTCGTTGTGATGGGAGATGTTGCGCAGGAAAAACTGCCGGAAGGTGTCGCTGTGATCGGAATTCCACGCCGCCTGGTGAGTGATCCCGCTGCAACCGTTGCTCGTGCGCCAGGCGTTGTTGTAGCACGTATTGCCTACAACCGTGATGTAATCGGCCATGACGATCCCGATCCCGTTACCCGGATTTTCGTAGGAGGTGTTTCCAATGATCCGAATGTGGTGCGCCCGTTGGCTCAGGGGTGATTCGTAGGTATTTGAGCCGACGTAGTAGAACCTCGTGTCCACGTTGATGCCGTGGGCGTTGAACCAGGCATTGGGACGCCCGCCATTGAGCGCGGTATTGTAGCCGTTGTTGTAAGCAGTCAGCGCGGCGGCTTCGGTGATTTCGGCGGTATTCCCGCGGATCGTGAATCCTCGAACTTCGATGTAAGCCGACTGGTAGTTCATGTCCACGCAAGCCCATGCCTCTTCCCGGGTGCGGAGCAGCGGGTTTTCGCCGGGATAGCTTCGCAGGACGATCCACTTGGCGGGAGATCCGGCTTTGTAAATCCGGGCGGTGGGATTGGTTTTCCAATTGCCGTCAATGTACGTCCCGGCTCGCACGACGATCACGTCACCGGGTGCGGCAGCGTCAACGGCGTCCTGAATTCGCGTGAACGGACGGCTGGCACTACCCAGCGTCCCGGAGGTGCCTCCGTTGTCGTCAACGTAGTATTTCGGAGTCGTGAAGCTGACGTTGTCGAGGCGCAGGATATTGTTGGCGGTTTTAGGCCAGGCAAGCGGGTCGCCGGTCGTGCCGCTGATTTCGAGATTCAACTCGTAATACGGGCTGGCCGGGTTGAATCCAGAGCCGCCCGACGGCGTGAAATCGCTGAGGTCAAGCGAATGACGAAAAAATGCGTTGGCGATGGGGGGCGCGATCTCAGCGGTGCTGACGCCGGTCGGTGATCCGCCGCTGGCGGCATTGTATGACCGCAGAATCACTCTCACGGGAAGATTCCGGCTGGGAAGCAGGTCAAAGCTCACCGTGAAGAGCCCCGGGTTACTGACGGGGTCGACGCCGCTCACGCGGTTGGTCGAGAGGCCAGCCATCCAGGTCGATCCGGAAGCCGTCGTAAAATTCGCGTTGAGGAAGGCGGCGTTGGACGGGCTGCCGTTGTAGCTGTCGATCGTGCCGTTCGCGTCGATTCCGCGCGTCGCGGAACCGCTCGTGGAGGGGTAGACGTACGAGTACGGCCACCACGCCGAGGTATTGTAGTCGTTCGAGGTGATCACACCGGCTGAAAGCTGTGCAGCCGTGCAAGCTGTAGCCAGTGTGGCGAGGAGGACGTTGCGGGTCTGCCGGAGGCGGCTTGAGATTTGGGGGGAGGTCATGGTTCGGGGGTCTCAGTGAGTTGAGGCCGCCGCGGGTCGAAGTCATTTCGGCCGCTTGATCCGGGGGGACGGCGATCTCGGTCCGGGCGAATTTGGGGGAGCCCGTTGCGGAAAGAAATAAGAGCACCTCAGTGGCCCGTCGAACGGAATGCCGGGTTAATAATAACTTCGGATTCCCAACCCAGCTTATGGTAAGTAGCCTCTCATCAGGCAATTACCTAGGGATGCTCCGGGAATGTCTGCAGTTGCACAGGTGGGAGTGGATTCCTCACTTAACCGCCTCCTCGCTGAGCCGAAGCCAGCCTTCCAATGTCCATCCGAGGATTAGTGCTGAGTTTTTCGCTCGCATCGCTCCCCAATTATCCGTTGACGCCGCAATCATTTGCAGCCGGGAAAGAATTTTTTCCTCCGACGAAAATCAGCGGGCCGTCGCATTGATTTGCAGGGGCGTGCAGATGGTTGGGATACCCAGGGAAGGAGACCTGCGCGGCTCATCGGTCATAGCGGAGGCGCTGTGGGAGAGGCGACGATTTTGGCCTTCGATCCCCGGCGCAAGACCGTCGGGATTTATTTAAGGAACAGGGAACTCGCAACGCGACGGAGGCCGACGCAATCGAAGGGCGCATGCTCGGCGAGCTAATCCGGGCCGCCGATTGCTGAAAAAGTTTGCCCCGCCTGTGCCGTTCGACGCATTTCCCGTTCCCTCATGGAAACGGCGGATAACCGCGGAACGAAGTGCTGACGTCCAATGAAGGCCTGTCATTACCTCGCTCCGCCAAGCCTCCTTGGTCACTAAACATCGGATCGGGAGTTTGCGTGCTAATCTCGAACACCGCAGGGCAAATGGGATCCCCAGCTTCGGCCGGAGAAATTTTTTGGAGAGAGCTACTCCCGAAATTCGATCGGGAAGGACGACCGCAGCCGGCCTTTGATCCGGTCGCACGCGGCGTTGATTTCGTCTGTCGTCAGCGTTCGCTCGGGGGAACGGAAAGTCAAGGCGAAGGCCAGAGATTTGCGGTCCGCCGCGAGGCGCGCACCGGTCGGGTCGGTGAAGATATCGAACAGCGTGACGGACTCGAGCAGCGGCTCTTTGGCGTCGAGAACTGCCTGACGGAGAGGGCCGTATGGCTGGCCTGCAGGAAGGACCACGGCGACATCGCGGGCGACCGCCGGAAATTTGGGAATTGGCACAAACGGCTTCGCGCTGCCGCCGGTCGCCTGAATGACGTCAAGACGGATCTCCGCGACAACGACGGGACCACGTGCATCGAGCGCCCGCGCCCGACCTGGGGCAAGTTCTCCAAGCACGCCCGCAACAAATCCCCCAGCCCGCACTTCGAGTGCAAGTCCGTAGCGCGCATCGGTGGTCGGCTTGAAAACCGCCCCCGGAATGAGCATTTCGAGCAAACCCTTCAGGTCAAAAATGTCGGCCGATTCTGCGCTGGCATCCCGCCACGACGGCGGACGGCGCAGCCCGGTCAACACCAATGCGACGCACGGGATTTCCTCCTCGGCAGCCGCGGAAAATACCCGCCCGATTTCGAACAGCCGCACGTCGCTGGTGCCGGCGTTCAAATTCCGCTGCAGCGAGCCGAGCAGGCCGGGTATCATGCTGGGCCGCAGCGCCGATTGCTCGTCACCGAGAGGGTTGCGCACCTCGAGTCGCAGATGAGGTGGTGTGTCCGCGCGCGAAACGAGCGTGCTGGTGCGGCCTTCGTGAAACCCGGCGGCCTGCAATTGACGGCGCAGCGTGATCGCAGCGTCGTAGGCGGAGTCCGCGGCCGACGCGTGGGCGGGTGCCCCGGAAACTTTTCCGTCAATCTGGTCGATGCCGATCACGCGGATCACTTCTTCGATCAAATCCACCTCGCGCCGCAAATCGCCGCGAAAACCTGGAATCGTCCAGGTGGAAATTCCCGGAACGTCCGTCGCCGCACGTCGCAATCCCAGCGCGCTGAGCGCGCGTGCGATCTCCGCGTCCGGAATCTCCATGCCGAGCAGCAACCGGCACCGGTCGTGGCGTAGAGCGACCTGCCATTCCAACGCCGGCAAATCACCAGCGGTGAGCAATTCCTCAGCCGCCGACCCACCTGCGATCTCGACGATGAGCGCTGCGGCGCGCGCGGAAGCCGCTGCCACGCCGGCAGGATCCACGCCACGTTCGAACCGGTGGCTGGAATCGCTGTGCAGTCCGAGCTCACGCGCCGCCCGACGAATCGTCGGCGCGTTGAAAAAGGCGCTCTCGAGCAGCACATCGGTCGTGCCATCGGTGACTCCAGAGGTCTCGCCGCCCATCACACCTGCCAGCGCCAGGACATGTGCGGAATCGGCAATCACCAGCTGATGCGGAGCCAGGGTGTAGGTCCGTCCATCGAGTGCGAGGAAGGGTTCATCCGCCGCCGCATTGCGAATCACGATGCCGCCCGTGACCTTTGCCGCATCAAACGCATGCAACGGCTGCCCCAGCTCGAACATCACGAAATTGGTCGCGTCCACGACGTTATTGATCGGGCGGAGGCCGACGGCTTCGAGTCGCGCACGGAGCCAATCCGGGCTCGGGCCGACCTTCACATCCGAAATGCGTCGCACCGAATAGAACGGACATTCCGCCGGTGCCGCGATCTGCGCGATATCACCGGCATCCGCCGAGGGCACCGTTGGAATCGTGGGCAACTCGAACGTCGCCCCGGAATAAACCGCAACCTCTCGCGCAACGCCGGTGTGGCAGAGCCAGTCCGGACGATTGGACGTCACCTCAAGATCGAGAATCGCTTCCGGTGGATACAGGGTAACGATCGCCTCCCCCGGCACGGCCGACGGCGGCAGGATGAGCAAACCGTCCGCGTCGTCAGCGAGGCGCAATTCTTTTGCGCTGCACAACATGCCTTCGCTTTCGACGCCACGCAGCTTGCCCACCTTGATCTTGAAATCACCCGGCAGCACGGCTCCGGGCAACGCGAGCGGGACCTTGTCGCCCACCCGGTAATTTTTTGCCCCGCAAACGATCTGGCGAGGCTGGCCCCTGCCGTCGTTCACCTGGCACACGCTCAGGCGATCCGCGTTCGGGTGCGGATCGGACGCGAGGATTTCACAAACAACGACGTTCGGAAAATCTGCGCCGCGCGTTTCGACGGTGTCCACTTCGAGTCCCGAGCGCGTCAGGAGATCGACGAGTTCAGCCGCGCTCCCGTCGTAAGAGACATAATCTTTGAGCCAGTTGAGGGAAATTTTCATGAGGTCAGACCACGGAATGCCGGAAATGCGCGGATCCGGTCAGCGGGGATCTCGCGGATGCGGAATTCAAAATTGCCGGAGAAAGCGAATGTCGTTTTCAACCAGCATGCGAATATCGGGGATGGCTGTGAGGTTCATCGCCAGCCGGTCCAGCCCGAAACCAAAAGCAAATCCGGTGACCCGTTCGGGGTCGTAAACCCGGTCCTTGCGGCGGTCGCAAATGGCTTCGAAAACGGCCGGATCGACCATGCCGCAACCGGCCAGCTCCATCCATTTGCCACCGAGAGATGCCGCCTGGATGTCGATCTCGAAACTCGGCTCGGTGAACGGAAAAAAGTGCGGGCGAAATCGAATGCCCGTTTCGGTGCCAAACAGCTCGCGGAAAAAAAATTCCAACGTTCCCTTGAGATCAGCCAGCGTGACGTGCTCTGCGACGTAAAGCCCCTCCATCTGCGTGAATTGCGCGAGGTGGGTGGCGTCCACCTCGTCCCGGCGGTAGGCGGCACCCGGAGCGATGATGCGCACCGGCGGAAGTTCACTTTCCATCACGCGCACCTGCACGGTCGAAGTGTGGGTCCGGAGCAGGCGCCCGTCGGGCAGATAAAAGGTGTCCTGGTCATTGCGAGCCGGGTGGTCCGCCGGGGTATTCAGCGCGTCGAAACAATGCCACTCGGTTTCGATGTCAGGACCGTCCGCGAGGGAATATCCCATGCGGCGAAAAATCTGCACCGCGCGGTCGAGAAGCTGCGTGAGCGGGTGAATCGATCCCACGCGCGGCGGAATGCCCGGCAGGGTGGTGTCGACGGCAGCAAGCGCGGCGGCATCTTTGGCTTCGGCCAGCGCCTGCGCACGAGCTTCCAGCGCCGCCGAAACGGTGCCGCGCAGCTCGTTGAGCGCTTTGCCGATGCGCGGTTTGTCCGCCTTCGGCACATCCCGCATGCCCTCGCTCAGAAGTGTGATCGATCCGGACCGCCCCATAAACGCGACGCGCACAGCCTCGACCGCGGCGGGCTCAGCAGCCGCCTCGATCTCGGCAAGGGCTTGCGTTCGGAGGGAATCGATCCGGTCTTCCACGCTCGTGCGGGATACAGAAGTCGCTGAGACCACCGAGGAAATCCTCCGGGGTCTCCGCGTCCTCCGTGGCGGGTTCTAGGCCGCTTTTTTGTCTTCGAGAGCCGCTGCGGCCTTCGAAACAATGGCGTTGAACGTCGTCTCGTCGTTGATCGCGATATCCGACAGAACCTTGCGATCCAGGGAAATCCCGGCCGCTTTCAGGCCTTCGATGAATCGGCTGTACGTGAGCCCCTGCGCACGGCAGGCGGCGCTCAGACGATTGATCCACAGCGCGCGGAAGTTGCGCTTCCGAGTTTTGCGATCCCGATAGGCCCAATATTTGGCCTTCATCTGCGCATCCTTCGCGTAACGAAAGAGCTTGGAACGGCGGCCACGGTATCCCTTGGCCGCGTCGATGACGCGTTTACGCCGCTCGCGGCTGGCGGGAGCATTGGTTGCTCTTGGCATGTGTCTTCATCCCGCGGGTGCGGGACCTCCTTGGAACAGACTGTTCGTTAATTCAGATCCAGGGCCTCATCTGTTCCGTTATTCCCGTCGTGCGGGACAGACCGATGGATCGATTGGGTTTTAGGAGAAAGGCAGGTTCAGCTTGATCCGGGCGACATCCGTCTCATCGACGACCGCCGCTTTGGCCAGATTGCGTTTCCGCTTGGCCGATTTGCAGGACAACAGGTGGCGTCGTCCTGCCCGGGTGCGCAGCACCTTGCCCGAACCGGTGATTTTGAACCGCTTCGCGACAGCTTTTCTCGTCTTGCTGCGTGCAATTGACTTTGGCATGGGAGGCGAGAGGATACCGACCGATTTCGGTTCCGCAATGCCAAAGATGGTGAATTTTTTACTGTCCGGCGGCTGCGCGCCGTTCGGCTTCCGCCTTCAGCTCGGACACTGTTGTTTTCACCGAACCCGCAGCAGCTCCTTTCGCCAGCCCCGCGATCGCGGATTTCGGCTGGACGTAATTGGTGTATCGCAGGATCGATCCTTCGCCGTACGGCTCAACCCGGAGCGATCCATCCGAGACGTCGGCGGTGGTGGATTTCAGCAGTTTCCATTTCACGGTCAGACCGCCGCCGGATTTCGAAAACGTATTTTGCACGGTGTTCGACGTCGATCCGATCAGAGGGAGTTTCGACGTGTATTCCACGACGTAAACGTCTTTGGACGGGTGCTCAAGCACCTTGGCGGAGACGAGACCCGACTGGTAATCCTGCGCGTGGTCGTAGTCGCGAAACACCGACTCGATCTGGTCGACGGAGGCTTTGACGAGCGTGTAAACGGTCAATTCCGGCCACGATCCGCCGGGCACGTCGCGCTGGGTCATCACGAGCTGGCCTTTCTCGAGCTGGGCAAGCTGGGCCGCGGAAAGCGAGTCGGCCAAACCGGCCAGCGCGCTTCCGAGCGCGACGAAAAAGGAGACGACACAACTCAAGAGCAGGATGGGGGCACGCGTCATGTCTGGAGTGGAACCGCGGGCCGATCCGGTGTCAAGGGAGCGGCACCCGGTCCTTCCGAAACATTGCCTTGATCGGATGTTCATCGAGCACGTTGGGGGCGATTCCGCCGATCTTCTCCGGGTCGTAAAGCTGAATGCCGACGTAGAAATACAGCGGGCAAACCGGAACCTGCCCGGTCACGAGCATCGCTTCCGCTTCCCGCAAAATGGCGAACCGCCGGGCGGGATCGGCCTCGCGGGCGGCATCGGCAATCAGGCGGTCGTATTCCGGACTGGACCAACCCGTCCGGTTGTTGCCGCCGCCGGTCACAAACATGTCGAGAAAGGTATTTGGATCGGGGTAATCGCCGACCCAACTCGAGCGCGCGATGTCGTAATCGAGGTTCGACATGGAATTCAGATACACCTTCCACTCCTGCCGGTTGAGGGCAACGTTCACACCGAGTTCCCGCCGCCACATGCTCTGGAGCTCGACGGCAATCGCTTCGTTCAATTCACTATCGCTGTAGAGGTAGGAAACGAGTGGAAATCCCGCACCGCCCGGGAAACCGGCCTCAGCCAGCAGGCGGCGCGCTTCCTCCGGATCCGCAGCCAGGCCGTCGGGCGGCAGATATCCTTCCAGCCCGGGCGGCACAAAAACATCCGCCGCCACCTCACCCGCCCGCGTGATTTTTTCGACGATCAGATTTTTATCGATCACGAGGGAAAACGCCCGGCGCACACGCTCGTCCGCAAACGGCCCTTTCGCGCAGTTGTACCGCAGGAAATACGTCCCGAGAAATGGCGCGGCGTGGAAATCGTCGCGCCGCTTGAGATCGTCGAGCAGGGCCGGGGGCGCGAGTCCTTTGTCCATCACCACATCCGCCAGCCCACTCGCGTAAAAGTTGAACGCCGTGTTTGCTCGCGAAATCGGAAAGACGTCGACCGTCTCGAGCGCCACGTTGGCGGCATCCCAATACTCGGGATTTTTGCGAAGGCGAATGATGTCGTTGATGCGCCAGTCCGCGAGGCGATACGGGCCATTGTTGATGAGGTGTTGGGGTTTGATCCAGTCGTCCCCCACCCGCTCGATGAGGTCGATTGGCGCCGGGTAAAGCGTGTAGAAGGCGCAAAGGTCGAGGAAGAACGGGGTCGGATTTGCGAGCGTCACTTCGAGCGTGCGGTCGTCGAGAGCCTTCACGCCCACTTCGCCAAAATCCTTCAGCGTGCCCTCGGCAAAAGCCTGCGCGTTTTTAACGTAAAAAAGCTGGTAGTTGTAAGCCGAGCCCGTTTCCGGTGTCAGCGTGCGCTGCCAAGACCGGACAAAATCCCGCGCCGTCACCGGCGTGCCGTCGCTCCACTTCGCATCCGGTCTCAACGTGAATCTATAAACGAGCTGGTCGTCCGAGATGGTCCACGACTCGGCAACGCCGGGTTGAGCGCCCCCGTTTTCGTCGAACGACATCAGGCCTTCAAAAAGCGCGTTCACCAACCTCCCCTCGGGCTGGCCAGTGATCAGCGCCGGATCGAGCGTCTCGGGTTCCGCGCCATTGATAAATGTCAGGTCCGCCCGCTCGTCCGTGCGGCTGCACCCGGTCAAAACCATCGCGGCACTCAGGACGAGGGCGGCAAAATCACGCAGTCGAAACATCGCCCAACACATAGCGGGATCCGGCCGCCACGCCAGACCCGACGTGCTCCTTTACGGATCAAATCATCCGCGCCGTCGTGCGCCGCGCCACCAGAAAGCTCCCGCCGCAAACGCGAGCAGCACGATGACGCCCGGCTCGGGCACGGCGAGGTAGTTCGACAACGTCACGTTCTGGTTCAGTGAATCGAGGTTGACACGAAAGCTGCCCAGCACCGTGCCCTCGGCATCACCGTCGAACACCGTCACGCGCTGACCAAAAGCGACGTTGGAAAAACTACCGGTCAGTGACACGCCATCGATGATGACGTATGTCGATGCGGCCGACGGCACGAGACCATAAAGGAGCACCTGAAGTTCGCCCGCCAGTAACACGGACCCGGCTTTCAGCGAACCCATCTGGTATTGGAACGTCTGGGGATTCAGCTCGTCGTAAACCGCAAAGCTGCCCTCCGCACCAAGAGACAAACTGCCGCCGAGAACTTCCACGCTGCGCCCGATCGTCACCTCGCCGGTGCTTGTCATCGACGTCCCCGCGCCCATCTGAATTTTGGCGGATCCATAAAGTTCGAGCGTTCCGGAATTCAGAAAATTTCCGGAGAGCGTCTGGGTACGGTCGCCAAGGGCGAGGTAACCGGCGTTCTCGTTCAGACCCGCGAGGGCGTCGGCCTGATTCGCAGAATTGCGGATGGCGGCTCCTGCGCCCTCGAGATGCACCGAACCGGCGGAGGCGATTTTGTCGATCTGAGCGCCTGACCACGCGATCCCGGCGGTGCCCTGCGTGCCAATGGCAAAGGCGGCAACACGCCCTGCGGTGAGCACGCCGCCGGAATTTTGCGCCAGCGTCGAGGTGGTCGTGAACAGCGCGGCAGACACACCGAATTCTCCATACGCAGCCACTTCCAACGCACCCGGACTCGTAAAAACTCCGTTCACCGTAAACGTCCGCGTGCCTCCTCGCGAGATCAGCACGGTATTGCCTGGATTTGAAAAATCGCCGGTGACACGCAGGTCACCATCCTCGTGGTAAAGCGTGCCGCTCACGCCGAAATTGCCCGTCGTCGTGAAATTTCGACCGTAGCTCTCGAAGGTCCCCGCGACGGATTCGAGACCAGTGAGTGCGTCGGCGTTGTTCGTGAGATTTCGAATACTTGTGCCCTGCCCATCGAGCACGACCGTGGCATTTGCACCGATGGCCGTAATCTCAGCCCCTTGCCACGCCAGGACGGCGGAGGATTGATCGGCACCGGAATTCGCGGAGGTCTTGAGGCGGTAGGTGCCGGCGGTAAGCGTTGTTCCGGATTGCTGGACGAGCGGACCAAGAATGTTGGCCACCGCGTGCCCCGCCGGACGGAACGTCGCCGTGCTCGTGCCCTCGACCTCGAGGGTGCCCACGTTGTTCAGACCGCCGTTAACCGTCAGGAGCGTCTGGACATCCACGCCGGATTCCACGCTGGAAACGAGAATATTCGCCGTATTCGTGAGCGCACCCCCGACGGATAAAGAACTGGCCGCCCGGCGCGAATCAATTTCGAGGATACCCGCATTGGCCAGTGGTCCCGAGGTCGTGAGTGCGCCGTTGAAGAGCGTCAACGTTCCGTTATTGGTCGAGAGATTTTCGAGCGCGTTGGCGTTCGTCGCGCTGTTGCGGAGGCTCGCACCGACGCCAGTCAGGCTGACTTCGACGCCGGCGGCAATCGTGCGCACGTCGCCACCCTGCCATGCGAGAGTCGCGGTGCCATTCGCGCCGGCATCCAGAAAGTAATTGCCGGCGGTCAGCGTCGTTCCAACCTGCTGGGTGAGTGAGCCCTGCGCGATCAGTGCGCCAGCCCAGCTCGCAGGTGCCGTCCCGGACCCGGTGATCGTGAGAGTTCCGGTATTGGAGACCCCGCCGGCCACCGCGATCAGAGAATTCTGAGTGAGACCACCAACTGAGAAGATTCCAGTATTCGAAAAGTTGCCTCCCACCGTCCAGTTCGAGTCCTCGAGGTCCACGCCTCGATCCACGCTGAAACTGGACACTCCGGAGTTGGCAAAATCGCCCGTGATCGCGAGCGTGCGTCCAACCATCCGCAAATATCCCCGCACATCGTTCAACCCGCCGAGCGCATCCACCCCGCTGGCCTGCAAAAGCGCCCCCGCGCCAACCAGCTCGACGCGCGCGTTGGGTACGATGGTGGTAATGCCCGTCCCATTCCACGAGAATGTCGACGTCACCCCCACTCCAGCCGCGCTCACCCGGTAGCTTCCCGCACCGAGCACACCCGCACCAGCATTGGAAAGCGCACCCGAGATCGCGAAAACCTTTGAACCCGAGACGGCGTCTGCGCCGAAAATGATGCTCCCAGTGTTCGCAAAATCGCCCGCTACGGCGAGATTTTGCCCGAGCAATTCGAGCGTACCGTTTACCTGCGCCAGATTCGCAAGCGCACTCGCGGACGCCGTTTTATTCCGGAACTCGGCACCACCACCGAGGATCCGAACGCTGGACCCGGCCGCAATGGACGTCACGGCAGATTCATTCACTGCAAGCACCACGTTCGAACCAGCCTGCGACGCGTCGAGCGTCCAGTTCCCGGTCAGCACACCGTTCACCAAACCAGTCAGCGAACCGGAAAAATCCATCGTCAAATCGCCCACGTCACCGGTCAGGGAAAACGAACCGGTATTCGACAAATCGCCCGCGACATTAAAATTCACGTTCTGCGACGGTGCTTCGAAACCGGAAAAACTGCGGAAATTGAACGTCCCGGTATTCGTCAGATTTCCCGAAATGGATGGCGACAGGGTGACGGCATTTGGCGTGTAGTTGGTGAATCCGACCGTAGCCGTCCCGGAATTTGTAAATCCGCCGCCAATCGCGAACGTCGTGTTCGGACTGTTTGACGTCATCGAAAACGTACCGCTGTTCGTGAACGCGCCACCGGTCTGAAAGTTGATGACTTCCGTCCCGGGTCCGATGATCTGGACCTCGTTGATCGTGAGTCTCCCGGTATTGGTGAGCGGACCGGTCACCACAATTCCGCGTTTGGATAACTTCAGTGCGCCATCGACTTGTTGGAGGTCGGCGAGGGCGTCCGTACTGCCGACGGAGTTTTGAATCGCGGTGCCCGAGCCGTCGAGTGAGATCAAGGTCGGGGACGCGATCGTGGTAATCGCCGCATTCTGCCAGCGAACGACAGCCGTGCCCGAACCCGTCTGCTGGAGTCGAAATCCTCCTTGGGCGAGAGTGCCATTCGAAAAATTTGTCAGCACGCCAAGGTCAACCGTGGCGCTGGTCGCGCCCGAGGCGCGCACGTCGAAGGATGCCGGAGGAGCAGGATCGGAAAAAGCATTTCCCGGCGTCCCGGGCCCCAACGTCGTTTGCCCCAGGACGGTCAGCGCCTGATTTTGCACCCGAATGTCACCCGCAGTGAGGGTGAGAGCCGTGATCGTGACGGGAACGTTGACAGTGAGCTCCTGATTCGGCGCATTGACCGTTGCCAGAAACGTATCTGCGCCGTTGTTCGGCACGCCGTTGCTCCAGTTTGCAGCCGACGTCCAGTTTTGCGATCCAGTCGTCCACGTTGTCGTGATCTCGGCCGCTCGCAAAAACGGATTACCAAACAAAGCTGGCACTGCGATGATCAAAAAACGACTCACCCCTGCATTTGGCAACAGTCGCTGCATGGGCGCGATGCTCCACCCGTCGGTTTCTCGCAGTCAAGCGGGATTCCTGCCCCGTTTCGAAAGCAGGATGTATCAAATGAACCAATCCAGGTTCCCCGTACGATTCGTTACAGTAATGGATCCTGCTAACGATGATGAAATTCCCCGCCGTTCTCCTGCTCGCCGTGGCCGTTTTCCTTGGAGCCTGCGCCTCACGCCCACCACTAAAGACGGTCGAGCGCCTTGACCTCGAGCGTTATACCGGGAGGTGGTACGAAATCGCGCGATATCCGAATTCGTTTCAGCGCCGCTGCACGGGCGGCGTCACGGCGGACTACACCGCCCAGGCCGACGGATCGATCCGGGTCGTGAACCGGTGCGCCACGGCGGATGGCAAGGGATTGGTGGCCGAGGGCCGCGCAACCGTCGTGCCCGGCAGCGGCGATGCCAAACTCCGGGTCACCTTCTTCTGGCCCTTCGCCGGGGACTATTGGGTCATCGGCCTCGACGAGCGCAATTACCAATGGGCGTTGATCGGTGACCCGAGCCGCAAATTCCTTTGGATCCTTGCCCGGCAACCGGAAATTCCTGAACTCACCTACGACAAGATCGTCGCCGAAGCGGTCGCCAAGGGATACGACGCCACCCGTCTTGTCCGAACCGATCAGTCGATGAATCTCCGGCGCTAAAAGGTCCGGACGATCCGCCCAAAACGCGCGTTACCGCCAACCGAGCGGCCCGCCGGAATGGCCGATGTCGTTGCGCGAGCCGTTGACGTCGCGAAACCTCCGTTCCGCCGCTCCCCGATTTCGCACCGGGCTCGACGCACGGAACTGCAAACGCCCGACGTCCAACCTCGGCGGCGTGCTCTCAGCCAGCACACGCTGGAACCGCGGATTGCCATCCAGATTGCGCCGGAATCGCTTTTCATCCACCACAGTCTCGGCGTCCGCAATCAACTGAAAATCCTGGAACGTCCCGGTCAGCACCGCTGACCGCGAGTTCTCGAAAAACAGGTTATTCTGAATCCGCGCCGATCCGCTGAAATCACAAATTCCCCGTCCGATAATGGTGCCGCTCCGGAGTCGCGATCCGTTCCATGCGATGACGTTGTTGCGCACGACCGACGGATTCGGACTTCCCTGAATCAGAATGCCGTTGCCGTTACCGCGCACGATCGTGTTGTTGACGATCACAGCTCTCGAACCGCTGTCGACGAAGAGCTGGTGCGCATCGGTCACCGCCGGACTGGAATCGTCGTTGTAGGCGAAAATGTTGTTTCGAATCACCGGATTCGCCGCCCGTCCGCCCACGTAGATTCCTGAGCCCGCGCCATCCGCGAGATTCGCGAAAAACACAACCCGCTGCACGCTGGGCGAGGCGTTGGAAACAAACACGCCCCCGCCGTCGTCGGCGCGGCCATTCGTGATCTGCACGCTGTCCAGCACGCTGAGGCGGTCTTCGCCGGTGGCAAAGCGCACCACCGGACCGCGCCCAGTACCGATCAACACGCTCTCCGGTCCCCGCCCACGCACCGTGATGCGTTTTCCTCGAAAATCGACGTCGCCGGTGAACCCGCCCCGTCCGACCAGCACGGTGTCGCCGTCAGCTGCCGAGTCAATCGCCGCCTGCACGGTGGTTGCCGCCGTCCCGCGCGTCGCAAATGGCGGCACAGCTCGGCCATCGATTTCCACGTGCAAAGTCGCCGCAACCACGGAGTGCGCGACAAGGACAAACGAACAGGCGAAAAGCTGGGAAGGTTTCATCACAAATTCGGAGTTTGGCTGTGGGAGGCGGTTGAGCGGACATTTATTCCCGCGACATTCGTCCGCGACTTCCGGGCGATCCGCTTTGACCTGCCGCCAGCCCGCGCCTACTGATGATGCATGGCGATTTCCGTTAGCGCCCCGTCCGGTCCGACGCACCCGGCACCTTTGTCCGATTCTTTCCGACCGCCTTCGCGGCTTCTGCTCGGCCCCGGTCCCAGCATGGTCGCTCCCAGCGTTCTCGAGGCCATGGCCCGTCCTCTCATCGGGCACCTCGACCCCGCGTTCATCGGCATGATGGACGAAATCAAATCCATGCTCCGATCCGTCTTTCAGACCGAAAATGCCATGACCTTCCCGGTCAGCGGCACCGGTAGCGCCGGCATGGAATTTTGTTTGGTGAATCTCCTCGAGCCCGGTGACGACGTGGTCATCGGGGTCAACGGGGTATTCGGCGGTCGCATGGCGGAAGTTGCCAGCCGGTGCGGGGCCAACGTCACCCGCGTCGAGGCTGAGTGGGGTCGCATCATCGAACCCGCGCAAATTGCCGCCGCCCTCGATGGCCGCCGACCCAAACTTGTCGGCGTCGTTCACGCAGAGACGTCCACCGGAGCCCTCACGCCCATCCCGGAGATTGCCCGCCTCGCCCACGACGCAGGAGCTCTCGTGTTGATCGATACCGTCACGTCCCTCGCCGGTTGCGACGTCGCGCTCGACGCGTGGGGCGTCGACGCCGTTTACAGCGGCACGCAAAAATGCCTCAGTTGCCCGCCCGGCCTGTCACCCGTTTCGCTGAGCGAACGGGCCATGGATGCGGTCCGTCGCCGCACCCACAAGGTCCAGAGCTGGTACCTCGACGTGAGTCTGCTCGCGTCCTACTGGGGCACGGAACGCGCCTACCACCACACCGCCCCGATCACGATGAATTACGCGCTGCACGAAGCGCTGCGGCTCGTGCTCGAAGAAGGTCTCGAATCCCGTTTCGCCCGCCACGAACGCAACCACCTCCGTCTCGTCGAAGGGCTCGCCGAACTCGGCCTCAGCATTGCCTCCCAGCCCGGTCATCAGCTCTGGCAGCTGAATACCATCACCGTGCCTGATGGCGTCGACGAAGCCGCGGTCCGTCACCACCTGCTCGCGGATTTTGGTATCGAAATCGGAGCCGGCCTCGGGCCGCTCAAGGGCAAAGTCTGGCGCATCGGCCTCATGGGAGAATCCAGCACCGCCGACAACGTCGAAATCGTCCTCAACGCCCTCGGCCAAATCCTCAGCAACAACGCGGCGTAACCGCCAGCCTCCAACTTCGGGCGGTCAACCTGCGGCCATTGAAGGATATCCCTTCCAATACGCGGGACCGGGCCTGACTACAATATTTGAGACACCAAGCGACGTGCGGAGAGAGGTGGAACAACATTCGTCGCGATCGGCGGTGTGTCGTCCCAGTGACGACCGTCCAGTTCCCGGCCAAATTCAGATTTCCGTACCCCTCCCCACTGCTTAAAAAAGAAGGGGATTCCCGCTGCAAGACACTGGTCCCGAATGCTCAGCACCCACTCACGATCCATGGGGCGTGCCTTCGGTCCACTCTCACCCCCGACGATCACCCAGTCGATCCCGGCCAGGTTGATCGGGCCGAGATCTTCCAGAAGGGGCTCTACCGAAAGAAAACGCACTGCCGCGGGAGTCCGACGGAGCACATCGATGCGGGGCAGTCCATGCTGACGATTTTCTACGCTTACCCCCCACCAGATGTGCGACAGCGACGAGACGATTTTTAGCTTTGATCGTAGAAGCTGCCGCATGCGATCAGGCCGCTTCGTGAGTACTTGATAAGTGTGCCAGTCGGCCAGCCGCATCACTCGTGCCACGTCCATGATGAAGTTGTCAGGCACCCGCTCATGGAAAAGGTCGCTCATCGAGTTCACAAATATCCGCTTCGGCGATGACCAGCCGATCGGATCGGACAGCTTCTCGGGCACGAGCCGCAGGTCGAATCCCTGTTCGAAGGGATGCCCGGGAATCCCGCGGAATCGTTCGGAAAACGTCTTCGCATAACAATGCGCGCAACCCGGACTCACCTTGCTGCAGCCGCGCACGGGATTCCACGTCGCATCGGTCCACTCGATTTTCGATTGGTTGCTCATGGCCTGTGCTCTCGTTCATATCCTAAAATTGGAGTTCGCGCTGCCCTTTGTCGTCGATCTTCAGAATTTTGTCCCAAAAATCCCCGCCGCGCGAATGCCGGCTGAAATAGGCGAAACGATAGAGTGGATTTCGCTCCGGCACCGAGACGTGCCGGGCTTCTTGGAAGCCCTTGTCGTGAATCTGCCGGCAAAAGTCGTCGATCGCTTTCCGAGCAAAGGCCGACGCGTCGTGAGTTTCCCAGCTGCGCCAATCTTCGTGCCCGAGAAATTTTGAGATCGCGGAGGTTCCGGGTTGAGACTGCAGGTATTGTGGCACGTTCCAAGTGACACCGAGCCGATGTTGGATCGTTACAAGAAGGTCGATTCTGGGATTTTTCATCAGCTGGCACATCGCGTTCATCGGGACGGCAGCGATTCCTGTCGGGTCAATAAAAGCCACGACGAGCGTGGACGCATCGAAGACAAAATCACCTTTCCGCGCCAGCCGACTCCAATCCCCGTTGATGACTTTGATTTTATCACTCTTCGGATGTCCGGAGAGGCGCTGCTCAAGGGCTGCATTCAGCTTTTGGTCGGCTTCGATGAAGATGTAATCAGAAAACTCGAAGTCGAGAGCTACGAATGGCGAACCCGCAAACTCGTCGCCAGTATCCTCCTCGATGCACCGACCGGGACCGGCCATCACATCAAGATACACGAGGCGAAACTTCCCCCGCATCGAGGCCGTCGTGATGCCGCATTAATTCTTGAGGTAATGGTGCTTTCGCAGTGCCCACGGGCCACTCAAGCGTGCCGGGAGGCTATCCCTCGCCACCCGGTAGGGAATTTTATCCATTTGTCACAACTGACTCGGGAGCGTCCGTCCTAAAACTTCAGGCCCTTAATCGTCGTGAATTCCGCGCTTTTCGGTCCGTATTGAGAAGAGACCGCCGCCTTGATGGACTGCGCCTTATCCGAAAGCTCCTCGTAGAGTGCCGCCCGCTCCCGCACCAGCACCGAGATTTCCGCGGCGACGGTGCCGATATCATCGCTCATCGCGGAAAAGGCGTCGTCCAACCCCGTCAATTCTGCGATCGTGAGTTCCGCGGCTGGCGGGGCGTACCTTGGGACCTTGCCGAGCGCGGTGATGAGCTTCGAGAAGAGCCCCTCGATGTCGGAAAAACTCTGCTGACCCACCTTCACCTTTTTCTTTTCGGTTACGGTATCGCCCTCTGGCGCCTTCACGTTGGCCGGGGTGTAGCCGCGCAGCTTATCGTAAATCAACTTTGCGCTCTCATACCGCTTGGCCCAGGCGGAATTGCTCTTTATGTAGCTCATCGCGCGCTGCGCTCGCGCCTTGATGTCCTTGACCATCGCGAGACGTTCACCCGTGTAGACAGAGTAGGTGCCGCGTTTGTCGTCGAGCGTCTCGTTGGCCGTCTCGATACTTTCGATGAACGTCTTGAATGCTGGGGGTTTGAGCGACACATCCGCTGGGGCGAAAGCAGGGGTGTAGCCAGCGACAGCAGACTGGAGATTCTGGGCGCGGCCCAGCTTATCGGCGAACGTGGATTCTGAATTTGCCATGGTTAGTAGCCGGATAGCATCCGCCCTATCCACCGGGCAAGTCAAAAGGATACCCACGTATCATTCTTCACCCTGATCGAACTAAACGACGTGCACCCGAATTGATCGACCATTCAGGCGCGCAAAGTGACCATCCAGACGACCCAAATAGGCATCCAGAGTCTGAATAGGCTATTCCCCTTGCGGGACGACGCGTCTGCGACGCGGGGTTGCTGGGAGGAGCGGCGAGGTCAGGCGCTCGTAGAGCTGGAAGAGGTATTCCACCCGCTGGCGGTCGGACGCAAAGGGCTCTTTTCGATACGCTCGCTCGACCGCGCGATCAAGCGCCTGATGGGTTCGCAGTAGGTCCGCCGGCATGGCAAGCGGATCGTAAAGATTGGCGAGCG
>JBGTDR010000225.1:0-41367 GCA_041748215.1 Chthoniobacterales bacterium
CGCCGCCACGATTACTAGCCTGCGCGGAGCTCGCGACTGCGTCAGCCCGATCACCACGTTCGACGTGTCGCGCTGTCAGTCGAAAACCGCGGGTCAGGTGCCGTCCGCGTGGCTGGAACCCGCCAGCAGCCTCACCCGCCATGCCCGGTGGTGGAATTCAGCTTCCCAAATGATGCTGCTCGCGACCGCCGAGGCCCTGGAGCAGCGACGCGATTTTGCCCCGGACGTTGCCGTGATCGGCACGACGAGTGGAGGCATGGCGTTCGGCGAAGCGTTTTTTCGATCCCTTGGGCAGCCGGCCTCCAACCGCGAGGCGGCGCGCTGGGTTTTCGGTTACCCGCCGCAACGACCGACGCTCGATGCGTTGCAGCATTTTGGTTTCGAAGCGCCGGTGCGGACATTTTCCAACGCGTGTGCATCGGGCACCAATGCCATCGGCCACGCGGCGGCGTTGATCCGATCAGGGCAGGCGGACCGCGTTCTCTGCGGCGGCTACGACGCGCTCTGCGAGCTGGTTTTTGCGGGTTTCGACGCGTTGCGAGCTTCGACCGGAAGCAAATGCCGTCCCTTCGACCGCGACCGCACCGGCCTCGCCCTCGGTGAAGGTGCCGCCATTCTGCTGCTCGAATCCGTCGCCAGTGCCCGGGCTGCCGACATTCCGATTCTTGCCGAGATCACCGGATACGGTGCTTCGACCGACAATCACCACCTCACCCAGCCAAACCCGGATGGCTCCGGTCCGCGCCGCGCCATGGAAAATGCCCTCGCCTCCGCCGGTCGTCACGGCAGCGAGGTCGATTACATCAACGCGCACGGCACCGCGACCCCGTTCAACGACGCGTGCGAGGCGCGGGCGATCGCGGACATTTGCCCGCAGGCGGCCGTCAGCAGCACCAAAGGCCAGATGGGCCATTCGCTCGGCGCGGCGGGAGCCATCGAAGCGGCATTCTGTATTCTGGCGATGAACGAGGAATTTCTCCCGGCCAATCTTCACTACCAAGCTCCCGACGTTGGCACCGCCCTCGACATTGTCGCGAATACGATTCGTGCCACGCGGCCGACGTGCGTTCTTTCGAATTCCCTCGGTTTTGGTGGGGCCAACGCAACGGTCGTGATCGAAACGTGCCGGCCATGACGATGGGAATCTGCGGATGCGGTTGGGTGACGCCGGCGGGCCGCGGTCTCGATCCGGTGTGGGCCGCGATCCGGGCCGGTATCCAGCCCGAGGCGACCAAGGTCTCCAATCCACTCACCGGACGGATATTTCCCGTTTTCACCGCCACTGACATCGCACCGGAATTGGCCCGCCAGCCCCGCCTCCGCCGCGCAAGCACGATTTCCCACCTTGTCGTCACCGCCATTCTCGACGCGCTCGCTGACGCCGGGATCGATCCGGCCGCGGCACCGGATCGCCTTGCCCTCGTTTTTGCCGCGGCCGACGGTGGAGTGGTCTACACGCGAAAATTTTTCGCCGAGATCGCGGCCAACGGCGTCCAGGCGGGCAGCCCGCTGCTTTTTCCCGAAACCGTTTACAACGCGCCGTTGAGCCACGCCGCAGCAAGTTTGGGCGTCACCGGGACCGCCACCACGCTGGTCGGTGACGCCACGGCTTCGCTCTCCGCGCTCGCCACCGCGGAGGACCTGCTCGCCTCAGGCGAATGTGATTTTTGCGTGGTCGCAGCCGCCGAAGAATCCGACTGGATCATTTGCGAAGCATACGCCCGCTGGGGCCTTGCCACGTCGGACGATACCATCAGGCCGTTTGCCGGACGGGGCACCATCTTCGCCGAGGGTGCCGCCGCCATCGTGCTCGGCAGTAACGGCAACGGATGGCTCACGATTCACCCGGGCCGCAGCTACCGCGCCGTCGCCGATGGTCGGG
The DNA here is from genome assembly GCA_041748215.1 of Chthoniobacterales bacterium. Taxonomy (GTDB): domain Bacteria; phylum Verrucomicrobiota; class Verrucomicrobiia; order Chthoniobacterales; family JAATET01; genus JBGTDR01. The sequence continues at coordinate 1,883 of JBGTDR010000225.1, forward strand.
ACCACCTCGCCTCGGTGCTAGGCGGTCTGTTCCGACCCGACTCCGCCCCGAGCGCCGTGTTTGCCTCGGCCGCCGGCACACGATTTGACGCCATCGAAAGACACGCATTTGATCGCATGCTGCCCGAGGCGGAGGTCTTCACGCCGAAGATCACGCTGGGCGAATCGTTCACGGCCGCCAGTCTTGCCCAGGTCATCTGCGCACGGTTTTGGCTGCGGGAAAATCCAGCGGCGTCGGCCGCCATCGTCTCGGTCGTCGGGCTGCATGGCCAGCTCGCCGCCTTGCGCCTCGACCGCGAACCGGTCACAAACTCCTTCGCATGATCCGCCGCGCTTTTTCCGCCCTGTCCCTGGTTCTTATTCTGATCATTTTTTCCGGCTGCGAAACGGTTCCTTCCGAGGATGCCGCCCGCCGCGCGGCGATGGAGGCTGCCATCCGCTCCGAGGTCCCCGGCAACTATTACGTCGGGCGGCGATTTTACAAAAAGGACTACAAGATGTGGGGCTGGGTGCGCGAACCGGGCCGTCAATGGAACACGGCGAAACTCGTCATGCTCAACGAACAGCAAACGCTCGCGCCGGACCGGCAAGCCGGCAGTATCGGAAGCGACAACAATACCGAATATCTGCTCCGCGGCGGATTCTCCGGCGACACCGTTTACGAGCCGGCCAGTGATCGTTTTTATCCGGAGTTCGTGCTCACCAGTTACGAGGTTCGCTCCACCAATCCGGCCCCAATTTTTAAAGACCCACGATCAATCGATCCCACCGTCCGCCTGCTCACCCCACCAATGTAGGCGCGGCAGCATTGGTTTTTTCCCTCCATTCCATTTTGGAACAAAACCCGCATTGACGGACATGCACGCGGGAAGCTAAGGCGGAGCAATGTTCAGGATCATCCACCTGTGGATCGGAGTCATCGTCATCGCATCGGTGAGCGCCGCCGAAGATCCCGCCGCTCAGACGGTGGATTTGAAGATCACGGCCGTGCCGAAGATCGAAAAAGACAAGGCGAGTCTCAACCGAAATACTGCGACGACGGTCAGTAAGGGCTTTTACAAAGTGACGTTGAAAAATTTGTCGATGATGGACGCCGTTCCGGAGTTGCGGGTGAACTATCGGCTGTTCTTGCGCCGAGATGACGGCAAAAAAAATCCTCGCGATCTACCAATGATCAAGGAGAACGGCGAGGCGACCGTGACTGGAATTCCGAGGAGCGGGCTATTTACGTTCGACACCCGGAGCGTGACTTTACACTCCCACAGCATCGAACCCGGTTATTATTACACGAGCGGTGCTCGCGGCGCGTCCAAAGACGAACTGGTCGGAATTTGGATCAAGGTTTTCCACGGCAGTATGGAAATTGCGGAATACGCACTTCCTGGATCGCTGACCAAGGACCAGAAATTCTGAGGGTGGCGAACGCCTGCTAAGTCCCAAAATACCGATCGCCCGCGTCGCCGAGCCCGGGAACGATGTAGCCGTGTTCATTCAGACCATCATCGAGCGCGGCGAGATGGATCGGCAAATCGGGATGAGCCTCCTCGACCCGCTCAACTCCTTGCGGACAGCCCACGAGGCAGACCAGCCGGACATGGCGCGCTCCGGCATTTTTGAGCTGATCGACGGCAAAAACGGCACTGTTTCCCGTCGCGAGCATTGGATCGAGAATGACGACATTTGCGGTCTCGATGTTCGGCGGAACTTTCAAAAAGTACGACTGAGGTTCGAGCGTTGCCTCGTCGCGATACATGCCGACGTGGCCGATCCGCGCGTCCGGCAGCAAGTCCGCAAGCGCCTCCGCCATGCCGAGACCGGCTCGCAGGATTGGCATCAGCACGACCGGCTCCCGGACGGTGAATGCCGGAGTCGTCCCCAGCGGCGTATCGACAGTCCTCAAGTCGCCCTCGAGGTCACTCAACGCTTCGTAGCCGACTAGCCGACTCAATTCGCGCAGGGTGCGGCGGAAATTTTCCATGCCGGTATCTCGGTTGCGCAGCACTCCCAATTTCGCCCGCACGAGCGGGTGATCGACCACGTGACATCCCATAAACTCAACCTACCAGCGCCCGCCGCCCGCCGGCCACGCAATTTCCGGTCGATGGCTGCAGGCCGCCTCGAGGAGACCGCGGAGGTTCCGTTTTGATCCGCAGATTTTCGCAGATTGACGCAGATTTGGGAGGCTAGACGCTTCGACCTTCAGCGAAAATCTGTGGAATCTGCGGATGATTCCTCTGTGTCCGAGCAAGCGGTGATTGGCTATTTCGCGTAGGTCGCGCAGCGGTTGCGCCAGCCGGGCAGCCACTTCGCTTCGTTGCGGGCCTTCGGAGAATTCGCCACCCGCTGCGTGAGCACTCGATTTGCAGCCTGCGAAAATTCTTTCATCGGCGGGCCGTCCCCCATGGCGGCGAGCACCTGGAGCAGCCCCCAACCTTCGCCGGCGTAACGCTCCGTGGGCGAGACCCCCTCGCCTTTGAAGTTCACGTAATCGATCAGCGCATACATGCCGAGCGGCTGACTCGCGACGGCGTAAAAGTTATTTCGAATGCGTTCCCGTTCCGCCTTCGGTGCGGCGTCGAGCATTTTCGGCAGCGCCGCTTCGAGCCGATTCGCCGCAAACCGCGCCTGCCAGGCCACCGTGTCGACGAGCAGCTCCCGGAGTGCGTTCATGCGCGAACTCCGGAAGTCGGCCTGGAATTCTTTTTTTGTATTCCACGGGCACGCTTTGCGCAGCCACGCCGGCACCGCCACTCCGTTCTCCGCGAGATACGCAGCAAGTTTGGGAAAACTCTCTTCGAACGGGCCGCGCTTGCCCTCGGGATACCAGATGAAATGCCCAATCCCAAGGGACGCAAAATCTTCGCCGCCGTTCCACGTCGTCAGGCCGTCCACCGTCCCAGCGCATTCGTTTTTCCAGATCCGTTTTCCGATCGCGAGCGCCTGAGCATCCGAAAGCCGCACCGTCTGGGCCTCCGCGAGATTCACCAAACTCAGCGCTCCGACCAATATCACGATAACCAGCTTCATCGAGCTCACGTTACCTCCGCACGCACGCCCGGCCCATCTGAAAAAATCCTTTCCAGATTTGCCCCGTTACTTCCGAAACGTTGGAGAATAAGATCCGAATTATGCACCTGTTGTTTCGGTCTTTCCTCTGCAGTCTCCTTGTTTCTACCGCTTTCGCCGACAACCAGACCGCGAATTTTTCGCCGATCAATCTCAAGAGCACTTTGCCTTACGCCGTAACGCTCAGCGTTTACGACATGAACGCAGCGACCGTACCGACGCTCCAGACTTACGCCCGCGGCCAGATCGGTGACGAATGGGTCCTGATCGGTGGACGAACCAATGGCCTGCACGACTTCACCAATGATGGCCTGATCAACTTCCCGCCTTCCGACCAAAATCGCACCGTCTGGGTGATCAATCCCGTTACCCTCGAGACTTGGAGTCGCTCTCTCACCGACGTCTCCTCCGGCCTCACCATCGCCCAAATCGATTCACTTTCGACCACCGCATCGCAGTCCGCGCAACAGGGCGACACGCTCTACATGATCGGCGGCTATGGCTACGACACCGGCCTCGCCAATTTCCAGACTTATCCCACCCTGACCGCGCTCGACCTTCCTGGCGTCATCGCATGGGTCAAGGATGGTGGTCCCGGATTTGTGAATTCCTTCCGCCAACTGTCGGATGAATACCTCCGGGTCACCGGCGGCGAGCTGTTCCTCCTTGGTGGTCGCGCCCAGCTCGTGTTCGGCCAGAATTTCATCGGTGGCTACACTCCCGGCACGAATGGCGACTACACGCGCCAGGTCCGCACGTTCAACCTTAACGACAACGGAACCACGCTTTCGATTTCGTTGCCGGCCGCCGAGTCACCGCAACCCGAATACCGCCGCCGCGATCTGAACGTCGTCCCGATCATGCAGGGATCGGCTTCGGCTGGTTACGACACAGGCCTCGCCGCCCTCTCCGGCGTGTTCACGCCGTCGTTCGGCATCTGGACGGTCCCGGTGGAAATCACAGCCAATGGCGCAACGACGACCGGGAATTCCCTTGATGCCGCCACGTTTCGCCAGGGCATGAATTCCTACCGATCAGCCACGATCAGCTTGTATTCCCCCACCCTCGACCAGACCCACAACGTCCTGCTCGGCGGCATCAGCGTGCTTTATTACGACACGGCCACCGGCACCATCGAGGCCGACCAGCAGATCCCGTTCATCAACGGAATCACCTCGCTCGTCCGAACCAACAGCGGAGCTTACTCACAGACTTACCTCGGCGAATATCCGACGATTCCAAATCCCTCCAACAACGGAGCACCCTTCCTTTTTGGTGCCGAAGCCGACTTTTTCCCACTGCCCGGCATCGCGAATTTCAACAATGGCGTCCTCAACCTCGACAGCATCACGACGCCGACCGTGATTGGTTACATCTTCGGTGGCATCATTGCCGAACGTCCGAACAACGGCCCGACCGCCGCGTCAAATTACGTTTTCGCCGTTACACTGACCCCGATCCCGACTCCGGCATTTCGCGTATTCGGGAACAACCAGCTGAAAACGAGCACCGCTTCACGTGTCGTTCGCGGCGAGGCGAGCGGCAGCGCAACTGCCATCCAATGGCGTCTCAACGGCAACGACTGGCGGCAGGTGACCGTGAATGGCAGCGGAAAATGGCAGGTCAACGCGCGCAACCTGCGCTCGGGGCGAAACACGCTGCGCCTGCGCGCCGTGAATTTCCGTGGCGACGTCACTGCCACCCAGCGGCGCATCATTTTACGCAACTGAACCGGCTCACGCGGGACTCGGAATCGCTCAAACCAGATCCCGCCACCGGCGCACTTCGCCGGACAAGACGCGCAGCATGCGCCGCCGCGCCCACGGAATGCGACACGCGATCGGAAGAAACGCGTCCCGCACCTGCGCAGGCAGCGGATTCTCGGACTGGAAAAATGGCGTCATCCAACGCGAGAAGGTACGGTAGATCGCGGCGTGACCGCGCCGCTTGCGTTCGTAGTTCCTGAGCGCCGACGCCAGATCGGCTTCGCCCGCGAGTGCGTCCGCCAGCGCCGCCGCGTCCTGAAATGCGAGGTTCGCGCCCTGGCCAAGGTGGGGGCTCATCGCGTGTGCCGCATCGCCAACCAGCACGAGCCGGCCCGACGACCACCGACGTGGCAGGGCGTCAAAATACCGGGCGAGCGTCATCTGATCCGGATCGGAGAGGTGATCAAGCGCCGCCTCGAGCCGCGGTTCGAGACGCATGATTTCGTCACGGCACCGACCCACTCCCCGCGATCGCCACGCTTCCGCCTCGTCCAGCCGCACTCCCCAGAAAAGGCTGACGCTCGGCGACGTTCCATCGTGGGAGATTCCGGTCGGAAGAACGCCCAACAACCGCCGGGATCCCGCGTAGATCTGGTGCAATGTTTCCGGAAATGTCCGGGCCGGATCCGGCAGGCTCATCCACCACGCGCCCCAGATTTGCGGCCGACGCGCCTGATCCGTCCGCACGCCACAAACCGTCCGCGCGAGCGCACCGTCCGCGAGCACAACCAAATCGTAGGACCCGGCGATCGAGTTGTCAGCGAGCACGACGTGGGCCGCGGCGTCTGACTGATCCACCCGCGACACGTCGCAGGCCGTCCTGACCGGAATAGCGGCCTGATTCACGGCCGTCATCAAGATGCCAAACAACCGCCCGCGATGAATCCCGTAGCCGCACGCTCCGTCGCCGTAAGGCAAATCCAACACCGGTTGTCCGGACGGCCGAAAGCCGGCCAATCTCCGCACCGGCGATCCCATTGCCGACACTTCCTCGCGGCTGCCCAGACGCTCGAGCACCGCCAGACCGGGCGGCTGCAACAAAATGCCCGCGCCGACCGGGCCAAGCACCGGCGAGCGTTCGAGAATCTCAACTTCGTGGCCGGCTCGCCGCAGCAAAATTGCGCACGCCGGCCCGGCCATGCCGCACCCGACCACCGCAATCTTTATTCGAAACCTCCCCGCATTACCCGATTATCGAATACCGCCGGTTTCCAGCCCGCAAGCCCGTCCGCCGCGATCAAGGAGGAATAAATGTTCGCGAGCCGCTCCGGTCGGAAACGCGATCAACCAAGCCACCATGGATTTTATTCCGAACCCTGCCGCAAAATCTGTCTAACTTCTCCTCGATGCCATTTTCGTCCCACTTCGAAACCAGTCTGTCATCGCCCTTTGTCGGCCGGTTCCGCCGCCTGCTCGATCCGGTCGACGATGTTCGGCTCAACGCCATGGCGCGGGAATCCGCTGCGATCACGCGGCGATTTTTTGGCCGCACGATGCGACTGTTCGCGCCGCTTTACCTCTCGAACGAATGCATCAACTCGTGTGCGTATTGTGGATTCTCGCGCGAGAATGCCATTCTCCGAGTCACGCTCGAACTCGATGAAGTCGTTCGCGAAGCGCGCCACCTCGCGGACCAGGGATTCCGCAACATCCTGCTCGTCGCGGGCGAACACCCGAAATTTGTCTCCAGCGGATACCTTGATGCGTGCATCCGCAGACTTTCGCCGATCATGCCTGGCATCTCGCTGGAAGTTGCGCCGATGGAATCCGACGATTACCTCCCGCTCGTTGCCGCCGGAGCTGAAGGACTCGTCGTTTACCAGGAAACGTACCACCGCCCGACCTACGCCGAGCTTCATCTCGCGGGACCAAAAAAACATTTCGACTGGCGACTCGACTGCCCCGAACGCGCTTACGCCGCCGGTTTCCGCCGCATCGGCATCGGCGCATTGTTCGGGCTTTGGGACTGGCGTGATGAGGCCGTCGCGCTCGCGGCCCATCTCGAATACCTCCACCGCATCTGCTGGCGGGCACAGCTCACGGTCAGCCTGCCCCGGCTCAAACCCGCCGCCGGAGAATTTGTGCCGCGCTTTCCGTTCACCGACCGCGAATTCATCCAGCTCCAATGCGCCCTGCGCCTCACGTTTCCGCACGTCGGCATTGTGCTGAGCACGCGAGAACCCGCCAATTTGCGTGACGCCATCGCACCGCTCGGCGTCACCATGATGAGTGCCGGCAGTCACACGGAACCCGGCGGCTATACCGGCCAGGGAGTGGGGAACCTCCACGTCACCCAGCGCGGCCGCCAAACCGATGCTCCGGCCGACGCCACCGCCGCGACCGAACAATTCGCCATCGCTGACGACCGATCACCCGCCGAAGTCGCTGCCCGCCTCGCCGCCCTCGGTCTGGAGCCCGTGTGGAAGGATTGGGACGCGGCCATCCTCCAGCCCAACGTTTGAAATCACGCGCTTTCGGCCGTCGTGTTTTCCGCCCGACGGCGGGTCAGCGTTTTATTTCGCGATGAGGGACGCGTAAAGGTCGGTGGTCTGGCGGGCGATGGCGTCCCAGCCAAACATCTTTTCTGCGCGTTGGCGGCCGGCTTTTCCGTAAGCGATCTGTTTGGCCGGGTCGGCCATGAGGGTATTCACTGCGTCCGCCAGATTGCGCGAAAAACGATCCGGTGCCTTGGGCTCGAATGGGCTTTCGGTCATTTGATCGATGCCCACGAGGAGCCCGGACTCGCCATGAACGACCACCTCTTTAATGCCGCCGACCGCGCTGGCGACGACCGCGGTTTCGCAAGCCATTGCTTCAAGATTGATGATCCCGAATGGCTCGTAAATCGACGGGCAAATGAACACTCCTGCGTGGCTGTAGAGTTCGATCTTGGTTTTGTTATCAACCATTTCTTCGATCCAGATCACGCCGTCGCGATGCTGCTGGGCACGACCCACGGCGGACTTCATTTCCGCGGCGATCTCGGGCGTATCCGGAGCACCGGCGCACAGCACGATTTGAAAATTCGGATCCATGTAACGGATCGCGTTGACCAGATGAATGATCCCTTTCTGCCGCGCAATGCGTCCGATGAAGAGCGCGTAGGGTTTGTGCGGGTCGATGCCGAGGCGCTTCAACGCTCCGCGGGATTCCGTGCGGCGATATTCCTCGAGGTCGATCCCGTTGTAGATGATCGGCATTCGTTCCTCGGGAATGTCGAAAAGCCGGAGAACGTCGCGCCGCGTTTCCTGCGAGACCGCGATGACCGCGTCCGCCATTTCAAGCGCGGTTTTTTCCAGCCAGCAGGTGAAATCGTAGCCACCACCAAGTTGCTCACGTTTCCACGGACGAAGCGGCTCGAGCGAATGCACCGTGATCACGAGCGGGATGCCGTAGTTGAGCTTGGCGAGAATCCCGCCGAAGTGTGCGTACCACGTGTGGCAATGCACCAGATCGGCATCGATTGCCGTCGTGTTGAATGCCGTGGACCTCTGCACCGCCCCAAATACCGACCGCAGTGGCGGCGGACACGTGTAACCCGAGACGTCGAGGCCGAATCCTTTCACGGTCAGCGAGCCGACGTGCGATTTCTGGTCGCCGAACGTGCGCACCTCGACGTCGATCAACTTCGCGAGTTCCCGACTGAGATACTCCACGTGCACGCCAGCCCCACCATAGATGTACGGTGGAAATTCGTTCGTGAGGAGGAGGGCTTTCATGGGAATCAGGCTCCGAGCATCCACGTGAGGGCGCCGTCTGTCGGACGAACCACCGCCGACGGATACGTCACGTCGCCATTCAAAATGCGATCGATCACATCGTCCTTGCCCTTGCTGTTGACGAGGAAACACACGTGCCGCGCCGCATCGATCAGCGGATACGTAAACGTGATGCGCCACATCTCCATCTGCGGCACGTAATTTTCGATCACCAGTCGGTCGCGTTCGTGCAGCGCCGGTGTACCGGGAAAAAGCGAGGCCGTGTGACCGTCGGGGCCCATGCCGAGCAGAATCAAATCGTGTCGGAAAATTCCGCCCTCCGACCGCGCCCGCAAATCATTCTCATATTGCCGCGCCGCGACGGCGGGTTCGAGTTCGCCTTTCATGCGCAGTACATTTTCCGGTGGGATCGCGACGTGGCTGAGCAGCGACTCCGTCGCCATGTGAAAATTGCTGTGCTCGTCTTCGGGCGGCACGCAACGTTCGTCGCCGAACGTCACGATCACGCGGGTCCAGTCGATGGAGCGTTTGGCGATCTCGGCGTAAACGGGGCGCGGCGTATTGCCACCACTCAGTGCGAGGCTGAACGTGCCGCGTTGCGCAATCGCGTCCTGCGCGGCGGATTCAATGAGGCTCGCCGCTTCGGCGACAAAATCAGAGGCGTGGATGACTTCAGGTTTCATAAAAACAAACGAAATTTACATCAGGCGGACCGGCACGACGTATTCGAGACGGCCGCCGCCGGATCGAAAATGCCGCACGTCGATGACCGTAAGTGACGACTTGCGGATCTGGATCGCGTCGGAGTCGTTCAAGCCGATGAGCATGGCAATCGTCCGGCTGAAATCCGGCTCGTGGCCAACGAGCATCAGACTTTCAAATTTTGCAAATCCGGCGAGCTCCCCGAGGCAGGTCGCCGGGCTCATGCCACAAGCGAGCCAGCGTTCCACCGCGAGCGGACAATCACCCAGCTTGCGTGCGACGATGCGGGCGGTCTGCTCGGCGCGCACGACCGGACTTGTCACGATCAGGCCGGGAACCAGACCGTAACGCGCGCAAAATGCTCCGACCTTCTCCGCCTGCCCGAGTCCCTTCGGCGTCAGCTTGCGTTCGAAATCGGACGTCTTTTCGTCCTCGGCCTCGGCGTGACGCAGAAAGGAAACAACCATGATTGTTTACATCGACATGCCGCCATCAACAGCGAGCACCTGACCGGAGATGTAAGCGGCTTCGGCGCTCGCGAAAAATGCGACGGCCGAAGCGATTTCCTCCGAGGAACCAAATCGCGCCAAGGGAATCTGCCCGAGCGCGCCTTTGCGGATGTCTTCCGACAACTCGGCCGTCATGTCGGTCTCGGTGAATCCCGGCGCGACCACGTTGACGGTAATGCCACGCGACGCGAGTTCACGGGCAATGCTTTTGCTCATGCCGATCAAGCCGGCTTTGCTGGCGGAATAATTGGCCTGACCCGCAAGACCCATCAGGCCACTCACCGAGCTGATGTTGATGATACGGCCGGACCGCTGTTTCACCATTGGTCGCAGCAGCGCACGGGTGAAATTGAAAGCGCCTTTGAGATTTGTGTTCAACACCACATCCCAATCATCGGACGACATGCGCATCGCGAGTGTATCGCGCGTGACACCGGCATTGTTCACGAGGATATCGGCGCGGCCAAAATCCTTCAGGATTTGCTCGCCGACGGCCTGAACGGCGTCGAAATCCGCCACGTCGACGGCGTAGGCGTGCGCCGCCCCGGCGTGGGTTGCGTTGATCGATTCCGCCACTTTGTTCGAATTCGCCTCGGTGCGACTGACGATGGCGACACGCGCTCCTTCGCTGGCAAAACGCCGCGCGATGGCCTCGCCAATCCCGCGGCCCGCTCCGGTAACAACTGCGACTTGATCTGAAAATCTGGACATCATGGGCATTCAATCACACCGCCCCGCGGCGAAGGAATCAATTAACCGAAATCCACGCCCGTTCCCGCGCGCTGGTTTCGATGGCCTCGAGGACTTTCTGATTTTCCAATCCATCCTGAAAAGTCGGCTGCACGCTGCGCCCCGCAACCACGGCAATGATAAAATCCGCGAACGTGTTCACGAACGTGTGTTCGTACCCGACGATGTGGCCCGGAGGCCACCACGCCCCGGCGAACGGGTGGCTCGAATCCGTCACCAGGATGTCGCGGAATCCCTGCGCATCGGTCGGATCATCAGCCCGGAAATATTTCAGGCGATTCATGTCTTCGAAATCAAAAGCGATCGATCCCGCGCTGCCGTTGATCTCGAGAGTGATGTGATTTTTGCGTCCGAGCGCGAATCGCGTCGCTTCGAGGTTGGCGACCGCTCCATTGCGAAACTTCCCGATCCAGCTCACGGCATCATCGACCGTCACAGTTCCCATTTTTTTTCCGCCTTTCGCCGTCAGACCGCCGCCGGCTGCGTCCATGAGTGGACGCTTTTTGATGAATGTCTCCATCAGTCCGCAGACTTCCTTGATTTCGCCCACGAGGTATCGCGCGAGGTCGATGATGTGGGCATCGATGTCGCCGTGCGCGCCCGAGCCGGCGATCTTCGACTGCAAACGCCAGACGAGTGGAAACTCCGGATCGACGATCCAATCCTGAGCGTAACGAGCCCGGAAATGGAAAATGCGGTCGCCGAGGTCGCCTCGCTCAATCATGCGTTTGGCCATCGCGATGGCTGGGATGCGGCGGTAATTGTGGCAGATCATGTTGACGACGCGGGCCCGCTTCACAGCGGCGGCCATTTCGGCACATTCCGCGACCGTCATTGCCAGCGGTTTTTCGCAAAGAATCGCCTTGCCGTGCTCCGCTGCCGCCACGGCAATTTCGCGGTGACTGTCGTTCGGTGTGCAGATGTCGACGATGTCGATCTCGGGATCCGCAACGACTTTTCGCCAGTCGGTGGCGACATTCTGCCAACCCAGCGTGGAAGCGGCGTCACGCACGGCCGCCTCGTTGCGTCCACAAATCGTGTGGAGCTCGACGTTGGCAGGCAGATCGAAAAAGCGGGGGGCCTGGCGCCACGCGTTCGAGTGCGCTTTGCCCATGAAGTTGTAACCAATAAGACCAACTCGGAGGGATCGTTTCATGACGACGATCTTTTACCCGCCACCGGGTTCGATGGCCAACTCCTTCGCGGAGGGCTCAGCGTTTGCGGGCGACGAGATGCAGGCGCGGCCATTGCCAGACCGTCCGGCCATCCTCCTCGGCGACGCGGAACGCCTCGCGCGCGGAATTCGGAGCATTCGCAACCAGCTCACGCACCTCGTCCCGGTTGGCGGGAGGGGTGTTCGCCGTTTCGAAATACCATTCCAGGTCAGGCTGTTTGAGCGTCGTCACGCCGGATTCGATGACGTCGAGTCCGGCCCCAAGACACAGACGGCTCCACTGACCCGGCAGGAGAAATCGACCGTGACTCGGGTCACGCAGCTTTTCCACATCGTGCAACCACGCTTCGGCCTGTGGATTTTCCGGAGCAGTCCCATCGATCAAAATAAACAACCCGCCTGGAGCCAGCACCCGGCTCGATTCGAACACAAATTCCGGTGGATTGCTGAAATGGTGCGCTGCAATGCGGCAGGACACGATCTCGAAACTCCGTCCCGTATACGGCAGCTCCTCGGCCGCATGCTGGCGCGTCTCGCAGATGAATCCCTCTTCCTCGAGCAGGCGCGAGGCATTCTCCAGCATACGCTGCGAGATGTCCGCCAGCGTCACCCGGTATCCCCGGCGCGCCAGCCACAACCCGCAATGCCCACCGCCCGTCGCAACGTCGAGGGCGCGTCCGCGCTCGGGCATCTCGACGTGACGGACCGCGGCGTCGAGGTCACTGGTATCAGCCAGCAGGTGCGTGCGGCCGTAACGGTCGCTTTGCCGGTCAAACTGGACCTGGGCAGCCCGTTGCGAGTCGTCGAGATTCATCGCACCTCGAGAATGAAAATGAGCTGCCCTTTGCCCCACTGCGGGCCGCGGATGTAGAGCGGCGCATTGCGGGCAAGTTTCACCTCGGAATTCACAACCACTCCCTCTTTCAGAAACAACTCCAGTGCGACCGTGTAGGACACCGCATCTCGATCCGTGCAACGCATCCGGAGCGAAAATTCTTTCGTCGGCACGAGCCATTCTTCCGTACCTTTGCCGATGCGTTTGCGTTTGTCGCCGAGCAGGTAAAACGAATTGTAGCCGAATACGGTCTTCAAGCCGTTGACGAAAGGCTCGAGCTCCGGAGCGACCTCGCGGGGAGGTGTCTCCTGGGTCGCCAATACCAGCGCCGTCCAAATGCGGTCCGCGCCACGGCCCTCGGCCGCGGAAATCAGCAGGGCGATGCCGGCGAAAAGGACGAGGGCGGCTCGTGGAGCTATCATCGGCGACCAATCATTTAAGGCTCTGGCCCGCCGGGATAAATCCGGGATTTTCAATCCAAAGCACCGTGCCTTTGCCACCCGGAGCCTGGAACGCGTAGGCGGATAACTTCGGGTCGGGCGACTGGGCGCTGATGACCTGCGAGGCGTAAACCGCGCCCTCCGGTCCGCCGAAATCACGCGGCAAAAGGAATGCGGTCGCAACCGCGGCGAGCACCACAAGAAACGCTCCACCAAAAACGAGTCGCCGAATCGGGAAAAGCGCCGGTCGCTCGCGGGGAGCTGGTGTTTCCCGCCGAATGGCGTCGAGCACCTGCGAGTTCACAAAATCGGGATGCGGCATCGGTTCCGGGACGAGGCACTCGCGCATCAGGCCACCGAGCTTGCTCCAATCAGCGCGGTCACGACGGGCAGCTTCGAGATCGTCGATCTCCCGCTCGAACGCATCGGTCTCGCTCGCCTCCATCGTGCCATCCATCCAGGCGGTGTAACGTTCCTCAAAGTTCTTCATAAAGATCGCGAAGTTCGGATTGCAGTTTTTTGCGGGCGTAAAAAAGTCGCGACATCACAGTGCCGATCGTGCAGCCGACCGAGTCGGCAATTTCTTTGTACGAGCGGTCTTCGACTTCCTTCAGGACGATCACCGCACGGTGTTCCGGGCTGAGGGTGGCAAGCGCACGGTCGAAACGTTCGCGCATTTCGCGCCGCTCCACGCTCACACCGGGCCGCTCGGGCTGGGACGGCGTCGTCCGGGATGCCGCGTCAATCGCCATCGGCACCGCCTCGAATTCCGTCTGCGGGTGCGCCTGTCGCCGACGCAGCAGGTCGATGGACGCATTGGTCGTGATCCGCGAAATCCAACTTCCAAACGACGCCTTGCCGTCGAATTTCGCAAGCGACTTCCACGCACGGATGAAGGCCTCCTGCGTGAGGTCCAGTGCTTCCTCGGGATTGCGAACGACGTGATTGGCCAGCATAAATACTCTTTCTCGATGGAGAGTGATGAGCTGATCAAAGGCTTCCGTCTCCCCGCGCCTGGCACGGTCGACGAGATCTGCCTCCGCCTCTGCTGCAGCACTTCTCATGAGTCAGAGACGGTCTTCCCGCCCCGGTTATTCAAACCCGGTCAAAGTTCTCCCCGGCGGCGGCGCAATTCGATGCGGTATTCCCCCATCATATCCACGATCCGCTCGCGAATCGGGAAGATCAGCTCGGTGCAATCGCTCACATCCTCGTCCTTGAGCAAACCGGCGTCGCGCAGCCGAATCAGCGCACCAAGCGAATCGTTCGCGGCCTTCAAGCTGCGTTTAAGGTAGGCAATCGTCATGCCGACCTCGGAATAGTCGTCACCACAAAGCGCCGCGGCCAGTTTTGCACCGCAGATGGCAACGCGCGTCGCGAGTTCGACGGCGACCGGGTGGTCTTTCAATTCCGGGCGCTCTTCGACGATCGCAAAAACCCGTCGGTTCAGCTCCATGCTCTGGAGATAAACTTCGGAATCCTGCAGCTCGTCGAGGTCATCGCTATCCTCGTCGTCGTCTTCCTCCTCGGACTCCTCCTCCTCGGCGGATTCTTCGGCGACGACTTCCATCCATTCCTCGCCGTCCTCTTCGTCGTCATCCTCGTCGACCTGCTGATTCCAGCCCATTTCGCGGGCGATGATTTCATCGCGATCGGGGTGGTTGGCGTACTGTTCGAAGAGCGAAAAGTACTGCTCGGTCTTGCGATCCTGCTGCTGGAGAAACCGCTCCCACTCGTATTCGTCCCAAAGCTCGGGACACCCGAAATCATCGTCCGGCATTAGTCAGACTTAGAGCAGGCTTCATGCCGCTGCAAAGGGTTTTTCTCGCTCGGTCTGGAGGCGCAATTGGCCGCAGGCCGCCGCGATGTCATGACCTTTTTCGCGCCGAATGGTGGCCGCCACCCCCGCTCCGCGCAGTACGTCCATGAAAGCGTCCTGCTGTTCCTCAACCGGTCGCTCCCACGGAAGTCCCTCCACGGTATTGTACGGAATCACGTTCACCTTGGCATCCAGCCGACGCACAATGCCGGACAGTTCCCGGGCCTGCTCGCGCGAATCGTTCA
The DNA here is from genome assembly GCA_041748215.1 of Chthoniobacterales bacterium. Classification (GTDB taxonomy): domain Bacteria; phylum Verrucomicrobiota; class Verrucomicrobiia; order Chthoniobacterales; family JAATET01; genus JBGTDR01. The sequence goes on from JBGTDR010000225.1 coordinate 16,907, forward strand.
CCCCGGCAATCAGGATGAACTCGAACGTGATCTTTTGTTTTTTCCGCTGCCGGTAATACGCACACGCGTCCAGAAGTTGGGCGAGTGGGTATTTTCGGTTCACCGGCATGATTTGATCGCGCACCGCGTCGGTGGCTCCGTGGAGCGAAATGGCGAGCCGGACCTGAAGGGGTTGATCGGCCAGCTCACAAATGCGCGGCACGAGCCCGCTGGTCGAAATGGTGATGTGGCGCGCACCAATGCCGACACCCCACGGCGCGTTGAGAATGCCGACCGCGCGCATCAAATTTTCGAAATTCGCCAGCGGCTCACCCATACCCATAAAAACGAGGTTGTTCACCCGTTCGCCGGAAATGGCCTCCGCCTGGAGGATCTGGTCGACGATCTCGCCAGCTTCAAGATTGCGTTTCCACCCATCGAGTCCGCTCGCGCAAAATTTGCAACCGTACGCGCAGCCGACCTGCGACGAAACGCAGAGAGTGCGGCGGTCGGACGCTTCGCCGTAGAGAGCTGGCGAAGCCGGAATGAGGACGGTTTCAACGAGCTGGCCGTCGCGCAGACGAAAAAGAAATTTCTGGGTCACGTCGCGGGAGCCCGTCTGGCGCACCACCTCGAGCGGGCGTTCGTCAAAATCGTCGCGTAATACTGCCCGGAGCAACGACGGCAGATTCGTCATCGCCTCGAAATTTCCGGCGCGCTGCCGGTAGATCCAATCGGTGATTTGTTTCGCGCGGTACGCGGGTTGCCCGAGGTCGGCGAGACGGGCGCCGATTTCGTCGAGGGTCATGGACTTGATCGAGTGCATCGCGGGACCCGGCACGTTAGCACTGGCGTCCTTCCGGGGAAGGTGGAAACTTGACCAGCGAAATGGACGATGGCCTCTACGACGAGATCCCCCGCCTGCACGCGGCCGGCATTCCGTTTGTCCTGGCCATCGTGACCGCGGTGCGTGGCAGCACGCCGCAGGATGCCGGAGCACGCATGCTCGTTACGGATTCCGGCCTGCACGCTGGTACGGTCGGGGGCGGACGCATCGAAGCCGCTGCGCTCGTCCACGCCCGGGAAATGCTCGACCGGCGCACGGCAACCAGCACGGTCGAATGGAATCTCCAACGCGACATCGGTATGACGTGTGGCGGCGTGATGCACCTGTATTTCGAGTTACACTCCCGCTCCGCGTGGACGATCGTGATCTTTGGAGCGGGTCATGTCGTGCAGGCGTTGCTTCCCGTTCTCGCTCCCCTGCCCTGCCGCATCCAGTGTTACGATCCTCGCACCGAGTGGCTCGCCCGCCTTCCCACCGCGACCAATGTCCAACTGATCGAATTACCCGCTCCGGCCGACGCCGTCGCGGATCTCCCGGCCGACGCGTTTGTCCTTCTCATCACCCAGGGCCACGCGACCGATCTTCCGATTCTTCAGCGCTGTCTCGAAACGCGGAACTTCCCGTATCTCGGCGTGATCGGCAGCCAATCGAAACGGGCCACGCTCGAACGCGATCTGCGCGCGGCGGGTTTACCGCCGGAAAAACAATCTGCCTTTGAATGCCCGATCGGGCTGCGCATCGGTTCGAACCATCCTCACGAGATCGCTCTGAGCATCGCCGCTGGATTGCTCGCCGCCCGGGATCGACTCCGCACCTCCGCGGATGATCAAAGCCCCGCGTAATCTTCGTCCGAGATCACCTTCCACCCACCCGATACCTGACGCAGAAGGAGCGTTTTGGTAAAAACTGTCGCGTCACGTTCGGCAAAACTCGCCACAGCGCGCACATCGCCATCCTTCAGGGGCGTAATCGCGTTCACCCGAAACATCACGCCGTAGGCACCCGTGTCCGCGTCGCGAATACCGCCCTGGGTGACAAAAAGCGCTTTCGACACCGGCCGCACGATCACACCTTGCGCTTTCGCCGTTTCCGATGCGCTCATGCGCGCGAGCACGCTGTCGGGGGGATCATCGCCCTGATCACCAACCCCTAGAAAATAGACTTCCGACGTCGTGGCCAGGCCGTCGGCGCGGTAGCCGAAAAGATGATCGAATGCCGCCTCCAGGATCGCCTCGTCGGCCGCCTTCGTGGTGTAGCGCAGTCCGCGATTGTGGGCACCGGGTGCGGGGTCGAACTGCCCCTCCGTTCGGGCTCGTTTTTCTTCCGGCCCCATGCGCCCAAAGTTCGCCGACCGCTCCACGACCGTACGGGACCGCCGCAGGATGTCGGCCATGCGCGTCGTCTGTTTCTCCGACAGGATCACTCCTCGATCCAGCTTCTCCGCCGACCCGCGATGTGCCTCCCGGAGATCCCACATCTCCGCGTAGGTCGGTTTATCCACCGGAAATTCATCGAGCTCGATCCCCTGCCCTCGGGCCGCGATCACACCCGCCGCCAGCAGGAAAATTATCCAGACCACCCGTGTCATCGATCTCAAGTTAGTCCCGGCGGATCATCAGCGTCGAGCCACAAGCCGGGAAAAACTGGCGCACCCGATGGGAACCGCTATCGTCCCGCCGATGGGTCGTAAGTCAGTTCGCATCGGGAAATACTCTTTGGGAGGCAGAGACCTCGTGCTTTTTCTCGGCCCGTGCGTGATCGAATCACCAGCCTTCACCCGCCGCATGGCCCGAAAAATCGCCACGATCTGTGCCGACGCCGGGTGTGGATTCGTCTTCAAAGCCTCGTTCGATAAGGCAAATCGCAGCTCGGGCCGGTCGTTCCGCGGCGTGGACATCCACGACGGCTGCAAACTCCTCGCAGAAATCGGCAGCGATCTCGGTGTGCCGGTGACGACGGACATTCATTCTCCGGAACAGGCGGCCATCGCAGCGGAATACATCGACGTGCTGCAAATCCCCGCATTCCTCTGCCGCCAGACCGATCTGATCCTTGCCGCCGGGGACACGGGGCGTGTGGTCGGAGTGAAAAAAGGTCAGTTCCTCGCTCCGTGGGACGTGAAGAATATTGCCGAAAAACTCGCCGCCACCCGCTGTTCCGGATTTTTTTTCACCGAACGCGGCACCACCTTCGGTTACAACAACCTGGTCGCCGACATGCGTTCCATCCCGTGGATGCAGGAACTCGGCTATCAGGTCGTTTTCGATGCGACCCACTCGGTCCAGCGCCCGGGCGGCGGAGGGGACACGACCAGCGGTGACGGCGAACTCGCGCCGATGCTCGCGCGGGCCGCGGTTGCCGCCGGTTGCGACGGTGTATTTATTGAAACCCACGAGAATCCCTCTAAAGCTCTATCCGATGGCCCGAACCAGATTCCGCTTCGCCAACTGCCCCGCCTCCTTACCCGGCTTCGGGCCATTCGTGATGCGATTCTTTAGCGTCATCGCCGTCATCGCCATCGCCGTTCCCGCGCTGGCGCAGGAAAATCCTCCGAAAGACGGCGAGAAGAAAGCCGACGCCACCGAGACGACGAGCCGCGAAGCGCGCGAAGAGGCCATTTTTAAGGATATCCCTACGGGAGAGACGTTTACGGGTCTACGCGTGCCTCACATGAGCCCGGGCGGCAAGCTCATCATGCTGTTCGACACGCGGACCGCCACCCGCATCGATGAACGTTACATCGACATGGAAGAGCTGAAAATTCAGATGAACAATGACGATGGCAGCACGTTTCACGTCGCGATGCCGCGCGCCCTGTTCGACCTTGACACCCGAATTCTGGACAGCAAAACCGGAGTAACGATCACTCGCGAGGATTTTACCATCACCGGGGATGCTGCTGAGTTCGACACCCGCAAGCGATTCGGGCGTGTCATCGGCAACGTAAAAATGATCATCCTCAACACGGAAAACATCGAATGACCCTTCGGACCCTCTCTCTCACCGCCGCCTTCTGTTTCGGCGCGATTTTTATGGCCGAAGCCCAGACGGGTTCAAGCTCCCCTACGATGAATCCCGGGGGCGACTCGGGAAGCAATCCCGCGAATTCCCTCGGTGTCCTGCAAAAAGACCGTCCCAAGGGTGCCCGGACCGAGATTACGGCTCGCGACGAAGCCACGTTCGACAACGTCGCCAGCGTCGCGGTCTTCAAGGGCAAGGTTGTCGTCAAGGATCCCCAATTCACTCTCTATTGCGAAACGCTGACCGTGAATCTCAATCCCGAACGTAAGGGAATCGACCGCGCCATCGCCGAAGGCAATGTCGTCATCATTCAGGAAAACGTCGATGATCAGGGCAACCCGAAAAAATCCACCGGCCGCAGCGGCAAAGCCACTTTCGAACCCGCCACCGGCAACATCACTCTCGAAATTTCTCCGCAAATTCAGCAGGACATCAACAACCACATCGCGACCGAGCCCGGTACCGTGATGATTCTCAATCGTGAGGGAAGACTTGAAACAATAGGAGGCAGCCGCACGGTGATCATCGATGCTGCCTCGGGAGGAGCGCAGTAACGATGAACTCGACCCAGACCGGGACCATGCCTTCCCCTACCCCGCCATCCGTCGCCACCCAGCCGATCCTCAGCACGGACAAGCTGGTCAAGGTTTACGGTGGGCGCGCCGTGGTCAATGGCGTGGACATCAATGTGAAACCCGGCGAAATCGTCGGCCTGCTGGGACCCAATGGCGCTGGCAAAACGACCACGTTTTACATGATTGTCGGCCTCGTTCGGCCGAACGGCGGCAAGGTGTTTTTTCAGGACATCGACGTGACCGACCAGCCGATGTACCTCCGCGCACGGCACGGTATGGGGTATCTGCCGCAGGAGGAATCGATTTTTCGAAAACTCACCGTCGAAGAAAATATCATGGCCATCCTGGAAACGACCAAGGCCACGAAGAAAGAACGCAAGGACCGCTGCGAAGAGCTGCTGACCCAATTCGGCATCGAACACCTCTCGAAAAACTACGCGCTCACGCTCAGCGGCGGTGAAAAACGCCGACTCACCATTGCCCGCTCGCTGGTGACCAATCCCTCCCTGCTCATGCTCGACGAGCCGTTCAGCGGCGTCGATCCCATTGCGGTCTACGACGTTCAACAGATCATCGTCGATCTGCGCAAATCCGGCCTCGCCATCATCATCACCGACCACAACGTCCGCGAGACACTCAACATCGTGGACCGAGCTTACCTCATCTTCGAAGGCCGCGTCGAAAGCCAGGGCAACAAGGACTTCCTGCTCAACGATCCGATCAGTCGTAAACTCTACCTCGGCGAGTCGTTCACCATGTAAAGCGGCAGCGCGCCGTTTTTTGTCGTATGACCGAGATCAACCTCCACCGCGTCAAGCAGATCACGGTTGGTCAATTTTACGCCAACCACGCCGAACATCTCGGCCTGCGCCTGGAAGGTCTCTCCCTCGGAATGAACCGGCTCATCCGCGAGCCGACCATCAACCGTCCGGGCCTCGCGCTCACCGGATTTTACAACTATTTCGCCGGCAAACGCGTTCAGGTGATCGGTAGCGCCGAACTCGCCTACCTGCGTTCGCTCCGCAAGACGGTCCTCAACGAACGCTGCCGCGCCCTCTTCGCGCGCAAAATCCCCTGCCTCGTCGTCGCCCGCAACGCCAACATCCCCGACGTGTTGCTCCGCCAGGCTTCCGAATTCGAGACGCCGATTTTCCGCTCACCGATGATCACGATGAAATTCATCAACGCGGCGACCATCGCGCTCGAGATGGAATTCATCCCGACCGCCTCCGAATACGGGAGCATGATGGATATCCAGGGCATCGGCACCCTGATCCGGGGCGCCAGTGGTATCGGCAAAAGCGAGTGCGTGCTCGGCCTGATCGAGCGTGGTTACAGCCTCGTGAGCGACGACATTACAAAAGTGCGGGCCATCGAAGGCCGTGAACTCGTCGGCACATCGTCCGACCTCACCCGCTTCCACATGGAAGTCCGCGGCATCGGTATCATCAACGTCGCCGCCGTCTTTGGTGTCGGCAGCGTGCGTCCGGAAAAACGTCTCGACCTCGTCGTGACACTTAAAGATTGGCACGAAGTCGAGGACGTCGATAGATTGGGCATCGACCGGGATTTTTATGAAATATTGGGAATCCGGGTCCCGCACGTGACCGTCCCCGTTCGAACGGGTAGGGACCTCGGGCGTCTGGTCGAAGTTGCGGCTCTCGACCAGAAATTAAAAAGCATGGGGCATAACACCGCACTGGAATTTAACCAACGTCTGCTGAGCATGATGCAGCAAAATCCGACTTAATGATGGGTCTGCTATCGAGAAAAAGATCTTCCGACGAATCCAACCGCTGCGCACGCGAGGTGGTCATCCAAAATCGCAATGGCCTCCACGCGCGCCCAGCGGCAATGCTCGTCAAAGTCTCCAGCCGCTTCCGCGCCGAAATCTGGGTCGAAAAGGATGCCGAACGCGTCAACGGCAAAAGCATCATGGGACTTATGATGCTCGCCGCCGGCAAAGGCTCGAAACTCAATATCATCGCCGAGGGCAGTGATGCCACCCGCGCGGTCGACGAGATCCAGGCGCTGATCGAAAGCCGCTTCGGCGAGGAATGAGGTTTTGACCCCCTGAGGGAATTCCGCTACGCCTTCCGGCGTGAGTAGCGATGCTGTAAGTAGTACCGAGCGACGATTTGAAGGCATCGCGGTCGCTCCCGGGATCGCTCAAGGCGAAGTTGTCGTCCATTGGCAGGAAGAGGAGGAAATCCCCTTCCGCAAAATCGCGGCGAGCGCGATTCCCGAAGAAATTGCGCGATTCGAATCCGCGCTGATCGCCACCCGCGCAGAAATTCTTGAGCTTCAGCAGAAAATTGCGGTTGCGATCGGGACCAGTGACGCCAGCATCTTCGATGCTCACCTGCTCGTGGTCGAAGATCGGACATTGATCGACGAGGTCCTCAAAAGCGTCGAGTCCGAGCGCCACAACGTCGAGTTTGCGTTTCACGAAGTCACTGAACGCTACTGCGCTTCTCTCCGCGGCATCGACGATCCGTATTTGCGCGAGCGCGTCGTCGATATCGAGGACGTGGCCCTGCGCGTGATCCGTCATCTCCTCGGAAAATCGACCGACGGGATCCGCCAGCACGACAAACCTCACATTCTCCTCACGCACAACCTCTCGCCCGGCGACACCGCGCTCATCAATCGCTCACTCGTTCTGGGCTTCGCGACCGAAGGCGGCAGCAAAACGTCGCACACCGCGATCATGGCGAGGTCGATGGACATTCCCGCGATCGTTGGGCTGCACGAGATTTGTTCTCAAGTCACCCCAGGTGATCACGTCCTTCTCGACGGTTACCGCGGAATTTTCATCGTCAATCCTTCCGAGGAGACGATCGCCGAATACGCGATCTTCGAGGAGGAAAAGGATCGCGTCGAAGAGCGGCTCGAACTCATCCGCGACACGGCCTGCACGACGCTCGACGGGCGCCACATTACGCTGTCCGCAAACATCGAACTGCCCGACGAAATGGAGGATGTGGTCGACGGTGGTGCGGAAGGTGTCGGTCTCTACCGCACGGAATTTCTGTTTCTCAATCGGGAGACCCCACCCGACGAGGACGAACAATTTGAAAATTACCGGATCGTTGCGCAACGCTGCCAGCCGCACAGCGTGATCATCCGCAGCCTCGACGTGGGTGGTGATAAGTCCTTCGCGGGCAGCGACCTCCCCGCGGAGGAAAATCCGTTTCTCGGCTGCCGCGCCATTCGATTTTGTCTCGAGCATCCCGCGATTTTTAAATCCCAACTCCGGGCCATCCTGCGCGCGTCCGCGTGCGGCAACGTCCGGCTGATGTACCCGATGGTTTCCGGTCTGGGCGAGCTGCGCCAGGCCAACGCCGTCCTCGAGGAGTGCAAACAGGAACTGCGCGCCGAGGGCACCGCTTTTAACGAGGAAATGGAAGTCGGCATCATGATCGAAATTCCAAGCGCCGCCCTCACCGCCGATCTGCTCGCTCCCGAGGTCAAATTTTTCAGCATCGGGACAAACGACTTGATCCAATACACGATCGCCGTCGACCGGGTGAACGACCGGATCGCCCACCTCTACAAACCCACCCACCCCGCCATTCTTCGTTTGATTCGAATGGTGGTCAGCGCCGCGCACGATCACGGCATCTGGGTCGGTGTGTGTGGCGAAATGGCGGGTGATATCCAATTGACTCCCCTCCTCCTGGGCCTCGGCGTTGATGAACTCAGCACCAGTCCGACGCTGGTGCCACGCGTCAAGAAAGCGGTCCAGAGCCTCGATTTGCCCGCCTGCATCGATCTTGCCGACCGCGCACTGCGTTCCCCGAGCTCTTCTGGAACCCTCGGCCTGTGCGTCGATCTTGCCCGCGAGCGTTATCAGGAATTGCTCGCTTGATTACCCGCCCGGAGCTTCGGTTTCGCGGAAAATGTTCATCCGCCGCCACGGCCCGAGATTCCACCGCAGCGACATGGAAATTCCCAGCACCGCAAGGTAGGCCGTCCCCATGATCCACGGACCGAGCGCTCCAAATTTCGGCGCATATTGAACGATCAGCAGTCCGCCACCCAGGAAGACGGTAAGACACAACGCCGCCGTCGCCACGGCCTGCCAGAGCGTGTCGCCCGCCCCGCGTAGCGCGTGCGAATACACGATGTTCATCGCGTCGAAAATCTGGAAGAGCGCAACGCACGCCATGATGCCCGCGCCGATGGCGATGACGTCCGCGGACGCCGAAAAAATTCCCAGAAGTTCCCGGCGACCGAGGTAAAACGACAGTCCGACAATGCCCATGTAAATCATGGTCGCGCGCAATGCCGTCGAGACGTGGCGGCTGGCAAGTTCGGGATTTTGTTCCCCGATCGCCTTGCCCACCATGGCGACGAGTACGGTGGCCAGCGCCATCGCTGGCATGAACGACAGGTGCATGAACCGCACGATGATCGTTGTGGCTGCGAGGCTCGGCGTTCCAAACATTCCCACCATCCAAACGAGGGCGACGCCCCAGCTCACGATATCAAAGCCGAACTGCACACCCGACGGCAGGCCGATTCGCAGCATCGCCCGTGACGCCGGCCAGTCGAAGGGCCGTATTCCCGTCCCGAACTCCCGCCGCATCGAACTCCGCATGAACACAATCAGAAGTCCGGCGGTCTGAAGAGTCACCGCCAGCACCGTGCCCAAGGCCGCGCCAGCCAGACCCAGCGGGGGAAATCCGAGTTTTCCGTAAATGAACACCCAGTTGAACAGGATGTTCAGGAGCGTTGCCCCCACCGCAAACCACGCCAGCAACGACGTCCGGTGGATTCCGACGAAAAAATTCGAAAGCGCGATTCCGACCAGCAGCGGCGCACTTTCGAAAAGACAGATCCGGAAATACACCACCTCGAGCCGCTGGACCTCCGGCTCATGGTTGAACAAAGCGAACATCGGCTCTGCGACGAACCACAGACCAAGCAGCGCCAGACCTGAAGCCGTCCCAAGGTAGATGCCCTGCCACGCAAAGTGTCCGCACGATCCCGTTTCGCCGCGCCCGAGACTTTGCGATACAAACGTATTCACGCTCCCCAGCACTCCCATGAAAAACGCGATGGGCACAAAAAACATCAGACCGGCGGGCAGGCTCGCCGCCAGTTCGTTTTCGCCGAGCGACGCCACCATGTAGGCATCGACGAATTGCATCATCGTCGTCGACAGATTGATGATGATGATCGGCAGGGCAAGCCGCAGCATCGGCAGCAGCCCTTCCTCGGAAGGCGAGTGAGATGACACGGCGGCGGGGCTTTCGGTAAATGGAGGAATCCAGAAACGGCGCGACGCTACTCGCGGTCCCCGCGTTCCTGATCACGATCCGCACGATCTTTGTACCAGAGGATGCCGTAACGCCGGAGATTCCACACCAACGCCCGCAAGTTGTCGGCCATCGTGCGATCCGTGAGCAACGTGCCGACCGGCCCGCGCCCTTCACGAGCTTCGGCAATGAGTCCGCGAATGCCAGTCATGGTTTTTTCGAACGACTCCGCCGCTTTTTTGGCCGACTCGAGCGTCTCGGTGCTTTTGTCGATCGTCACCGATACTTTTTCGACGGACTGCGACGCGTTCTTCACGGCCTGGGACGCTTCATCGAGCACGGTCTCGATCTTCCCGGACGCTACGGCAAATTCCGCGCTCGTTTTCTCGAGATTTTTCAAGGTCTCGTTGATCGACGCGACGCTTTCCGCCGTCAGCACTTCCTTGTTCACTCGCGTCACGACGGTGTTGATATTGGCGACGGCGCTGCGCACGTCTTCGAGCAAAGCGGAGCCACCACTGGCGAGATCGCCGAGTCCCGTGTCCCGTTTCCCCGTGATCACCGCTCCCGGCGGAATCGCTTTGAACGACTCGGCGTCGAGTTTCTCTGGCATCGTGATGTCAACAAAGCTGTCCCCCAACAGGCCCGAGCTCCCAATCGTGAACGTCGATCCCTCAGGAATCCCCACCCCTTCATACAACTTCAGGTTCACGTAAACCCCTCGCATGGAATCGAGCACGAACGGTCCGCTTTCCACCGAGCCCACCTTGGCACCGGCCAGCAACACGTCCGCTCCCGTGAAGAGCCCGCTGGCGTTCGGATACTCCACCCGGATCGAATAATAATCCCGGAGCGCATCTCCGAAACGTCCGAAATATACCACCATCGAGCAGATCAGAATGATGCCCACGAGTAGGAATGCCCCTACTCTCGCCTGCGTTACCTTCTCTCCGCTCGTCATGATTTCAAAACCTTTACCCTTTATTCCGCTTCGTCCGAGCGTCCATCCACAAAATCGCGAATCACCGGATCCTCGACGGATCGCAATTCTTCCACCGTCCCGTAAAAATGCACCCGACCCTCGTTGAGCAACGCGACCCGATCCGCGATGTGATAACAGCTCGTCATGTCGTGCGTCACAACGATGGACGTCACCGCAAGCTGCCGCTGCAACCGCCGGATGAGGCGATTGATGCTGTCGGAAACGATGGGATCCAACCCCGCAGTTGGTTCATCGTAAAGGATCACGTCGGGCGGCGAGATGATCGCTCGCGCGAGCGCCACCCGTTTGCGCATGCCGCCGCTCAGATTCACCGGCATTTTTTGGTCGTGGCCGGTCATGTTCACCAGTGCCAGCGACTCGGCCACCTTGGCCGCGATCTTTTCTTCGTCCCGCTCACCGCGTTCGCGCAGCGGAAACGCCACGTTGTCGCACACGCGCATCGAGTCGAACAACGCGCCGTCTTGAAACACCATCCCGATCTTGCGCCGGATCGGTTCGAGCTGGCGCTCGCTCAGCGCCGTGATCGGCTCACCCTCGACGAAAATTTCTCCGGAAATCGGACGCATCAGGCCGATCAAATGACGTAAAAATACACTCTTCCCGCCACCGCTCTTGCCGAGCAGCACCAGGGTCTCGCCGCGATAAACCGGCAGGCTGAATCCCCGCAACACCTGCTGGGTGCCAATCGTCTGCACGAGATCCCGCACCTCGATGAGCGGTTTTTCATTTTCCCTCCTCATCCCCTCACCCTGCCGGAAAAATGATGTTCAACCCCATCGTCAGGAAAAAATTTGAAATCAACACCGCCAGCGAGGCGATCACGACGGCCTCAGTTGTGGCTCGCCCAACACCGACGGCGCCGTCCCTGGCGTAAAGGCCCTCGCGGCAGCTGATGAATACGATGATCAGCGCAAAGAAAAACCCCTTCGTGATGCCCATCAGGATGTCCTCGCCCTCCGTGAACTTGTACATATTCAGGAGGTAATACGCCGACCCCACCCCGAGCACCTGGGTGGCCATGAGGTAGCCAGCTGCGATGCCGAAAAAGATGCATTCCGCCACGAGAAGCGGCATCGAGATCAGCATGCCAAGTGCCCGCGGAACGACGAGGTAGTCGACCGGATGCACCGCCAGCGCCCGCAGTGCGTCGATCTGCTGCGTCACTTTCATCGTGCCAAGCTCAGCACTCATCGCCGCGCCGACCCGCCCGGCAACCATCAATCCGGCCAGCACCGGACCCAATTCCCGGCACATCGCCACCGAAATCACCGGTCCGACCGCCGATTCCATGTTCAGATTCGCAAACTGAAAAAATGTCTGCGCCGTGAACACGGCACCGGTGAACGCGCCGGTCACAATCACCACCAACTGCGAACCAAAACCAATCTCGCTGATTTGACGAAGCGTAAGGCTGACCCGAATCCTGCCCGCGAAAATCGAGCGAAACGTCTCGGCCGCCAGCTCCGCCACCTGCCCGAAATACGTGCAGAAGCTCAGCAGGATCCCACCCAGCAGCGTCGCGAAACCCATCAGTCCGGCTGGAGCACCGGGCTCCCGGCGGATGCGATCATCACAGACTCAACCGCTGGGTTTTTTTCTTCGAACTCACTTCCGGAGGCAATGCTCCGACAAATTTTGCATCAAGCCCGGCCTTGGTGAAGAGCGACTTCAGGCTCGAGAGCGTCGGAGCCTCCGCCTGGTCGGTGAACTCCATGTAAACGATGTCGTGATTCGTGTCGACCTTGTACCGCAACCCCGAGAGCGTATCGAGCTCGAGCGCCAGACCCATCATCTTATCAGGACTCCGCACGCCCGCCGCATACACTTCGAGTTCGATCATCCTTCGATCATTCCCCCGGTTGTCCCTCGAAATCAAGCGGTTTCCCAATGGCCACTACAGGCTCAGGAGGGAATTGATTGTTCCGAAGTACCCGACGTAAAACGAGATGATGCGCCAGCCGAGCGCGAGCAGAATCATCACGTAGATGATGCGCGGCAACCACGACGCCAGGCCCTCCAGTCGCGCGTTGAGTTGGTCGGTATAACGCTCCGCCTGCCGCTGCATCTCGTCATCGAGCCGCCCCGTTTCTTCGCCGGTCTGAAAGGCCCGGTCGATCGCTTCGGGGAACGCTCCCGTCATCATCACAGCCTGACCGAGCGAACCGCCGTCGCGCACCGCACCCGAAGCCTCAAGTGCGCCTTTGCGGAAAAGTGCGCTGCCACTGGCCGATGCCGAACGGTCCATCGCGGTCAGGATGCCAACCCCGGACTTCACCAGCAGGCCCATCAACATGCAGAAGCGCGATCCGAAGAGCGCGAGAAACGTGCCGCCAACTCCGGGAATGACGCGCAAAAATCCATCGGCCGAGGGATTGACGTCGGCCGCGCGGCTCGCCGTGCGAAGTGACATCCAGATCAGAAAAAGCAGAAAATAGAACACGAGCAGGAAACCCACGGCCTCGGCCAGAAACTGCGGCAGGCCACCTGACATGAGCGCCGGCACCGCCAGCAGAACGGCGCCAAGGTGCAAAATGAAAAGCGGATAGGCGAGCTGGGCAAACGCCCGCCTCCGGGCACGGGCGAGTGTCTGGTAATAATCCCGCAGGTACGCAAACGCCTGGTCGAGTCGGCCACCCTTTTCGCCGCCTGCCACGATTTCGCGATCCAGTTCTGAAAAAACCTCCGGAACCGCGCGGAAATATTCCGTCGCGGTCTGGTCCGGCGACCCCGCCACCATGCGGCTGGCGACCGTTCGCAACTCGCCGACACGTCCCGCGGCTTTGCGTTGCAGTGCCTGCGGCAGCGGGATTCCGCTGCGCACCGACTCCGCGAGTTCGTGGAAAAACTGCTCCTTTTGCGCGGCGGATAATTTCATGGGGAACACGGGCACCAGCCGATGGTGTGAGAATACGCCACGCCCCCATGGAATCAAGGCCCCCGAGCGGTCCATGAATCTTTTTGGAAAAATCACCGCATCAGTTCGGGCAATTCGCCGTAGTCCGCGAATGAACACATCAATCAATTCCATGAACACTTCATCCGCACCGATCCCCGCACCGTCCTCCCGCCGCGACGCCATCAAAAAACTCGGCCTTGGAGCCATGGCTCTCGGTGGCCTCGGTGTTTTCATGCGCACCGCTCCGGCCCAGACAAGCAACGCGCAGGATATCGCCGTCCTCAATTTCGCTCTCAATCTCGAATACCTCGAAGCGGAATATTACCTCTACGGCACGACTGGCCGCGGTCTCGAAGGCAAAGCCGGCCTCGACGGCACCGGAGCGTTTGGTCAGACCCGCGTGAAAAACAATCCCCGAGTGCGATTCGAAACTCGCGCGTTCCGTGATTACGCCCGCGAAATTGCCCGCGACGAACTCAACCACGTCAATTTCCTGCGCGCTGCGATCACGTCGCTCGGCGGCACACCGGTCGCCCGCCCCGCCATCGATCTCCGCGCGTCCTTCGACGCCGCAGCGAAAGCAGCAGGCATCGGAAATTCCTTCGATCCGTTCGCCGACGAAGTCAGCTTCCTTCTCGGTGCATTCGTTTTTGAAGACGTCGGCGTCACCGCCTACAAAGGCGCGGCACCGCTCATCGATTCCGCCGGTGTTCTCGAGGCTGCCGCCGGCATTCTTGCCGTCGAGGCCTACCACGCCGGCTCCGTCCGCACGGTTCTTTTTTCCCTCGGCAAACAGGTCCAGTCGCTCGCGGCAAAGATCTCGCGCCTGCGCGACAACGCGGACGGTCCGGCCGATCTCGATCAGGGCATCACCTTGCGCGGCGGCCGCGCCAACATCGTGCCGACCGACAAGGACGGCCTTGCTTACAGCCGGACCACCCGCCAGGTCCTCAACATCGTTTACCTTGCACCCAACGCCACGTCCGGCGGCTTTTTCCCGAACGGATTGAACGGCGCGATCCGCTAGTCGCCCAGGTCGGAAAATCCGAACATCGGGCGTGCGCGGCGGTTGATTTTCCGCGCACGCCCATGCCGGGGGTTGATTCAACGTTCCCTCCCAGCTCATGGTGGTGGAGTGACGCCGCCCACCGATCCCGATCTTCGGCCCATGCGCGCCGCTCTCGAGCAAGCGCAACGCGGCGTCGGCCACACGAGCCCGAATCCACCCGTCGGAGCGGTCATCGTTCGGGGCAATCGCATCATCGCCCGTGGCCACCACCGCGCCGCTGGTTTACCTCACGCTGAGATCGAGGCGATTGCTGCGTTGAAAAATCCGGCCCTCGCCCGCGGTGCCACGCTCTACGTGACGCTCGAGCCGTGTTCGACCCACGGCCGCACCCCACCCTGCTGCCAGGCCATCATCGACCACGGATTCGCCCGCGTCGTTTACGGCACGGACGATCCCAATCCCGCCCACGCCGGCCGCGCCCGCCGAATCCTCGAAACCGCCGGCATTGCGGTCACCACGGGCGTGCTCCGCGCCGAATGTCAGAATCTGATCGCCCCGTGGGCCCACTGGGTCACGACGGGCCTTCCGTTCATCATCGCCAAATGCGGCATGAGCCTCGACGGAAAGATCAGCTCCCACCCCGCGGCCCGCTGGATTACGTCACCCGCTTCCCGGGCTGACGCCATGATTCTCCGCTCCGAAGTTGATGCCATCCTCGTCGGCGGTGAGACGATCCGAAGCGACAATCCCAAACTCACCGTCCGCGGCATCCCGGGAGCCCGCCAGCCGTGGCGCGTCGTCTGGTCACGCTCTGGCCGCCTGCCCGCCGATTCCCACGTCTTCACCGATCGCCACGCGAATCGCACACTCGTTGTGCGGGGCCCGCTCAAATCGGTCCTTCGCACCCTCGGAAAACGCGGCATCACAAGCCTGCTCGTCGAAGGCGGCGGTCGCACGCTCGGCGAATTTTTTGACCGGCGCCTCGTCCAGAAAATCCAATTCTACGTTGCGCCCCAACTCCTCGGCGGCGGAGTGCCCGCCGTCGGCGGAATCGGCGTAGCCGACAACAACAGTGCCCTGGGTCTCGAAAACGCCACCTACTCCCTCATCGGAAACGACATCCGCATCTCCGCGCACGTCAAATAACGTGGTCCTCAGGAATTCAGTCTCGATCCAGCGCACGATCGAGTAACCGTCACCGCACCTTCGAACCGCTCGATGGGACGACTTCGATCACCCTCGTCGTAAATCTCGGATCCGCGCCAGCCCTCATCTCGCGGTAACCTTTCCCCGGCGCGTCAATTCCATCGAGCCTTTTGCCCGTGTCCGAATCGAAAACCACTACCGCTTTCCGTTTCGGGGACCCGCCTTCGCCAACGGATAGGGTCGGTTTTTTCAACAACGTGAAAAAGAACGGTTCTTCCGAAGCCAGAACGCTGCACAAAGGCAGTACGAGGACGGCGGCAACAATCCCATTCTTCACAATGAACAAACTACCAGCAACGCTCTCCGGAAGCAACGGCCCCCCGACGGCCACGCTGCTCGCCGCCGCGGTAGCCTACTCCACCGAAGTTCCCAGCAGGATTTTCGCGGCCTGATTAACATCCTTATCACCGCGGCCTGAAAGATTGGCAACGATGATGCGGTCTCGCGCCATCTGCGGTGCCGTTTTGATGACGTAAGCGATGGCGTGCGCCGACTCGAGAGCGGGAATGATGCCCTCGATTTTCGCCAGCGTTTGAAACGCTCCGAGCGCCTCGTCGTCCGTCGCGTAATCATATTCGGCCCGTCCCAGATCCTTCAGAAAACAATGTTCCGGGCCAACCGCCGCGTAATCCAGACCCGCCGAGACTGAGTGTGTCAGCTCGATCTGGCCGTCTTCGTTCGCCAGCAACCACGTTTTCGCGCCCTGGAGCACGCCGAGTTTACCGCCTTGAAAGCGCGCCGCGTGTTCGCCGGGGATGATTCCCCGCCCCCCCGCTTCGACTCCGACGAGCCGCACGTTTTCGTCGTTGAGAAACGCGTAAAAGAGTCCGATCGCGTTGCTACCCCCACCCACGCAAGCGGTCAGCAGGTCGGGCAGACGTTCTTCGCGCTGCAGGATCTGACGCCGTGTCTCATCACCGATTACCCGGTGAAAATCCCTGACCATCACCGGGTACGGGTGCGCCCCGTAAGCGGTGCCGAGGATGTAATGCGTCGAACGCACGTTCGTCACCCAGTCGCGCATCGCTTCGTTCACGGCCTCCTTGAGGGTCGCCTGGCCGGCGGTAACCGGGACGACCTCCGCTCCAAGGAACCGCATGCGCGCCACGTTGAGTGACTGACGCTCCATGTCCACCGCGCCCATGTAGATCACACACTCGCAGCCAAACCGTGCCGCCACCGTCGCCGTGGCCACTCCGTGCTGGCCCGCGCCCGTTTCCGCAATGACGCGCTTTTTGCCCATGCGTTTGGCGAGCAGGATCTGGCCGACCGCGTTATTGATCTTGTGCGCCCCCGTGTGCAGCAAATCCTCGCGTTTGAGATAAATTTTCGCGCCGCCCAAGTGTTCGGTGAGCCGCTCCGCGAAATACAACGGAGTCGGCCGTCCGCAAAAGTCGCGCAGCAATCCCGCGAGCTCGTCGCGAAACGCCGGGTCTTTCCGCGCGGAATTGTATTCCCGCTCCAGCTCTTGCAAAGCCGTCATCAGCGTCTCCGGCACAAACATTCCGCCATACTGGCCAAAATGACCCGTGGCGTCGGGATTCGAATCGATGCGCGCAGTCACACTCATACCCCACGATGCCGCCCCTTCCCGTCCCGCGCAAGCACCAGACCCGCCCCAAACCACCGCCATCCCGGATTTCCTGGTTTCCACTGCTCGATTTCCATGCCACCGTCCCCCTCACCGCTCGAGTGGCGAAATTGGCAGACGCGCCAGACTTAGGATCTGGTTCCGCAAGGAGTGTGGGTTCAAGTCCCTCCTCGAGCATTCCCTCTGAAACCCTGATAAATACAGGCTCCGCGAGCCATCAGGTTATTTTTCGCGTTCGAACGATTGCGGTGAGTCCAATGGTCCGTTACGCGTCTCGCCGGGCACTCATCGATGCGGAATTCTTCGCGGCTCTGAGATTGCGGGGCACGTTGCCAAACACGGGGAGGTCACGTGCCTTGCGAAACTCGGCGACGCCATGCTCATGAGGCCTCTTGCGCTTCACGCGTCCTCGCAAGCAGCGACACCACGGCAGCGTCGGGGCCTGCATTATGTCGTTTATTCGGGGACAGCGCTCCCAGAGCCTTGGCACCGCGCGGTGGCATCGTGATGCGCACACCTCAAGTTCTGGCAACCTGAACGTCTGAGCTCGGCGCACACGTCTTGCTCGAAGCGAATTTTCCCGGTTGGGAAGACGGCCGATCTTACCCTCATTCGCCGTGCGGGATCGAGGAAGCTCTCGATCACTCGAACCGGGGATCGCCTGGGTCTGCCTGTCCGACGAGCCGCGGTGAGTTTCCTATTCCTTCAGCTTTTCGAGCTGGCGCTTGATGCGCTCCACCGTTTTCTCCCGGCGATCGGGGTCCGCGATGGTGCGCGCGTTCATGAGTTTTCGCAGGTGCTGACCTTCCCGGGATCCCGGATCGACGCCCCGGCGCACGATTTTAATCCAGGCGCGAAGTCGCTGAATCGCGACGGACCGCTTGTCGGGATTTTCGATTTTCTTTGCCTTGGTCAGCTGTTTTGTGAGCCGCCCCAGATACGCCGCGTTGGGCAGGTTTGCCCCGCCAGTGTTCACGACCGGAGGAGGCTTGGGGGACGGAACGGGGGTCGTCTCCGCGATTCCGAAGAAAGTGAAGTTGTAAGTGCCGGCGGGCAGAGGGGTGCCATTCGCATCGGTGAGATCGGCGTCCAGGAGGAGACGCCCAACATCCTGCCGCCCAAGCTGCCAGACTCGGAACTTTTTCCCGTCGTTTTTGTTCCGATCCACGCCGTTCGCGGAGACGAACGTTCCCTGGAAGGTGCCCAGGGCATCGTCGCCCTGGACCCGGTAGAAAACCTTTGTCAGGTCCGCGCCGGAGTCGATGTACGGATGGAGAGGATAGCTCCACCGGCCGCCGCTGGTGTAGGTGCCGTTGAACGCCACCGGGATCGTGCCTGTCGCGGCATCAAACAAATCAAACGTGTTCGCCGTGACGTTACCGATCTTGAAGTTGCCATTGGCGGCGGTGTTGCCGCCCACCTGGTCGATCCGCACCGTGGCGCCGCCGGAAAGGTTGTGTCGCCCCGGCGTGGTAATCCTGATCGGTGTGGTGCTGCTGACGCTCTGGATGGCGTTGTAAAGGGTGTCCCCATTGACCGTGCTCGCCGGGCCTGAATACGCGAGCATAAGGTTTTTCACCGGACCGTAGGGTGCCTGGATGGCCCATTGGCTCGCATTTTTCAGACCGCCGACGCCGGCGACACTCAGCTGAAGTTGGGATAGCCCACTGGAACCGATATCCGAGGTGTCATCATCCACGGAGAACCCGTAGCCCGAGAAGCCCAGCTTGACATGGACGAACCAAACAAAGGGATCGAGGTTAAAGACATTAAAGGGCTGGCCGCCCCGCGGTTCCGCCGGATCCGGATACCAGCTCGTGTGGTTTCCCTGGTCGTCGATAACATCCGGATATTTGGTGAAATCGGTCACGCCGCGCAGCACGGATTTGATCATGTCGCGGATCATCGATGTCACCATCTTGCCGTCGTCCGAGTCCTTGGCTTGCTGGGTGAAGATGAATCCCATGTTGGCCCCGACGACGTCCTGCATGAGCTTGAAAACATTGAAGTTGTTGGAGACGCCGATCTGGCTCATCGAAGCCATGATCAGATAGACCTGCTGGGAGAACTCGTAGGGATCCTGCCGGGCCGGTTCGTTGGAAAATTGGAACTGGTCCCCGATCAGCGGATACCCGGCGTCGTCCGGCACGGTCGGAGTCCAGAGCACCGGTTTCGGCGGCGAGAAGGTGAATAGCTGGTTCGTCGACGGAGGGATCATCACCTGGCTCAGGACGACCGACTTGTGATCGCTGGCGATTGCCAGGATGACCGCGTCACCCTGGTGGATGCCCACTTCGGTCTGGGCGTCGTCCAGCCCCGGGCCGGTAACCGCCATGCCCTTGACCAATTCGGGATGCGGTTCATTGAAAGTCAGTGTCGCCGTCACCGCCTGGTTGGATGCGACGATCGGTGTCGCGACCGTGGGGGCGCCCGGCGTCTTATCCTTCCAATGCGTCAGGTAATACTGCGCCCACGAATACCAGAGCCTGATCATGGCCTCGGCCGCGTAGTCACTTTTCGGCCGGGTGAACGAAATCGACGAACCGGTGGCGGTGGCGACGAGATTCTGGCTCAAGGTCACGATCAGATTGTCGGCGGCCGTGACCGAGGTGCCCGCCGGGATCGGATTCGTGTTGACGGTATTCGCCGTCGCAACCTGGCCCACCTGAACGAACGCGATCTTGGACGCCGGTTCGTTCTGGCTGAGGCGGACCTGATTGGGTGCCAGGCCGGACTGGTCGCCTTCGGCGGCGATCGTTTCCGAGATTTTTTCGGTTCCTCCACTCGACAGCAGGTATTTCAGGCTGTCGTAGCTGGACCGGTCGCCGCCGTTGATATTCCGGGGACTTTGTGGGAAAATGTTGGCACCCGACGGGATCTTGATCGGCACGTTCGGGTCGGTGACCGCGCCGGGGATGTTGTAATAGGGCCACCCCTTCCCGCCGAAATACTGCCCAAGAAGCGTGTTATTTGCGGCGGTGAATTCCCGGATCCTAGTCTGCAAAAAGTCGATCGTGTTGATGGCACCGGTCCAGCCGAAAACATCGGGAACCGAGCCGGCCGACCAGCCTCCCGTGAGGTTGGGCCTGGCGGGATTCGTGGCCTTGCCGGGATCAGTCCCCTGGGGAACCACCCACGTGTCGTTGGTCGCCAATGCCAGCGGCAGATACACACTTTCGACATTGGAGACATCGTAATTGATCAGCGTGAGCAATTGGTTGTCCGGGATTTCATTGTTCGATCTCGCCGTGATCTGGGGATTGCTTAGGTAGGCGTGGTCGCGAATCGTCCACTCCGCCAGTTGGTCCACGGAATCATGAGCGGGATCCTCGGGATTTCCGTCGTATCGGTACCACATCACGACGCCGTTAGGGATCGTGTCGCCGCTCGTCTCGGCCGGCGCGATGGAACGGTGCGAGTCGGCGTGGTAATGCTGGGGGTTCGGATCGACGGTGGCGGTGAGGTAGGTGCTGTCGGTCCCGACGAAGATGCGAGCGCCATTCCAGAAGACCAGGGGGATGCTCACGAGGATGCTTTGGCCCGGCTTCAGGCCGAAGTAGTATTTGCCGCCCTCCGCGTAGCCGATATAGCCACGGTATTCCTTGTTGGCCGGGTCGTAGGGATCATACACAGCCACGGTATCGTTACCTCTGATGGTTCCCGTGTTGGGGCTCCGCATCATCGGATAGACCGTGTTGGCCGCGTTATTGGTGATCCTTAGTGTCTTCCGGGGAACCGTGTTGCCGTCCGCGTCGGTCCCATACGTCAAAAACTGCCGGGTCAACGAGCCCGAGGCAGCGGGGTTGGGATCAAAGGGCTGTACGCCGCCATTCCCCGTGGGCATCAAGGGATCGGCCGCGTGGGCGAATGGAACGAACAAGGAAGCGGCGGCAAGAACAATGACCGCCCGTAAAGTCGATTGCCTGGAGGCCATCATAAGGCTCGATTCTCTCAAAGTTTCCGCGAAGAGAAAATGAAAATTCCTGGACTTCAGCGATGCCAGAGGTGCCTCCAGCCGGGAGTCGGAGTGAGGCTCTTTCACCGGAGGCAGGATCAATTCAAGAGCACATCCTCATCGCTCGCATTGGCTGGCACGAAGGAAGTCGTGCCGCAGCATGACTTTACCGTCCATTCGTATTCGTCAGGCCTGACTGATCAAAAAATGAGGTTCGCGTTTGAACCAATGTTCGAGAATCTCATCGGCGGAAACCATTTACAGTCTAGGAAAAACTTCCTAGCTTGCCGCCCCATGCTGAGGGTTCCGATGATTGTGGGCGTCTGGACGTTTGGCCTGATTGGTTGTTTTTTTTCGCAGCGGCGGTGCTGTTTGGGCCTTCGCAAATTGCCCAAGCACAGACGCGGTTCACGCTCGAGAGACGGGGATTCTTTACGCCTTTTTTCACGAAACCTTCCTTCCCCTAAGTGAACCCCCGTCGCTCCTTTGGTTTTCCTGGCCTTCTGTTTTGCCTCCATTTCATTGCCGCGGCCGAGGCGGACACGAGGATCCAGCGCATCGATCGTGAGATGCCGCGGATCACAAGGATGGTCGCGCATTATGCCCGCGCCTTCGATACGCCCGGCGTAGCCGTGGCCATCGTGACCCCGGATGGAGTGCGCTTTATTTCCCGCGGCGTCCGCGAGATCGGCAAGGCTGGCGCCATCAATCCGGGCACGACCTTTCAGCTGGCCTCCTGCTCGAAACCAGTGACCTCGACCCTGGCCGCGGCCCTTGTTTCGCAGGGCCTGCTCGATTGGAACCAAAGCCTCACTGATCTCCTGGCGGACTTCCGCTTCGAGAATATCGCCACCACACGCAAGACGACCGTCGGCGATATGCTCTCCCAGCGCAGTGGCTTGGCGCAGGAGAACGGCGACGGGCTCGAGCAGATCGGCTACGGGCAAAGCTTCATTCTGCGGCAGATGGCGCAGATCGATACGACTCCGGATTTTGGCAAATACGCCTACGCGAATTTCGGGGTCACGATCGGCGGAGTGGCAGCCGCGGCATCGGACGGACGGTCCTTCAACAGTGCGCTGAGCAGGAATCTCCTTCGTCCGCTGGGCATGCGCGGCACCTTCGTGCCGAATTCCCAATTGCGGCGCATCACGAATCGCGCCGTTCTCCATTTCACGATCAACGGACGATCCCGGCCTGTCTTCGTCAAGAATGCCGACGCCCAGGCCCCCGGCGGAGGTGTGAACACGACCGCGCGCGACATGGCCAGGTTCCTGCAGCTCTATCTGAACGACGGCCGGGTGGGAGGTCGCCAGTTGATCGCGGCGAACATTCTCAGGCAGGTTTACCAGCCGATTTCCCCTCTCGGCACGGACGTCCTGTCCGGCCGCGAATACTTCTACGGCCTGTGCTGGGTTGTTCTTCCCGCCAAAGGCAAACTCCCACTGAAAGTGACCCATTCTGGCGCCTTCGACTCCGGTGCTCGCACCTCCCTGACCTTCTGGCCCGACGAGAAGATCGGTATCGCCGTGCTCTCGAACAACTACCCCAGCTATCTGCCGGAGGCGATCTCGGAGGCCTTTTACCAGATTTACAAAAAGGGCTCGGTGAAATCAGGCATTCTCCGTCGTCACAAAAACGCTGCGAAGAACTCCTACGACATGGAAGGCTTTGCCCGCGTCTACCTCAATACGGAGGATACCGGCCCGGAGATCGACGGCCTCCCGCTCTCGGCGTACTCCGGCAATTACTGGAACGACTACACCCACAGGATCGCCCTCGATGTGCGCACCGATTCCTCGACCGGTCAGCCAGCGCTCTATTTCATCGCCGGCCCGCACCTGCCGCCGCTCAAGGTTCAGAAGGTCAAAGGAGAGAACTCCTTGTTTATGGTCACGCCCACGGGTGGTCTGTTCAAACTCGTCTTCTCAGACCTCCAAAATGGCTCCTTCCAAAAAGTGGAGCTCGGCAACTCCAGTGACATCGTGTGGAAAACGCTCACGCGCATGCTCTGAGCGGAGGCCACACGTCAGCAGGGAGACGGAGTAAACCCGCGCGACTACCCGATCCGCAGGATGGCCGCCGCGCACGTCACGTCCATCCGGCCCTCGCCGACCCTGCTCAGGGCTATCGCACTCTCGAGAGGGTCTGCCAGCCGAGGGGAGCGGCGTTGGGGATCACGAGTTCGTTGAACCGGTCGCCGTCGAAGTTTTGGAATTCCAGCCCGATCAACCCGCCTTCGTGAGTGCGGGCCGCGAGCTGGCCGTTCTTCGCGATGATCTGCACTTTCACGTCCGTGCGCCGGGCGGTGGCCTTGAAGAACAGGGCATTGTGGCCGCTCTCGGGGTCGAACGTCTCGGTGATGTCGAAGTCGCCGATGTAATCGTTGTGATATTTGCCCGCGTAGGCGCTGAGCGGGAGGCCGTCGATGATCGCGGGCGCGTCCACGAGGCCAAAGAGCGTGCTGATGAGCGTGTCCACGCCGGCTGTCACGCCATCCTTTACGGCGCGCTTTTGGAACGATGCGAGCGTGCCGGGGCGCACCCGGCCGGTGTCATACAACTGGAAAAACACATCTACCATGGCCTCGGGAAGCAGGGTGAGGAATCCGTTCGAGAGCACGACGAGACCGATTTCGTCGGCGCGACGGAAGCTGACGATGGTGCGCGCGCCGGCGGAGAATGCACCGTTGTGATTGATGTATTCGGTGCCGTCGGGCTTCACCGTGATGTCCCAGCCCATGCCGTAGTAGGCGTGGTCGCGTGGGTCCGTGCCCACCCGCACGCCCTTGCCGAGATCAGTGTAGCGGCGGTAACAATCGTCGAGCGCCGAGGGGAGCACGATCTGGCGGCCGTTCACCAAACCGCGGTTGAGGTGGAGCTGAAGGAAGGCCGCGATGTCGAGAATGGTGCCGCTCACACCGCCGGCCGGCGCCATGGTATCCGTGGACCTCACGAACGCCGGCACGGGCTTCCCGTCTACAATGACGTGCAGAGCGGCGCGGTCGCGGGTCCGTGCGAACCGGCGATAAACGGCGGTCGCGGTGTTCATGCCGGCGGGGCGCAGGAGCATTTGCTGGAGCGCCTCGGGATAAGCCTGGCCTGTCACCGACGCG
>JBGTDR010000226.1:0-16911 GCA_041748215.1 Chthoniobacterales bacterium
CGGCAGCGGGTTGGCGACGGCGGCCTTTTCGAGATCGGCCACCGCAGCCGGCGCGTCGCCGGCGGCCAACGCAATGCGTCCACGCAGCAACAGCGCGGGTGGGTAGTCCGGTACGAATCGGAGCGCGGCATCGCACATTTCGCGAGCCACCGTGACCTCACCGGCCTGGAATTGGTATCCCGCCAGCCGACTGCACGCCCACGCCAGAGGTTCCGGATCTTGCGGCGTGCCGGCCCCGACCGCAAGTTGGCCAAGCTCGACAGCTCCGGCGAGATCGCCCATCAGCCAGCGCACCCAGGCGGCGCGGGAATACGTCTGAAGGTCTGGCCGCAGATCGACGGCCTTCTGATATGCCGGGATCGCTTCGTCGAGGTTGCCCTGCTCCATCAGCGCGTCGCCGAGCAGCGCGTAGTCAAGCGGCAGGCCACGCTTCGCCACGAGTTCCCTCGCCAGCCGCTCCGCCTCGCGGAAGCGGTGCAAATTCTGGAAAACGTGACCGCGCAGCAGGAGTGCCTCGGCGCAACCCGGCGACTCGCGGTCGAGCACCGCAGCCACGAACTCCGCCAGCGTGTAATATCCAGGATCGAAACTCACGCGCGCCTTGGCCACGTAGGCCCAGCCGAGGCGCTCGAGTGACGCCCGGCGCGTGATCCCCCGGCTTTCGCCGCCCACGACAGCCTGCCACCGCCGGATCCCGGCATCCTCCGGCGCATCACCGTCGTGGGGAGTCATCACGACAGTGAGGGAATCAATCCCGAGTGGCCTGACCGCCGCCTCGTCGCTCCGTCCACAGCCACCCAGGACAATTGCCGACAGCGCCCCCACTGCCCAGCCAACCAATTTGATCGTTTTCGGAATTTCGTTGCGCAAATGCGGTTTCATGGCGGTTGTGATTTGGGAATACGCGGATTTCTCCAAACCGGATCACCGCTCGGCACAATTTTCTGAGCGATCTCCTTTTTCCGCGTTTCCCCGTCGCCAATTTTTCGTACCGTGCCTTCTCATGCTCGAAGTCACGATTCTCGCCAGCGGCAGTGCCGGAAATTCGGCGCTCGTCCGGTGCGGCGGGACGCGCGTTCTGATCGACGCGGGCCTGAGCGCAAAACGTCTCGGCGAGCGCCTGGCGGCTTGCGGTGTGGCGTTCGACTGCCTGGACGGTGTGCTCCTGACGCACGAACACGGCGACCACACCGCGTCGCTTCGCGTGCTTTGTGCCCGGGCGGACGTCCCGATTTACGCCAACCGCCTCACCTCAGCGGCACTGGTCGCGTCCTCGTTGTGCGAGCACCGGAACTGGCGATTTTTCAACGGCGGCGCGGAATTTTCCATTGGTGAGCTCACCGTCGAGGCGTTTCAGGTCCCGCACGATGCCGCCGATCCGGTCGGATTTCTGATTCGAAATTCCTCCGCCACGTTTGGACTACTGACCGATATCGGCTACGCGACGAAGCTCGTGCTTGAGCGCCTCCGCGAGGTGGACGCCCTGCTTATCGAAACAAATCACGACGAAGAGTTGCTGCAAAAGGACGTGAAACGTCCGTGGTCCGTGAAACAGCGTATCCTCTCCCGGCACGGACACCTCTCGAATCACGCTGCCGCCGAAGTTGTCGTCGCCGCCGCGCCGGAGCGTTTGCGCCGCGTCGTGCTCGGCCACCTCAGCCGCGATTGCAATTCCCCCGAATTGGCCACCCGTGCTGTCACCGGGGCGCTCGCCCAGGTCGGACGATCCGACGTTGCCGTGCATTGCGCCAATCAGGAATCGATCAGCCCGGTTTTCAACGTCGGATCACCCCAGGGATGAGAAGCGGCGGACGAGGTAAATCCAATTCGCGGCGAGCAGAAGCACCGCGACGATCCGAAGGGCGTTGAATACCGGTGCCGGCCACGATTCGACACGGAAACGCGGCAGGCGAAAGAGTGTCACCACGACCGCATAAACAACAAACATTGCTCCGAGGACGACCCCGGCAAACACGAGCGGATTCCAAGCCGCCGCCGCGGTAAAATCCCCGGCCAGCAATCCGCGCACGCAACGCGTGCCACCACACGTCAGGCACGGCAGCCCAGTCCACGCCCGAAAGACACATCCCGGCACCGGCAGCCCGCTGAACAGCCACACGGCTGCGAGGATCGCCAGTGTGCCGATTACCGCGAGGGCAAGCAGCTCGGGATCGAGTTCCCCGCGACGAACCCGCCGGAGCACCAACATCGTTCTTCGCCTTAGGGGGCGAGACCCATCCCAGCGGCCACCGCCGCCGCACCAAAAATCAAGGCCAGACCGCACGCACAGCAAACTGCCATCGGCATCAACGCGGCCATCAAGGCGATCCCGGTTTTGACCCCGTGCGCCTCACGAAGACCAATCGTCATGTATGTGATCACTGCCGACAGCACGATCACGACCATGACCACCGAAATGGCATCCACCGGTGGAAAAGGAATCAAGGCAACCACCGCGAAAGCTCCGGAAAAATAACACACCACGCGAAAGGTTGTCTCAAAGCTGCCTTTGACCCCGCCAATCAACATCAGCCCAAGGTGACACATGCCGGCCTGGAGGAATGGGAGCACGAGATATCCAACAAGCATCATCGGAATGACGTAAATCAGACTCACCGCAACCTCCTCGAACGTGCCCTGACCCGTCTCCGGCTGCATGTTTTCCGGCAGGAACCGCAGGTAGGCGAGGTAGTAGAGAAGCGAAATCAATCCGCAGACTAAACTGATTGGATAGGAAAACATTAACGGATCGAGGAAGCCGCCCGTCTTTTTCAGATTTTTGAAGGTCGCGACGGGTTCGAGGAGGACCTGTCGGATGGACTGGCCGATTCCCGCCACCAAGCCGATTTCCTCCCGTCGCTCCCAGGCGGGTTCGGTGCCCGGCAATTCACTCGCCACCAGCGGCACCGGTTCAGTCGCCACCGGTTCACCGGGAAACGGTGGAGCCGTCGGCGGTTCTTCGGGCTCGGGGAGGTCCGTAAATTCCGAAAGTGGCTGCCACGATGGCATGCCCTCCCGCCAGCCGAGGTCGGTCGGGAGAAGCTGGCCACTGCGCAGTCCGGCAGTGACGTCCTCGGGGGCAAACTGGCCGAGCGCTCGGCGGTCACGGTTGACGTGGATCATCGACATCTTGACCGGACCTAGCCAATCGGCTCGCACGGGTCAAACCTAGTCATCCCGCTGCGCAAACATCGCACCGCCGCTCTGCTGGAATCCCCACCGCAGCATCCGGTCGGCGTCGTCGAAAATGTAGGTCGTTTTGCTCTTGAGCTGAACGAGGATCAGGCTGCGCCCACCGATGCTTGCGCTGGAAACAAGACACCGTCCCGCCGCGAACGTGAAGCCGGTTTTGAGTCCATCGTGCATCATGGATCGGCTCAGCAATTTGTTCGTACTTTCAAGGTAGCGAGTTCGCCCGTTGGAAAATCGAAACGTGTAGGAACGTAGCCGCGTCATCGCGCGGATGTCGGGTTTCCGGTAAGCATGGAAGGCAATGCGCGCCATGTCGCGAGCGGTCGAAAATTGCGCGCCGGGGAGACCGTGCGCATTCGCAAAAAAGCTGGACGTTGCGCCCAGCTGCTGTGCCCGCCGCGTCATCGCCGCCGCAAAGGCAGCATTGCTGCCGGAATGATCGCGGGCAAAAAGCTCGGCGATGTCGTTGCAACTTTTGACGAGCATCGCCGTGAGCAACGAACGCCGGGAATAAACCTGACCCGCGCGGAAGCCAAGATTGGTGGGTTCCGTCCGCGTGTCGGATGCAGCGACGGTGACCATGCCGTCGAGGTTACCCCGTTCAACCACGAGCAGGGCCGTCAGCAGCTTTTGCGTGCTCGCGACCTGACGGCGTTGATCGGCATTTTTTTGGTAGATCACCCGGCCGGTATTGCCGTCGATGAGGATGGCCGATTGCGCGTAGATGGCCGGTGCATCAGCCGGCCAAACCGGTGAATCGATTGCCGGAGCCGACGCAACCAGGCGAAGTGGTGCCTCCGCCGCCACCGTCCGCGGGCTGGCTCCAGGGCTTCCGCTGCTGCGGCGCTCCCCTTCAATCGCCGAGCACCCCGTCAGCGCCAGCGCGGCGGCCATTCCGATCCATCGCATTCCCGTAAAAGACATTTTTTCCAAAGCGCCCGCACTTTAGGAAAGCCCTTCCGGAGGGCCAACGAAAAAGCCCGCCCGTCTACCCGTGAATCACGAGCTCGATCGTGTCCGGTAAATCCCGCGCGACCTCGGCGACCAAATCTCCCTTGAGCAGGGTGCCGAGGCGGCCGCGCTGCGACGCGCCGAGGATCACAAAATCCACCCCGAGCGTACAGGCCGTTTCCACGATAATTGCCGGAGGCACCCGCGACGACGCGAAGACCGGCACGACCGAGACACCCGCTTCGTGCGCGAGTTTGATCGCCGCGCCGAGCACGGCCGCTGCCCGCGGATCGTTCTGCCAGCGAAGCGTCAACTGCGGGCGTCCGTGGTAAAGCACGGCGACCTCACGAACGTACAATACGTACAGCGCCGCACCGCGCAGCCGCGCTTCGTCCACCGCGTACCGCAGGACGGGAGTGATGGCATTGAGTCCGAGCAAAATGCGCGGAGCATCCGGCGGCGGGGCGCGCAGGGCGGCCAGCACCTGCGGATCGACCAGCGAAGCGACAGCCGCCGGCAGTGTGACCGTGGTCATTCCGGATCGCCGCTGCGACCACGCCCGCAGCAGAAATCCAAGAATCAGCACACAGCTCACAAAAAAGAGCGCGTCCGGTTTGGTTTTGGCGAGGGTGACTTCCACCGCCGCCAGCAGAAGGAAGGTTACCCCCATCAATCCCCGCTCGGCCCAGTGCAGGGGAAGATTTTTGTTCAACGCGCACGAGCCGAGATTTACGCAGATCGCGCCGACCACCCCGATGGCGTAAAGCCCCGCAAGGTCGTTGAAATTATCCGTCGCAAACAGAATCACAACGGGTATCACCACTGCGACCACGAGCGGCGCGGTTGGAACACCGAACCGATTGAGCCGCGCAAAAACGGCGGGCATCTCGCCGTCCCGCGCCATTGTGAAAAGCAACCCGGTGAGCGCTGCAATGGCCGTATTCACCGCGCTCAGGAGCAGCAGCGCAAATATCACCCCGACCACCCAGCCGACGATTTGTCCCGCCGCACTGCCAAACAGCAATCCCGCGTAATGCTCCCCGATGAAGCGCAGCATGTCGTCCTGCCGCGCCGTCATTTCGCCGGTCAGAGTGTGCGGCAGCGATAACATGGCCCACCCGAGCAGCGCGGTGCCGACCGTCACTTCCAAAGCGACCGGCAGGATGGCCTTGAAGGCATTTCGACCGACCCGCGGTTGATCCGGCGGTGATCCGCGATCCGGCTTCATCGTTCCCGTAAGGTTCGCCACCGCTTCGACTCCGCTCAGCGCCAGAATTACACCGACAAACGCCACCCAGAATTGTCCGAAATTTTCGTGCGCCGGCTCGAGATTGGCCATCGTCAACTCGGGGCCCGACAACAGGATCAGCCCGACAACCACGATCACAGTCGGTAGTGCCAGCATCACCGCCAGGCTGCCGCTGTGCCGGGGACCAAAAAAATTGAGCACGCCGACCGCCACGACGCATCCGGCCGTCACGATACCAATCAGCGGCGTCGGCACGCCGAGGTAACTCAGCGCCGCCCAGCCGCTCAGCGCGGCGGTCACCGTGAGATCCGCGACCAGGAGCAAAGCCCCGATCACCGCCAGCACGCGGCCATGTTCCCGCGCGGCGGAATAGACCCCACCACCGTCCGGGAAACACCGGCAGACGATCATGTAATTGACGCCGACCAACGCGGTGAGCCCGCAAACCGCCAGAATGATCGGGAACGATCCGTAGCCGGCCGCAGCGAACGCCAGGCCGATCACGTACGCTTTGCTCGTCCCCCAGTCGCCGTAAAGGAGGGCCGAAGCCCTTGGCCAGTCGAGATCCCGCGGGCGGCGGGCCGTGGTTGCTGTCCTCTCGTCCATTCAGGCAATTGGCTCGCGCATATCCCGTGCTTCCGCTTGGCTCAGGAGGAAACGTTTCACGATGACACCGCAAAGAAAATCCAATTTGCCCGCCATTCTCGTCACGACGCTCCTCGCTGTGCTGGCCGGAATTCTCATCGCCGCCTCGTTCCAGCTCGACCAGCCGGTGCGTGAGCAGATCCTGGCGGCGCAGGGCAAAGGCTGGAAAAAATCGACCGACTACCGTCAAATGGGCGCCGTCAGCAAATACGGCGATTGGCCGCAACTCATGCTCGTCGGCGGCATCGGCCTGCTGATTGCGTGGAAATTTAACCACCGCGAGTGGCAACGCATTCTGATCGCTGCGATGATCGCGTCGACCCTGGCTGGCATCCTCGCCAATACGTCCCGACTCACCACCGGCCGCACCCGGCCGCGCGACAGCCCAAAAATCGAAGCCGGCTGGTACGGCCCGATCCACAAGGGCGAAATCCTGATCGGGAATTCGAAATACAACGCATTCCCGTCCGGACACACCGCCACCGCCGTCGGGTTCGCGGGAGTCTTTCTTTTCGCCCGCCCATTGATTGGACTGTTCGTGCTGGCGGGTGCGCTCGCCATCGCGTGGTCGCGCATGGCACTGGGCGCACACCACCTGTCCGATGTTGTCGTATCCGTGGTGCTCGCCCTGACGGTTGCGTGGTTCGTCTGGCGCACGGCCTTGCGGCGCGGCGACGCCATCGCCACGTGGATCGCAACGAAAATCCCCCGGCGTCAGACTGCTTGAACCGCCTCGCCACGATCCTCGCTGCGCTGCCTGGGCACCGCTCCTTGCTCGCCGCGCTGCTCGCATTTGTTGTCCTGCTCTTCGCGATCGCGAACGTCCCCTGGCACCTCGACAACTACGATCAGGCCAAGCAGGCCTACGTCGCATTCGAGATCGTGAAGACGGGCGAATGGCTTTACCAAACGACGCCCGCGGGACTTTCCGCTTCAAAACCTCCGCTCATTGGATGGCTGTCAGCCGGGCTGTATCAGATCGGCATCCCGTGGGATTTCGCGTGGCGGTTGCCGCCCTTTCTTTGCGCCCTCGCTCTCCTCGCGTTGCTCGTTCGCACCGGTTCGGAAATTCTCGGCACCGCGGGAGCCACGCTGGCCGCCGCCGCGTTCGGTCTCAACCTGCTCACGCCCCGCCTCGCCACCCTCGTGCGCACGGACATGATGCTCGCATTTTGGATCTTCGTGATCGGGTGGATGATCTACCGAAAAATTCGCGAGGATGTGCCGTGGACAACGAACGAACGTTGGATCGTCTTCGCGGCCATGCTCGGCGCATTGTTCACCAAAGGGCCGGTGCTTTACGCGTTTTTGCTCCCCGGCATGGTCGCGTTCGCACTTTTTGCTCTTCCGCGCGAACGCCGCGGTCTCGTCTGGAGTGGCTGGTGGAGCTGGCTGCTGCCGCTCGCCGCGTTTCTCGTCTGGCTCGGGTACGGACTCGCGACCAACGAAAAATTCTACGACGACGTCGTCGTGCGCGAGTTTCTCTCGCGTTTCGAATCCGGTTCGCGCGACGACGAACGCCCGCAGCCGCTGTGGTTTTACCTGCCGCACCTGCTTCACAAGTTTGTGCCGTGGAGCGTCCTCCTCCTCGCCCTTCCCATCGTGTTTCCCGCCGTGCGCAGGCGCCTCCGCGGGGATCCCGTCATCTTCTGGCTCGTCGTCTGGTCTCTCGGGGGTCTGCTGCTCATGACCTTTATTCCCGCCAAACGGGTGGACCGCATCTACCCGGTGTTGCCGCCGCTCTGTCTACTGACGGTGGAATGTTTATCGATCATCTGGTCGGATCGCCGTGCACGCATCGCCGCTGGAGCCGCCCTGGTCGCCGCTGCACTTTTTGCGGGCGGATATTTTCTCGGCCTTGTTCCGTTGAGCGTCCAGCAACGGACGACCGCGCTGGTCGAGTTTGCCGCCGCCGCCCGGCAGCGTGCCTCCGAAGCCGGCCACGCCGAGGTGCGAATTCTCCGCGCCCGCGACGAAGGCCTGTTACTTTACCTCGATCAGCCCGGCTTTCTCGCGACCAGCCGCGGCTTCGATTTGTGGGAGTCCGGCGAGTCCGCCGCCCTGCTCATGTCCGACCGAACCGCAGCGCGCTTCCGGGAACGTTTTGGCCCCATCGAGCCCGCGCTGGAGTCGGGCGACCTTCCGCGGAAAAACGAAAAACGTTATCTTCTTTTCCTTCGCCCGTAAGTCTCTTCCCGCGAGCAAAAATCAGGGAGAATTCGGGACGGATCGCACCGATAGAGCCGCCCTTGACGACGAGTGACAGACCGGATTGCCTCACGGAATGACCGTTCGCAGCGCCAAAGAAACCGTCGCGCTTTACAACAAGCAGCTCCGTGACATTCCCGGATTTCTGAATCGGAAACAGGCGCTCATTTGGGGATTCCTGCTCGAACTCCAGGCCGCCGAGGGAATTTCCGGAAACTTCGCCGAAATCGGAGTTTATGAAGGCCGCTCCGCATTACTCCTCGCCGCCTGGCAGAGCCCCGAAGAATCTCTCACGCTGGTCGATCCGTACGAATCCCCGGAACTTTCGACCCGCCTCGCAAACATCGCGCCCGCGGCGAAAACAAATTTCCTAGCGGTCAGCTCCGAGGACGACGTGGTCGCCAAAAACCTCGCTGCGATTCCCGGAGGCATCCGGTTTTTTCACATCGACGGCCGGCACACGGCCCATAGCGTGCGCCACGAACTCCGCACCGCCGCGGCCGTCCTCGCTCCCCGCGGACTCGTCTGCGTGGATGATTTTTTTTCCACGCGTTATCCCGAGGTAACGCAGGGCGTTTTCGATTTTGTCCGCGAACATCCCGAGGAACTGCAAATTGTCCTCTGCGCGTTCAACAAATGTTTCCTCTGCCGCCCGGCCGCTTTGGAATTTTACCTCGATGCCGTGGGCAGCCTGCTCATGCCGGTCATGCGCGCCCACGACTTTGCCGAGTTCACGCTTTTCCGATCCTGCAGCGAAGACGGATTGGACTGCTATTCCCTCGGCAAACGGCTCGACGACCACGACACCTACGGCCCGGACGGCGTGGCTTGATCGGCATTTTGCGGATGATGGCCCGGGCGGGTTTGCTCGAGGTATTCTTCACCCCAATCCCGCAGATCGCGCAACGTCGGCCCCAGACGCTCGGCCAAGGGTGTGAGGGTGTATTCGACCTGAAGAAGGGAACCAACGGTGACGTTGCGAATGATCAATTGGTCGCGTTCCAGTTCACGCAATTGCCGCACGAGCATGCCTTGGGAAACGTGGGGCACCAGTTTTCGAAGTTCGTGGAAACGTTTGGTGCCCTCCCAGAGATGATACAGCAGGAGGCTTTTCCACCGGCCGCCGATCACGTCGAGAGTCAACTCGATTGGGCATCCGCCCGTTTCTCTGCGGTAGCGATGATCGAGGTGCGGGGACGGTGCGGCTGGTCTCATTTTCGCGACGTGGACGCAAATTACAGATCGCTTGCGACCCCGGGAGGTCCGTTTACGGTCCGCAAATGAAGCGATATTCCCTGCACGCTAACGGCGAGGCCTACACGCTCAAGCTGGAAGATCGAGCGGCGCCCGTTCCGGGACCGGGAGAAGTCTGCATCCGCGTGCGCGCCTGCTCGCTCAATTATCGTGACTTGATCACGCTCGAAGGTCGAACGGGACAACCCAACCTCAAGGGAATTGTGCCGTTGTCCGACGGCGCTGGCGAAGTGGAATTAATTGGGGACGGTGTGACGCGATTTCATCCCGGTGACCGGGTAGCCGTGAATTTTTTCCGGGACTGGCAGAGCGGCCCTTTCGAAATGTGTTACCACAAGACAGCCCTCGGCGGATCGGTGCCCGGCATGCTGGCCGAATCCGTTGTTTTCCCCGAGCACGCCGTGGTGCGTGTACCGGATCATCTCGATTTTCGTGAAGCATCCACGCTGCCCTGCGCGGGAGTTACCGCGTGGCAGGCTCTCGTTGCGCGCGGCGGGCTCACGGCCGGCCAATCGGTCCTCTGCCTCGGCACTGGCGGTGTCTCCGTTTTTGGCCTCCAGATCGCCAAAGCTCACGGTGCACGAGTCATCGTCACTTCATCGAGCGACGAAAAGCTTGCCCGAGCCGCCGCACTGGGAGCTGACGGCATGGTCAATTACCAGACGCACCCGGATTGGGATCAGGAAATCCTTCGCCTGACCGATGGGCAGGGCGTCGATCACATCCTCGAAGTCGGCGGACCCGACACGCTGGGGAAATCTCTCGCCAGCGCCAGGGCCGGTTCGAACGTTGCCTTGATCGGCGTACTCACCGGGTTCGGCGCCGCGTCAACGAGCCTGTTTCCGCTCGTGGCGCGAAACGCAAACCTGGCGGGGATTTACGTTGGATCACGGTCTCACTTTGAAGCGTTCAATGAGTTTCTTGCGCGGAACGCGATTCATCCGGTCATTGATCGCATTTTTGCCTTCGAGCAGGCAGCAGAAGCATTCGCCCATCTCGCCAGCGGACGACACTTTGGGAAGATTGTCGTGGATGTGTGAAATCGATTAACCCGCCAGGATGGCCGAAAAGGCCGCCCTGCGGTCGGCAGCGGCCAGAATCGGGCGGCCGATCACGAGGTAATCTGCTCCGGCTGCCAGCGCGGACGCCGGTGTGAGAACGCGTTTCTGGTCACCAAAATCAGCGCCGACTGGACGCACGCCGGGTGTCACAATCTTTACCTTCGGCCCGACCACGGCTCGGACGGCGCCAATTTCCAGTGGGCTGCAAACGATGCCGCCGATGCCATGCTCCGCGCCGACCCGCGCGAGCAGCGGCACCCAATCAGCTGGCTCATGCGAAATTCCGACGGCGGCCAGGGTGGTCGCCGTGCTGCTGGTGAGCACGGTGACACCGAGCACGCAGACGTCGCCCGCCGCCTCGACCGCACACCGGATCATCTCGGGCCCGCCCGCGAGGTGAATCGTCAACATGTCGACACCAAGCGCTGCCGCGGAAGCCACTCCGGAGCCGACAGTATTGGGAATGTCGTGAAATTTCAGATCGAGAAAAACGCGAAATCCCCGCTCCTGAGCAGCCCGGACCAGCTCCGGACCTTCGCTGGTGAACAGCTGCATGCCGATCTTGCACCAGGTCGCGAGTCCCGCGAGGTCGTCCATGACCGCCTCGGCGGCAACCCGATCCGGCACATCGAGTGCCACGATGATTTTTTCTTTAGCGGAGATATCCATTCGCTGAGGATGCGCCCCGCATGAAGCTGCGCGCCCCCGCCAAAGTCAACCTCTCGCTCCGCATCCTGGGCCGACGCGCCGACGGTTATCACGACCTGGAATCGCTCATGGTTCCGATCTCGCTGTCCGACGAAATCACCATCGAAACCAGCCTTGGTCACCAGATCGACGTGGTGTGCGACGACCCAACCTTGCCTCGTGATTGGACCAATCTCGCCGCCGTCGCCGCGCGTACGTTTTACGATCATACCGGCCTGCGTTTCCATACCCGCATCACGATTGCCAAACGGATTCCACACGGCGCGGGTTTGGGGGGCGGCAGCAGCGATGCCGCGAGCGTTTTGCTTGGGCTCGATTCCTTGTTCGAAACCCACCTCGACACCGCAACGCTCGAATTTCTGGCGGCAAAAATCGGCTCGGACGTTCCTTTTTTTATCCGCGGACAACCCGCGTGGGTCCATGGCCGCGGAGAACTCATCAGCTCGACCACCCTCGCTGCCCCTCTCACCCTCCTGCTTCTCAAGCCGGACTTCGCGGTCGAGACTCCCTGGGCGTACCAGACGTGGGCGGGATCCACGGATTTGCCGGGTATTTCTTACTGCGCGGCCGACGCCGCCGGCACCACGATCGTCAATGATCTCGAGCGCCCGGTATTCGAAAAATTTTTGATCCTCCCGATCATGAAACGCTGGCTGAACGCACACGCGGCCGTGCTTGGAGCGGGCATGTCAGGCTCAGGAGCCACGATGTTTGCCATTTGCGCCGACATCGAGGCCGCCAAGTCGGTGGAAACCGCCGCGCGGGAGATGTTCGGGTCCGATCTGTGGACGTGCGTTTGCACGACCGAAAGCCGCTAAAAATCACCAGGATCTGACCCAACGCCAAGGCGGCTGTGAAGCCGCCTCGCGTTGAATCGTCTAGGACGCCGTCTTGAAAAAATCTTCGCCTTCGAGGGCGGAAAGCGCGGTGCGCTGCTCGGATGTGAGCACTTCGATCATCGCTTCGCTTTGCGCGAGACGACTTTGACGCAAATAGAGCAGCCGCTCGTAGTTGCCAACTTCTCCGTTTTCGTACCAGCCATTGATTTTCGCGACGCGTCGTTGCTCCCGGGCATGAATGCTGGCGAGGCGGGATTTCTGATTGGCCGTGAGCCCGAGTTGCCGTTGGACGCCTGGCGACAGCAGCATGTGGCCTCCCAGGAGCTGGTGCTCGATTTGGGTCAGACGCGATTTCTGGGACGGTGTCAGCGTCGCTATGGCGCGGGCGTCAAAGCGGTCGGTAACTGCATCGAGTTGTTTCTGCGCGGCTTCTTTCGAGTCCACGCTTTCGCCCGCGCCTGCCACCACCTTTCGTGCGGCAACGCGGTATTCTTTCCGAATCGCGTCGAGAGCCGACCGCTGCCGCGAGCTGAGCGAAAGGTCGTCGCGGACCATTTCGACTCCGAGGAGGATGACCGTTGATCCCGGGCGATCATCCGGAAGAGCCACCACAGCCGGGGCTGCGCCGAGATTCGGAAAAAAACCTGCCGCAAAAACGAACGCGACCGCGGCAACAACGAGACGAGGAAAAATGTTCATGGTCGGGAGCGGGATCATCCGAGCTGATCGGCGATGATTTTTTCGAGCTTCACGATGTCCGCGGCAAACTTGCGGATGCCGTCCGCGAGTTTGTCGGTCGCCATCGCTTCTTCGTTGAGCATCCAGCGGAACGTCTTTTCATCGACATCGATCCGTTCGACGTCGGCAGCCTTTGCGCTCTCCGGGCTGAGTTTGCGCTCGAGCGGCGCATCGCTCTCTTGAAGCTCCTTGAGCAATTCGGGGCTGATCGTGAGCAGGTCGCAACCTGCGAGCTCAGTGATCTGGCCAATGTTGCGGAAGCTGGCACCCATGACCTGGGTCTCGTAGCCGAATTTTTTGTAGTAGTTGTAAATCCCGTTGACCGACTGCACCCCAGGATCGCCCGCTCCCTGATATTCCTTGCCCGTGGTCGCCTTGTAGTAGTCGTAAATACGGCCGACGAACGGAGAAATCAGGCGGACTCCCGCGTCGGCGCAGGCGATGGCCTGGGCGAGCGAAAACATGAGGGTCAGGTTGCAGTTGATGCCTTCCTTCTGGCAAACCTCGGCAGCTTTCGCGCCCTCCCACGTCGAAGCGATTTTGATGAGAACCCGCTCACGGGCGATCCCATTTTTTTCGTACAGCCCGATCAAATAACGAGCCTTTTGGATGGTGGCCTCCGTGTCGAATGACAGCCGCGCATCGACCTCGGTTGAGACACGGCCGGGAACGATCTGAAGAATTTCGCGACCGAAAAGGATGAGCAGGTCATCGACGATCTTCTTCACCAACGCGGGGCCGGTGAGCGCTGATGCTTTATTGTCGGCGATCGCTTTCTCGAGCAGCGGTTTGTATTCGTCGACTTGAACCGCCTTGTAAATGAGCGTCGGATTCGTCGTCGCGTCCTGTGGCGCGTAGGCCTTGATCGAGCCGAAGTCGCCCGTATCGGCAACGACGGTCGTAAATTCTTTAAGTTGATCGAGCTGAGTGGCGGTGGCGGTGGAGCTCATG
The DNA here is from genome assembly GCA_041748215.1 of Chthoniobacterales bacterium. Taxonomy (GTDB): domain Bacteria; phylum Verrucomicrobiota; class Verrucomicrobiia; order Chthoniobacterales; family JAATET01; genus JBGTDR01. The sequence goes on from JBGTDR010000226.1 coordinate 13,797, forward strand.
GTATGTTCCTGGGTTCAGATTGGATTCCGACCTGACAGTGACGTTGCGCGGGGGGGAAATCAATTCCCAATCCCCCGATCAACTCTCGTGAGCGAGGCAGGCCGCAATGAATCCCTTGAAAAGCGGATGGGGAAAATTCGGTTTCGATTGGAATTCCGGGTGATACTGACACGCGAGAAACCACGGGTGGTTTTTGAGTTCGATCAGCTCGACGAGTGAGTTGTCGGGCGATGTGCCAGAGATCACAAATCCGCGAGACTCCATTTGCTCGCGGTAGGCGACGTTGAATTCGTAGCGGTGACGGTGGCGTTCCGTAATCTCGGACCGGCCGTAAACCTGGTGGGCGAGCGTATTTTTCCCGAGCACGGACGGACAGACACCGAGTCGCATGGACGCGCCCTTGTTCGTCACGTCTTTTTGTTCGTCGAGGATGCAAATGACCGGGTCCACGCAGTCGGGATCGAATTCCGTGCTGTTCGCGCCAGGTAGCCCGCAAACGTTGCGGGCGAACTCGATCGTCGCGACCTGCATGCCCAGACAAAGCCCGAGAAATGGCGTCCGCGACTCGCGCGCAAACCGCGTCGCGGCAATTTTGCCCTCGATGCCACGATCCCCGAATCCCCCGGGCACCAGAACCCCGGCGACTCCTTTGAGGTACTTTTCGGCACCCTCTTTTTCGAGATCCTCGGCATCGACCAGCACGAGATCGACTCCGCAATCGTGAGCGGCACCGGCGTGGGTCAGGGATTCGTAAATGCTCTTGTACGCGTCCTGAAGTTCGATGTATTTTCCGACGACGGCGACACGAACGCTCTTTTTCGGATTCACGACTCGTTCGACGTAGCGCGTCCAACCGGTCATGTCGGGCTCCGGAGTTTCCAGCCCGAGATACTGGCAGACGATGGCATCGAGTTTTTCCTCCTGAAACATGAGCGGAGCCTCGTAAATCGTGTTTTCGACGTCGCGGCCTTCGATCACCGCAGCGAGCGGCACGTTGCAATAAAGCGAAAGTTTCTGGCGCACCTCCAGGTCGAGCGGCAATTCGGTCCGGCAAATGAGCACCTGCGGCTGCAGACCGATCTCGCGCAGCTTCGCCACGCTTTGCTGCGTCGGTTTGGTTTTCAGTTCCCCCGCCGCCTTGATGAACGGCACGAGCGTCACGTGCATCAGCATCGCGTTGCCGATGCCCGCCTCGAGAATGAACTGACGGATCGCCTCGAGGAATGGCAGTCCTTCGATGTCGCCCGTGGTGCCGCCAATTTCCGTGATGCTGACGTCAACGTCCGATCTCTCGCCCAGGACTCGGATGCGGGCTTTGATTTCATCGGTCACGTGCGGAATTACCTGCACCGTCTTGCCGAGGTAATCCCCTCGCCGCTCTTTCGCGAGGACGGTCTCGTAAATCTGGCCGCTTGTCACGTTGTTGGCCCGAGTGAGCACAGTGCTCGTGAACCGCTCGTAATGCCCGAGATCGAGATCGGTCTCCGCGCCATCCGAGAGCACGTAAACCTCGCCGTGCTGATACGGGCTCATCGTTCCAGGATCGACGTTCAAATACGGGTCGAGCTTTTGCAGGACGACCTTGAGCCCGCGGTGCTCGAGGAGAGTGCCGAGTGAGGCCGCCGCGAGTCCCTTGCCGAGGGAACTCACCACGCCACCGGTCACAAAAATATGCTTCATGGCGGCGGATCATAGGGACGCCAGATTGAAAATCCAGCGTTACGCGGAACGCACGCCTCCGAGCGACCGAAACAAGGTGAATTTGCTGGGCGAGATGGAATTTTCGCCGCCCATCGAACGACCTACCAACAATCACACCCTGTCAGATTCTATTCCGCACCGCGCAGTTTGTCCCGGATCGCCTCCAATTCCAGCACCGCGTGCAGGTCGCGGGGCCGGGCCATGGCGCGCTTGGCGGTAATCATTGCGTCCAACGACAAGACTCGCACGATTGCCCCCGCAATTTCCAAGGCCTCACTTTGCGCAAAACATGCGGCGTAATTCCCGATCCCTTTGATTTCGCCCAGACAATCCAGCTGACCCCAATCGGTGGAGAGATAAAGATTGTTCAGTCCCCCGCGCTCCGCGTCCTCCCGGGTGAATGGACGTCGCTGGGGCGTCATCCGGTGCACAGGGTGAAGATTTTCCAGCGCATTGAAAAGCCGGAGAAGATTGTCCGGCTCCATACGGCAGGAGACGTCGACGTCGAGCGTCACCAGGCTGCAGCCTTGAGCAGCAGCTCCGAATCCGCCCGCCAGCACGAAGTCAACCCTTCCCTCGTGCAGCCGGTTAACGAGATCACTTAGCCCTTCCATGCCGTCGGGCGTTCCTCAAAGCGTCCATCAGCAGACGCGCTGATTCGTTTCGCCGCAGCCGTTCCGCTGGGCTGAACAGCAAATTTTCGTCGAGCAATGATAGGTCGATGCCGTAGGCCTCGGCACGCTCGCAAGCCGTCAGTCCATCATCCGTGCGCCAGAACCTCGCGGTGTCATCGGACCCTCCGTTCATACGTTCAGGAAATCGCGTTGGCCGCTCGGTGTCGAGCCGTCGGGCATTTTCCGGTCAAAGATCTTCGGGGGAATTCAGCAGGTCAGAGATGCGTTTGAGCAGGCGGCCGGCTGCCCCGCCGTCGAGCACGCGATGGTCGAAGCTGAGCGTGAACATCGCCTCGGTGACGGGTAAAAATTCTTCGAGGTCGGCGTCCCAGCTCGGTGCGATGCGGCCGGCCCCCATGCCGAGGAGTATGGTTTGCTCGGGGAGCGGAATGGGGGTCGCCAGCGTCAGTCCGAAGGTGCCGTAATTCGTCACGGTCGCGATGGAACCGCCGGTATCGGCTGCGGGCAGGCGGCGTTGCCGGGCCAGCTCGACCAACCGATTGTAACGCTCGACCAGGTCCGCGAGCTTCGTTTGATCGGCGTTGCGAATCACCGGGACGAGCACACCGTCTTCGGCCTCGACCCCGAACCCAATGTCGACGGATCGCGGATGAACGATCTTGTCACCAACGAGTCGGCCGGCGGGTGCACTGTTTTCGCCAAGGGCGATGGCGAGCGCCCGGAGCGCGTAGAGCGCCGGGCCGGGTTTCACCGGCTGCGTTTTGCGGTGCGCGAGCATG
>JBGTDR010000227.1:0-7253 GCA_041748215.1 Chthoniobacterales bacterium
CTGCCGATTCTCCTCATCGACGATGTTTTCGGCGAACTCGACCTTACCCGCCGCGAAAATCTCCTTACCCACCTTCCGCCCGACGCCCAACATCTGATCACAACGACCCACCTCGACTGGCTCGATCAACGCCATCGCGGCACTGTCTTTACCATCGCCGATCACCAGATTGCCCAATCACATTCCTGAGGTCAGCGTATCCGCGTCCTTGCGATTTCCGATTCTCATCCCGATTCGGTTCTTCTGAGACGCTTTTTCCCAGCATCCGTAAGATCACACGCCGATGCGGCGCGGGGATGGCAACCTCCGCGATCTCGGTGACCGGAAATGCCCGCAAATTTTCAGTCACCCCGGGCCGCTGCAGGACAACTTCCATGCGCACCCGGAACCGGGTGATCGGATACGTTTCGACGTGAATGGGATTTCCTTCGCTCACCTCGGGGAGCAACCACATGCCGCGCCAGCGCGAGCCGCTTGCCGATTGCAGGAAAACCGAATGGCCGTCGAAAACAAACGCGCGCCGCTCGGTCACGTGCTCAGTGACTGCCCGCGGACGTTTGACCGGCAGGGTCTCCGGCTCGACCGCGCGGCATTCGTCCCGTACCGGACAAGCGAGGCACAGCGGAGTTCGCGGCCGGCACACCAGCGCACCGAGTTCCATCATCGCGGAATTGTGGAGCCGCCCACCTCGCGCCGGTTGCAAACTTGCCGCCGCACTTTCGAGAAAAGTTTTGCCGGTGGCCGAGTCGATCGAGTCGCGAAAATCGTGGAGCCGTGCGAGCACGCGCGCAACGTTGGCGTCCACGACGGGAGCGGGTTGATCGAAAGCAAATGCGGCCACCGCACATGCGGTGTAGCGCCCCACCCCCGGCAGCCGTTCGAGATCCGCCAATGACGCCGGGATTTCGCCATCCCAATCCGCGACGACGGCTCGTGCGGCTTTCAGCAGATTTCTTCCGCGCGAATAATACCCAAGGCCTTGCCACACTGCCAGGACGTCATCCTCGCTCGCTGCCGCAAGAGCCGACACCGTGGGAAATCGTGTCATCCACCGTTCGAATAACGGCACGGCGGCTGCGACCGTCGTCTGCTGGCAGATAAATTCCGAAACCAGCACCGCGTACGGATCGTTTGTCCGGCGCCACGGCAAATCCCTCGCGTATTTTTCGTACCACGCCGCCAGCATCTGGCGAAGACGCGCTCCGTCGATGTTCGACGAATTCTTCCCACCGCCGGGTCGTCGCATGATAAAGGATTTCATCGTGTCCAGCGTCACCACATACACCACGCCGTTGACGCTCGAACAGGTCGAGCTACTGCGCACCGCTCTGGACGAAGACGGATTCGATTTCGAGCAAAAACCCTACATGATATTCTCCGCCCGCAAGGAGCGGCTCACGATCGCCGTGTACGAAAAAGGCCCGAAGGCAGTGATTCAGGGCAAGGGACTCGAAGAATTCATCACGTTCACGCTCGAACCCAGGGTGTTGGGTGAGGCGAAATTCGGCTACGACGAGGTGCATTCGCCGGAGCTCTTTGAGCCCCACTTCGGCGTCGACGAAAGCGGCAAAGGCGACTTCTTCGGCCCGCTCGTAATCGCGGGAGTTTACGTCGACGAATCCATCGCCCGCGCGTTGAAGGACGCCGGAATTCAGGACAGCAAATCGATCGGATCCGACCAGCGCATCCGTGGACTGGCCACTATCATCCGCCGCTCGCGAACACCGCAAACCGTGATTCTCATTGGTCCCGAACGCTACAACCAGCTTTTCGCAAAGTTTCGCAATCTCAATCGTCTGCTGGCGTGGGGCCACGCCCGTGCCATCGAAAACCTTTGCGAACTTCAACCCGACTGTCCCCGCGCGCTCTCGGACAAGTTCGGCGACGAAAGCTTGATCAAACGCGCACTGCTCGAGCGCGGCCGCGCCCTTCAGCTCGACCAGCGCACGAAAGCGGAAAGCGATTATGCGGTCGCCGCCGCTTCGATTCTCGCCCGCGAAAAATTCATCGATTGGCTCGAAAAAACCGGGAGCGATCTCGGCGTCACTTTGCCCCGCGGAGCTTCCAGCATTGTCAAACAAACCGCCCGCGAGCTCGTCGCCGCCCGCGGTGCCGACATCCTACAATCAATCGCGAAAACCCACTTCAAAACCGCTGCCGAGGTCCTCGCCGCTGAGCCGGAATAGAAAAACTCCGGAGCCCCGAAGCCACTCATTCGGTGCCCCGCTCGAGCAATTGACGAATGCCGCGCAGCGGGATGCCGAGCCAGTCCGGCCGGTTGTTCAACTCGTACCCGACTTCGTAAACGGCTTTCTCGAGCAGGAACGACTCAAGGAGCACTTCGAAATCCCGGCGGTCTGCCGGGACAAATCCCGCACCGTCGGCCGTCGTCAAATATGCCTGCAAAAAGATGCGGCTCACGTATTCGTACCAATGATCCGCCCACGGCGAAACCGTTGGGATGTCCGATCCGCGCACGGCGAGTTGCTGGGAAAGCGCCGTGTAGGCCGCGTAATGGAACGATCTCAGCATGCCGGCCACGTCGCGCAGTGGCGAACGTTTGAGCCGCCGTTCTCCCAGCGGGCGGGCGGGCTCTCCCTCGAAATCGATGATGACAAAATCCCGCCCGGTGAAGAGGACCTGCCCGAGGTGGTAGTCACCGTGGATGCGGATCTTTTCCGCGAGAATTTTCCGATCCATCAGTCGAGCGCAGGCATCGAGGATTTCCTTTTCGCGTGGCAGGATTGCATCGACCTCACCGCGGACCAAGTCGGGCAAATGTTTCGCCTGGCGGGCGAGCGCGACAAACGTGCGACGCAGACCATTTCGCATCGATTGATATACCGAGCGCTGATAAAGCGTCGTGAACGCCTCGGGTGCAAACGCGGCATCGCGATCATCGGCCGCCAACGCAAGGTGCATCTCGGCGGTGCGCTGGCCCAGCAGCCGGGCGCGCTCGGGGAAAACGCCCCCGATGAGGTGAAGCAGGTCAGGTGGGAAATTCAACGGCTCGTCGATGGCAGCCGTTTTCGGCAAAATTACCGGACGCAACACGAGCTGCTCGGTGAGCACGCGCTCGAAAAACCGGCCGACAAAATCGAGCGTCAGCACCCACGCGTCGCCCTGATTCTGCACCAGTCCCTGCGCGAGTCCTATCACACGCGATTCCGCCCCGGGTTTGGTCACCTCGAGAGCTCCCGCGTAGGGCGCAACGTGAGGAAATGCCTGCCGTTCGGTGAGGAAACGCGTGAGCTCCACGTCGGGGTTCACCCCTTCATCGAGGCGCCGGTAAAGCTTCAAGAAATATTCGCCGCCGTAAATGACCGCCGTGTTGCTCTGCTCCGCTCGCAAAACGGTCGAGGCCGTCGCGTCACTAGTCTCGGCAAATTCGCGAAGCGCTTTCGTCGTCGATCCAACCAGGCCACCCGGATGGGGCCGGCCACCCCGGTGCCGCGTAATCGCGCGCAATAATCCCGCCCGGAACGCAGCGTCGAATATCGCGTCGAAAAGAATCGTCTCCTCCACCTCGCCTGGAAAACACGCAATCACCGCGTGTGGAGAGTCCTGCGCGATCGCGTGGGCGCGCTCACCCGTGGCGATCTGCATCGGCAACACGTAGGTCTCGGCATTTCCTTCGACGTAGGTCACCTCGATGAAAACCAGCCGGGCTTCGCCGCCTTCCTCGTCGAGCGGCAGGACCTCCGTGATCCGCAGCGTGCGGATTGGCCGGTTCTTGCCTCCAAACCAACGGCTGCCCTGCAGATAAACAGGGAGCACACTACGCTCGAGTTCCGTTCGCCCAGCGGGATTCAGCACCGACTTCAACACCGGTGCACCACTGAGCACTGCCAGCTCCCGCTTCTCGATCAGCGCACCGCCCGGTGATTGGGTTTCCAGCGAAAGCCAGAAATGTCCGTACGGTCCAAGCGTGAAGAGGTACGGCGTGTCCTTGATTAGCGGAAAGCGATTCTGGCTGAAAACTTCGACCGGCGTTGCGCCCGCGTGCGCCGCGAGATCCAGCTCGATGACTTGCGAATACCGCGACAAATTCACGATCACCAGAATCGTCTCGTCAGCGTGCCGACGCAGGAATGCGAGCACCTTCGCGTTGTCGGGATAAAGGAACTCGATGGAGCCGTGGCCAAAAGCACGGTATTTTTTGCGCATCGCGATCACGCGACGCATCCACCACAAGAGCGACGAGTGGTTTTTTTCCTGATTGTCCACGTTGACGCTCTCGTAGTGGTATTCAGGGTCAATCGTGATCGGCAGATAAAGCTGCTGGGGATTCGCCTGCGAAAATCCTGCGTTCCGGTCCGCGCTCCATTGCATCGGCGTGCGCACGCCATTCCGATCACCAAGGAAGATGTTGTCCCCCATGCCGATTTCGTCGCCGTAATAAAGGATCGGCGTGCCGGGCAGCGAGAAGAGCAGGATGTTGATCAGTTCGATCTTGCGGCGGTTGTTCAGAAGCAGCGGTGCGAGTCGGCGGCGAATGCCAAGATTCAACCGCGCCCGTTGGTCCGATGCATAAACGCGATACATGTAATCGCGCTCCTCGTCGGTCACCATTTCGAGGGTCAGCTCGTCGTGATTCCGTAGGAACATCGCCCATTGGCACGTGTCCGGAATCGCCGGTGTCTGGTCGAGGATGTCGATGATCGGAAATCGATCCTCCATCTGAATCGCCATGAACATCCGGGGCATCACCGGAAAATGAAAATTCATGTGGCAACTGTCACCCTTGCCAAAATAGGCCGCGGCGTCTTCCGGCCATTGATTTGCTTCGGCCAGCAGCATGCGGTCGGGAAACTTCGCGTCGATGTGCTTACGAAGCTGGCGCAGGAATTCGTAGGTTTTCGGCCGATTTTCGCAATTGGTGCCTTCCTCCTCGTAAAGGTATGGCACCGCGTCGAGCCGCAGGCCGTCCACGCCCATGGCCAGCCAGAAATCGATCACCTTGAGGAGCATCTGGTGAACCCGCGGATTTTCAAAATTGAGGTCCGGCTGGTGCGAATAAAAGCGGTGCCAAAAATACGCTTTCGCCAGCGGGTCCCACGTCCAATTCGACGTCTCGGTATCCTTGAAGATGATGCGGGCGTCGGTGTAGCGCTCCGCGGTATCGCTCCACACGTATAAATCCCGCGCCGCCGATCCCACCGGTGCCCGACGCGATTCCTGAAACCAGGCGCACTGGTCCGACGTGTGGTTGAGCACAAGTTCTGTAATCACGCGCAGTCCCCGCCGATGCGCTTCAGCCAGCAGATCCTTGAAGTCGCGCATCGTCCCGTAAGCAGGATTTACCGCGTAATAATCTGCGATGTCGTAGCCATCGTCCTTGAGGGGCGACGGATAGAACGGCAGCAGCCAGATCGCCGTCACGCCAAGGTTCTGGAGGTAATCGAGTTTTTCCAGCAACCCGCGAAAATCCCCCACCCCATCGGCATTGCCATCGCGAAACGCCTTGATGTGAGTTTCGTAAATGACAGCGTCTTTGAACCACAACGGATTCGTCGGCAACGGCGGCGCGGAGTTTTTTGGCATGACGGGAATCGCGGGAAGTTCGGCCGGTGGACGGCTCGCGCCCAACCTATTCCGCTCCCGCTTGCCAACAAGCGCATTCCCGGACCGATCATCCGTCCGCAATTCATCGCGCAGCGCAGACGGTTATTTGCCGCCGCGTTTTGCCCGCCGGAATCGCTCGATCCGTGTTTCGCCTGCGGGTTCATCCGGTTCTCCGGAGTGCGGCAACCCGGCTTCCGCCGGAACGCCAGCGGGTGGTTCTGCTGTCAAATCCGGGTTCGCATTTGTAACCACGGACCGCCGGATCGGCCGGGAAAACCGCGGCAGCGCCACCACCGGCATCTGCCAGCCCAGTCGGGTCGCAATTGCATCCATGACAAAACACGCGAGAAATGCAACGAGCAGCCAGACGCGAAGGTCACGAAATTCCTCGATTCGCGACGCATCCCAGATGGTGCTGAGATCGACGCGCTCGACACCACCGCTTTGTCGCGATGCTGCCTCCAATTCCCGGCGGCTTTCCGGCCGGAGAGCCCACTCGGGATTGGCGCCGGCGACCACCGGTCCGAACGCAAAAGCAGATCCGCCCGCCTGCACCGCGCCGCGAATCCATTGACCCGGAACGAGCGGGATGGAAGCCCGGTAACGTCCCGGCTCAAGGCGTTCCCAGACGACAGTTCGCGCCTCTCCCGATACACCATCAGCGACCACCAGCGTTGGAGCTTCCTGTGCAAAACGCTCCTGCCACGTTGAATCGAAAAGCAGATCGATCTCGAGTTGTGAGCCGTCCACTCGTGTCCGAAGACCCAGGCCCGGTGGCAGTTCCGTGCCGAACAGCCATCGGGAAAGCGTTTGCACAAAATCTCCGTAACCCGGCCAGGCCCGGACGCGTGCGGAGAATGGACCGCCGAGCGGAAACGAAACCGCAGCCGCTCGTCCAATCCCCCGCTGCCAGAATGCCACCAGCGGCGCGCCGTATTCGTCTTTGGAAACGGCCGCCGCAGTGGCCTCGGGTCTAAGGTAGCTCAAATTGTAGCCGTCAATCTCCGCCGGCCAGTCGATCTGCTGCGCCGCCAGTTCCAGCCAACCCGCGGTGCCTTTGACGCCCACCGGATTCTCCAAAAAGGCCGATCGTGCCACCGCCACCGTCTCCTGCTCGAACAACGCCGGGAGAGTCGCTGCGTCCGAGTTGAAGAAAATTCTTCCGCCGCCCAAAGCCGCGATTTCTTTCAGAAAATCCGCGTCCTGATCCGACTCTGATCCCAGTCCGATCACGCTGATCGTCGTGCTCTGCGCGGTCATTTCCGCGATCAGGGTCCGGAACGCATCCGGCTGCTCGGCGTCCGCCGCGTCGGCAAAAAGAATCAGGTGGCGCTGGCCGGCATCGGATTTCTGAAGCTCCCGCCATCCCGCCTGCAAACCGTTGTAGACGTAAATTCCACCACCGCCACTGGTGATCCGGCGAACGGTGCTGGCAATGTCGTCCACGCCGGAATCCAGACGCGTCATCGGCACAACAATCTGCGGTTCGCTGTCCACAGCGAGTACGCTCACGGAGTCCTGGGGCCCAAGCAATTCGATGGAACGTGCGGCGCCTTCATTGGCGAGATCCATCTTGGTCATGCCACCGCTGACGCCGGCACTCATGCTGCCGGACCGGTCCATCACGATGGCCATTGCCACGGCGAGCTGGCGGTGTTCGGTGCGCAATTCCATCGAGACCGGAAGCA
>JBGTDR010000228.1:0-3145 GCA_041748215.1 Chthoniobacterales bacterium
TCCCGCCTTGACGCCGCCGTCGGCCAGCGCCTCGACGACCAGACACACGTAAGCCGGGCCGCTGCCGCTGAGCCCCGTGACCGCATCGAGCAATGTTTCGTCCACGGGAAACGCCAGGCCAACTGCGCTGAAGATCACGCCCGCCGTTTTGAGGTCCGCATCGGTCGATCCGCGACCACCGCAATACGCCGCCGCACCACAGCCGACTTGAGCGGGAGTGTTCGGCATCGCCCGGATCACCCTCACGTCTTCTCCGGCCAGCTGCGCAAGCCGCTCGAGCGACAATCCCGCGACGATCGAAATGAGAAGTTTGCCAGCCAACGCTTGCCGGCACGATTCCACGGCCGCCGCGGCATCGCCGGGTTTCACGCAAAGAAGCACGACATCCGCCTCCTGGACCGCCAACAGATTCGACTCCGCCGCCCGTACCCCGATTTCGCGAACAAGGACTTCACCCGCTTCGGAAGTTGCGTCCGCCACGACGATCTCCTCCGGACTGCTCACCCGGGCTGCCACCAGGCCGCGCACCAAAGCACCCGCCATTTTTCCGGCTCCAATCGAAGCGATCTTCATAGACCGCGAACCTATTTTCCCACCGGACCCAGCGCAAAGATTCTTTCCGGCATCAGTTCCGCACAGGAAAGGAGCAACATTCCGTTTGCCAGCGGTCGGCCGTTTCGCCTACCCAAAACCCGAACATGAGATTACGTCTCAGCTCTCAAAAATTCTTTACCGCTATGATCAGGAAAATCTTTCGATTCGTCAGTGCTACCGTTCTCGCGTTGATCGCCATGGGCACGGCCTGGGCGCAGATCCAGGAGCTCGAAGAACAGAGTGAGGCAGAGCCTATGCCTGAAGTGACTTGGTTGGAACGCGATTACGCTCTCAGTGATTGGGGCGGAGTCCGGACAGCGCTCGAGGATCGGGGTGTTTCGTTTTTTGGCGGCTATTCGGCGGAGGTCTGGGGCAATACGACCGGTGGACTCGAGCGTGGAACCGTTTACACCGGGTGGCTCGACTTCGGCGTTGATCTCGATTTCGACAAACTCGCCGACTGGGAGGGTGCCTCGTTCCGCTCGAGCTGGATGTGGCTTTCCGGCCGGGACGCGTCCGAAGATCTCGTGGGCAATATTCTGACGATCAGCAATATCGCGGGTTTCAGCACATTCCGGGCGTTCGAGCTGTGGTTTCAGCAAAACCTCTTCGACGATGTCATTTCGATCCGCGCTGGTCAGCTCGCCGCGGACGAAGAATTTATCATTTCGGACACTGCGGGCTGGTTCCTTAACGGCACGTTCGGCTGGCCCGCGCTCGCATCCGAAACGTTGCCGAACGGCGGGCCCGCCTACCCGCTCGCCACTCTCGGCGTGCGATTGGCCATTCACCCCACGGAGTGGTTCAGTTTCCTGAGCGCGGTTTTTCAGGGCAACCCGTTCGAAGAAAACGTCAATCGCCACGGCTTCCGCTGGCGGTTAAGCGAAGAAAATGGATTCACGTTTATCAACGAAGCGCAGTTCCGCTGGAGCGAAGCCCCGCTGCCGGGAACCGTGAAATTTGGAGGTTTTGCGAACACGGAAAATTTCGAGCGGGCCAATGGATCGGCCGATTCGGTCTGGGGCAACCTCGGATTTTACGGCGTCATCGACCAGACGCTTTACCACGAACCGGGCATCACCGTCCCGGCCGCGCCGACCCACGACAAGAGCGGAAAGTCGGTTGTCGCGCCGAGCAAGTCGTTCAAGGAACCGGCGATGGAAATCGAGCCGTCCACCCAGGGCCTGAACGTCTTTGCGCGGGCCGGGTTCACACCGCAGGACCGGAATTTCGTCGGATTTTATTTCGACACTGGCCTTGCCTACACCGGCCTCATTCCCGGTCGCGACGACGATGTTGCCGGCGTTGCACTTGGTTACGTGGATCTCACCGATGGAGCCGCACAGGGGCTTTTCGATGAAGGTTCGCGCGAGGTGGGCTACGAAATGGTGGTCGAAGCGACTTACGCCGCCCAAATCACGCCGTGGCTCAAGATTCAGCCCGACGCTCAATACATCATTCGGCCCGGAGCCACCGGCGACCTCGGCAACGCGTTTGTCCTCGGCGGCCGCGTCTCGGTGGTATTCTAAAATTCTTTCAGCACCCGGGGAACGACGGACGATCTCGTGGTTCCCCGATTTCCCGCCGTGCCCCGGACGGTGAAGCTAGGTATTGCTGACGTGGTGCTCACCGAACTTCGCGCCACCGACTTCCGCTGTTTTTCGCGTCTGCGTTTCGAGCCCGAACCCGGCACAAATTTTTTGATCGGCGCCAACGCCCAGGGGAAAACATCCATTCTCGAAGCCGTCTGCGTCGTGACGCGCCTGCAATCGCCGCGCACGTCCAGCCTGCCGGAAACCGTCCGATCCGGGCAGCCCGGCTTCGGCCTCACGGCGCAGGTGAATGATACCCATCTCCTGTTCCGGTTCGAACCGCCCAAACGCTCGACTGCAATCGACTCGGTGCCGCAGACCAGTAACACCGATTATTTACGCACCGCGCGGATCGCATGGTTTTCCAATGACGACGTCGAAATCGTGCGCGGATCAGGCAGCCATCGGCGGCGTTTCCTCGACTTCCTCGCCAGTCAGCTCGATCCCGGCTACCTCCGCCATCTCCGCGCGTACGAGCGGGCGCTTCGCTCTCGCAACGCACTGCTGAAAGACAACCGCCCGCGCCGCGAGATCGAGGCGTTCGATTCCCCGCTGATCACCGCGGGCGACGCCCTCACCGCCTGCCGCGCCACAATGGTCGCTGACCTCGCTCCACTCATCGAAGCCGCCGTTCACGATATCGGCGGCCAAAGCGATGCCGCCACCACAACCTACCAGCCCGGGGCTGAATCGGGACTCGCGGCGGGACTCGAAGCGACTCGAAACGATGAAATCCGACTCCGCCAGACGGTGGCCGGCCCGCATCGCGACGACGTCGTCCTCACGTTGAATTCCATGGACGCGTCGCGCTTTGCTTCCGAGGGCCAGCAGCGCACTCTGGCCCTCTCGCTCAAGCTCGCTCAAACGCGTCTAATCGTTGCCCAAACCGGTCGGCTGCCGATTCTCCTCATCGACGATGTTTTCGGCGAACTCGACCTTACCCGCCGCGAAAATCTCCT
>JBGTDR010000229.1:0-12731 GCA_041748215.1 Chthoniobacterales bacterium
GCCTGGGCGGGCGCCGCGGCCAGGCAGAAAAAAAGAACGAGCGCGGAAATTTTCATCGGGGTTCGTCGCCGAGCCGGGAACCGGTTTGCAGGTAGCCGGTCACGTAATCGCGCACGGCATCTTCGAGACGCGTCGTGTCGGCGGTGTAGCCGGTAGCGCGCAATTTTTCGATGCCCGCGCACGTGTAATATTGGTACTGATCGCGAATGCTGTCCGGCATGTCGATAAACTCGATCTGCGGCTCGCGGTCGAGAGCGGCAAAAAGTGCCCGGGCGAGATCGAGCCAGGTGCGCGCGGTGCCGGATCCGACGTTGTAAAGCCCGCCAGCGCGTTTCGTTTCAGCAAGGTGCAGCGTCATCGCCACTGCATCTTTCACGTAAACAAAATCACGCATCTGCTCCCCGTCGCGGAATTCGGGACGGTGGCTCCGGAAAAGGCGGATTTTTCCGGTTTCCATGATTTGCTGGTGTGCCTTGCAAACCAGACTGCGCATGTCGCCCTTGTGGTATTCGTTCGGTCCGAAAACGTTGAAATATTTGATGCCAACGATGGCGTCGAGGTAGCCGCGCCGCTGCGCGTGAAGATCAAAAAGCTGCTTCGAGTAGCCGTAGAGATTGAGCGGGCGGAGTTTGGCGAGGTCGGCATCGGTGTCATCCATGCCTCGCGCACCGTCGCCGTACGTCGCCGCGGAAGATGCGTAAACGAACCGCGCGCCCTGATCGAGCGCCCACTCGGCGAGCGTTTTTGTGTAGTGGTAATTGTTCGCGATCAAGTAGGCACCGTCGGTCTCGGTCGTCGCCGAACACGCACCAAGATGATAAATATAATCGATCGTGCCGAAGCAGTTCGGATCGAATTCGATCACGCGGAGAAGATCGTCGGCCTGGAGATAATCTTCGAACCGAAGCGGCGCGAGATTGCGCCACTTTTCGTCGTGGCAAAGGACGTCGGTTACGATGATTTTTTCGAATCCCCGCTCGTTGAGCGCATTGACGACGGCACTGCCGATAAACCCTGCCGCGCCCGTGACAAGAATGCGGGGCGGGCGGACGGTTTTTTTCTTCCGGGATCCCATGGTTATTTGACGAGCCCCGCGTCGCGCAGGGTGAGTTGATAAAGCACACCGTCGGTGGCGTGGAGCGCACCGGCCGTCGTCAGGAGGCGGCGAGCCTGACCTTCTTCGCCAGCTTCGAGAAAATTCGCAGCGTGGGCGTAATACCAGGCGGGGCCGTCGATCGTGTAACGAATGGTTGCGAGGACGCTGGCTGCACGCTCAGCGTCGCCACCAAGAAGGTAGCTCAGGAACAGCTTGAACTTGAGCAGCGTGGTTTCGCCGTAACGATTGGACATGAGGCGGTAGTGAATCGCCGCGTCCGCATATTTTTCCTGCAGGAAAAGAATTTCACCCAGGTTGTAATGAGCCTGAAAGAAGTCGGGGTCGGCGGCGAGGATGCGTTCAAATTCAACGCTGGCTTCGTCGTAGCGGCGAAGTTGAACCAGAGCTGCGCCGCGGGCATTGCGAGCGAGGGTGTTCTCGGGATCGATCGCTAGGGATTCTTCAGCAAGAGCGAGGGCGTGTTCGTAATCGCGGTCCTCCAGTGCCTTCTGGACCTGGGAGAGGTTGCTGGCGAGGCGGGACTGGGCTTCGACCATTTGGTAAGCTTCCTGGCGGCTGGCTGGAATGGCGGGAGTCGTCGCGCCGTTGGCCGGTGGATCGGCGGCGGCGCCTACGGCTAAATGGCCGAAGGCGGTGATCGCCAGGCCGAGCGCGAGGGAGAGTCGGGCCGGGTGCATGGGTGTGGCAAGGTAGCGTTCGCTTTCCGCGACGGGCAACTTAATCTTGCTGGGCGCGTTTCCGGCCGATTGGTAGCGTCCTTGAACTGCCGCCCCGCCTCCGATGTCCACTGGTTCCCTCGCCCTCATTCTCCACGCGCACCTTCCGTTCGTTCGCCACCCGGAACACGCCGATTTTCTCGAGGAAGATTGGTTGTACGAAGCGATCACGGAGACCTACGTGCCTTTGCTCCGCCATCTCCGCCAGCTCGTGGCGGAAGGAATTCCGTTTCAACTAACGTTCACGCTCACGCCGACCCTGTGCGAAATGCTCCGCGACCCGTTGTTGCAGAGCCGGGCGGAACGTTATCTCGACCGGGGTGTCGAGCTGGCCCGGGCCGAAATTGATCGAACGTCAGGCGACGCGCAGCTCAACGCGCTCGCCAAGTTTTACCTCGAGCGCTTTTCCACCGCGCGGGATTTTTACGTCCGGGAGCTGGGTCGCGACATTGTCGGCGCGTTTGCGCAGCTCCAGGAGGACGGGCACATCGAAATCATCACGTGTGCCGCAACGCACGGGTTTTTGCCGCTGATGGAGCGATTTCCGCAAGCAATGCGAGCGCAAGTGATGATCGGGCGGGATTCCTACGTGGAATGTTTTGGGCGACCGCCACGTGGCATCTGGCTGCCGGAATGTGCGTACGTGGCGGGTGTCGGGCCGATTCTCCAACAGGCGGAAATCCGATGGTTTGTCGTCGACGCGCACGGCGTCATGTTTGGACAACCGAAACCGCGATTTGCGATCTATTCCCCATACTTTACGCCGAGCGGGCCGGCGGTATTTGGCCGGGATCGGGATTCCAGCCGACAGGTGTGGAGTTCGCGTGAAGGTTATCCCGGCGATCCGGCGTACCGGGATTTTTACCGCGACATCGGCCAGGATTTGTCGCTCGATTATCTGGCGAAATTTATGCCCGTGGATCACCGGCGCTTTACCGGGATCAAGTATCACCGGATCACGGGCAGCGAGCACAAGGAACTTTACAACCGCGGTTGGGCTCACGGCGCGGCCGATGCGCACGCCGGGCATTTTCTCGACAGCCGGGTGAAACAATTTGCGGACCTTGGTGCGGCGCTGCCGGTGGAACCAATCGTGGTCAGCCCGTTTGACGCGGAACTTTTTGGCCACTGGTGGTTCGAGGGGCCGGAATTTCTCGATCTTTTCCTTCGCAAGGCGGCGTTCGACCAGCAGGCGTTCCAGCTCACGACGCCGAGCGCGTACCTTCAGCGCAATCCCACCCAGCAGCTCGTGGCTCCGGCGGCATCCAGTTGGGGCAACAAGGGCTATTGGGAGGTCTGGCTCGACCATTGCAACGCGTGGATATACCCGCACCTGCACGCGGCGTCGCGGCGAATGACCGAATGCGCGCGACGTCACAAGACCGACGCTCCCGAAAGCACGGATCGCGTGCTGCGCCAGATGGCACGCGAACTTCTCCTGGCGCAATCGAGCGATTGGGCGTTTCTGATGAAGACAGGCACGGCGCGGGAATACGCAACACAACGCACGAAGGATCATCTGCTTCGTTTCACCCGGCTCTACGAACAACATCAGCAAGGAAACGTCGACGAGGCGTTTCTTGATTTCTGCGAAGACCGCGACAACTTGTTCCCCGCTTTGAACTGGCGGCATTTCGCGTGAAACACATTCTTTTCATCGCCCTCCTGGCGGCGGGCATGGCGTCAGCTGGAGCTCAGGACGAATTGATCCCGGCGGAATCGCCGGTCGAGCCGCCGGTGCAAATCGTCTTTACCCCGCCCGATCTCGAGGGGCGTTTCGTGATGGGGATTTTTGACGACGCCGGCGCACTGGTCCGCACGCTCGTGCCCGACCGTGACGCGACGGTTTTCGACGTGGGTTTGAATGGATACATCACGTCGTGGGATGGCCGCGATGATGCCGGCACGCGCTGCCCGGGCGGCAAATACGCCGCGCGCGGATACGTGGTGGGTGATACGGTCGAGGTCACCGGCGAGGCGTTTTATTTCAATGACTGGATCGCCGAAGACGATGTGCGCGTGACCAAGGTGGCACTGCGTGAAGGCAACGAACTTGCCCTCACGGTCGAGGTCGAAGGCGAAACTAGCCCGCGCACGGCGATGCTTTCCGATGACGGAAAACTGACGTGGCAACCGGGCACCATCTCCACTGCCGCCGGGGGAAAGCCGGTAAAACCCAACCTGCCAAAAGAGCCGGATTTTTTGACCGCGGGCCGTGACGGCACGGTCTGGACGATCATCGCGGACGGGGATCAGCGTGTCGTCGGGCAATTTTCGGCGTTGGGTGAGTCGTTGCGGGAGCTGCGGGTTCCGGTGAATGAGCCGCAACCGATCTCCGTCGCGGCGTCTCCGACCGCGGACGTGATTTTGTTGAACGAAAGCAATGCCGCTGGCACGCAGCGTGTGCGCCTCCTTCGGCGGGCCAGCGAGGCGGCGGCGGTCGAAGGGGACGGCCAAAAGATCGTCGACTGGGAGATTCTTTTTGAGCGCGAATTCACACCGTGCGCGAATTTTGGGTATGTCGAAGGCGAATTGATGGCAAACGTGAATTCAACGGAGACGGCTGATGCTGTCACGGTGGAGCTGGCACCGAGCACGCTCGACGCCGAATCTCAGTCGCTCGCCGTGCGGGCATCGACTGGTGGCGACGGCACGTTCCTGACCGCGCCGGATGGTCTTCGCCTGTTGCCCGTGAGCACCGGGGGAAGCTGGAATCGAGTCGCGATGTCCGCCGGGAAAGATCCGGGTACAGCTCGACTCGCACAGGGTGACGGCCTGGTGGTCGAGGCGTTTGTGATCAAAAATCTCGATCAAATCGCGCCTTTTGACTGCGGCACATTCCGGTTGGCGGCAGCCGGGGAGAACGACCAGCCATGAATTCCCGACTGGCGCTCTTCGCGATCATTCTTTGCGGCGCGATTACGCCGATTTGGGCGGCCGACGAAATTCGCGTGCCCTTCAATTTTCGTTGGGGCGATCCGCCGAAGCTGGTGGAAGATACGATTACTCGAGCGAAGGCGCGCATCGTGGACCGCACGACTGTCAACGGCCGAAACGTTCTGACGGTCGAAGGCCACCCGGATCCGCGCCTGCTGCGCTCGGTATTTTATTTCAGCAACGACGCGCTCATTGAGGTCGAGCTCCAGTACACCGACTCGAGTTGGGACGCCTCGAAAATCAGCGCGATTTTCGACCAAACCCGGCGCAACCTGGATCGCAAATACGGAACCAGTCGGAATGTCGCCCGGCAGAAAACGGTGCAGGATGGCATTACGCAGACGATCGTTGGTTACAAGTGGACCCAGTCGTATTCCTCCCTGAGCCTGTTCATTTACATGGCGGACCGGGGAGCGGATTCCTACCGCGTGTTGAGTTACCACTACCGCGGTTTTTGATCGGCGGATCCGGGCGTTACCTGGACCTCCAGACGAGCCGCGGTGTCGGCCGGCGTGGTTGTCCGGACCACAAGGCGGCGAAATTGCGGAGCGGGCGAGTCCCATTTCGGGTCGAGAAGGCTGTCGGCTTCCTGGAGTTCGAAACGTGTTGCGCCGTCGAGGATGCGGAGACGAAGCGTTTTTCCATCCTGTGTGAGAGTCGCAGCGTCGCCGTCGATGGTGACATCCGCCTGGGTTAGCCACTGCCACGAAACGTCGGCGGGCCGGTCGTTGGTGGTCCACTCATCCGTGATCACGAGAGTGCGATCCGGCCGGAGCACAACCCTGCGAAGCACGGACCGGGCCTGATCGGCGTAGACCGGTGAGAGGTCGAGCTCGATGGAGCTCCCGGCATCGGAGGATTGGACCTCACCAAACGCAGCGTGCCCGCTCACCGTCTGACGCTGGTTGTTAAAACGAAGAATGTTGTGGCCATCGGGACCGAGCCGGAAAACGTCCCAGCGCTGGCTGTCCTGGGAATAATCGAACAATTCGCCGTGAGTCATGCCGGCGAGACGGACGCGCGAATATTCGTCGCGAGCGGGATCGACGGCCCAGCGCACACCGTCCGCTTCGAGGACAAATGTGCCGATGTCCATGTGGGCATGGGAGTGAACGGGAGTGCCGCCTTTGATGGCGATCCACGTGGCGTTGGGATCGTTCCAAGCGGATCGCAGCACGGCGATCGGCTGCGGACCTTTGCCAGCCCACGTCAGCGGCGGGAGCTCGGCGGAACCTGGAGTATCGTTGGTGGCGGGCCGGTGCCAGAGGAGGGCGAGCGGCAGGTCGCGGGTGCCAAGCGAATTGTTGGCGGCCTGAGCCTTGGGTGCGGATTGGGTCTCGGGCGCAGAAAATGGTTGTTCGAGAAGCGTGACTTCGTTCTCTGCCAATTCCGGCCGTCCCAGCTCACTGGCGAACCAGATGACCGGCGCCTCGAAATGGCGCTGCGATTTGTTGTCCGCGTAGTTGAACGGCAAACCCGTCGGACCGTCGAGTTGCTGCATCGCGTCGGTCGTGGCGAGGAAGCCGGGAAACGTTTCCAGGCCAAAGCTCGAACCAAGCGCCGTCCGCAACGCTTCGATCATCGAAATGTGAAACGTCGTCCCGTATCCCCAGTAGTTCGGACCTTCGGGATAGATGCCGTCGGGCGCGTAGCTGGCAGCGGCGTTCGGCAGGCTGACGATGGCGCGATTGATCACGTGACGCGCGAGTTCCGGATCGCGGTCGGCGATGGCGATTGCTCCGGCGACCAGACCACCATTACAGACCTGATTCCAATTGTGATCGGCTTGAAGGAACGACATTGCCGCTTCCTCCCTGACCGTCACCTCGAGCAGGGCGCGAATTTTGTCGGCGTACGTTTCCCGCTGCGCCGGGGTGAGTTCGTCGTAAAGCCAGTCGCAACCGACACTCATGGCAAAACACGCCTCCGACGGCGTCAGAAAATGTGACCGCGGCCAATCGATGGCGGCAAGTTCATTGAGGAACCGAATTGCGGCATCCCGCAGGGCGGGATCGCCCGTGAGACGGTAAACCATGGCCAGCGAAAGAATGCAGATCTGCGCCTGCCGGATCGGTTCGAGGATCGGCTCGCGGGGACCACGTGGGCGGAAATCAATGGGGGGCGACGCGAGCGCCCGGGCCGCCTGGGCCTGGAGTTGCGCGAACATTTTTTTCGCGACGGGATCGGTTTTCACCAGTTCCCGGAGCGCCTCCCAGCGCGCCGTATCCGCGAGCAGGCGCGGGTGCGCAGGAACGTTCGCGATGGCCTGTTCGCTTACCGATGCTCCGGTTTGCGCCGTGGCCGAGAGTGAAAGCGTGAGGAACGTCGCGGCCGTGACGACCGTTCGGAAGGATTGCCGGAGAAGGGGAGCACCGCGCATGAGCGCACTTACCCCCAAAACCGAGCGACCGTCAACGATGCCGCGGGATCCGCCGTGCCGCGTCAGCCCGGGATGCCCTTGAGCATCTCGGCGTTCGACGGGTATTTGCGAATGAAAAACAGCAAACGCTCCATCGCTTCGATCGGCTTATGGCCCGCGAGACCGCGCCGGATGACGTTTATTTTATGAAGATCTTCAGCCGGAAGCAGCAATTCCTCGCGGCGCGTGCCGGATTGGAAAATGTCCACGGCGGGATAAATGCGCTGCTCGGCGATGAGGCGGCCGAGAACGAGCTCCATGTTACCGGTGCCCTTGAACTCCTGGAAAATCAGGTCGTCCATGCGGCTGTTCGTTTCGATGAGGGCGGTCGCCACGATCGTAAGCGAGCCGGCTTCCTCGGTGTTGCGGGCCGCGGCGAAAAGTTTGCGCGGAATTTCCAGCGCGCGAGAATCAACACCCCCGCTCATGGTACGGCCTCCGCCACCCTGGGCATTGTTGAACGCCCGACCCATGCGCGTGAGGGAATCCATGAGCACAAAACAATCCTTGCCCATTTCGACGAGCCGCTTCGCGCGCTCGATCGCGAGCTGCGAAATGCGCGTGTGCGTTTTCACGTCGCTGTCGTTCGAACTGGCCATGACCTCGGCGGTCGGAACGGTGCGCCGGATCTCGGTGACCTCTTCCGGGCGCTCGTCCACGAGCAGGATGATGAGTTTGATGTCAGGATAATTTTTTACGACGGCGGCGGCGATGTGCTGGAGCAGGGTCGTCTTGCCGGTGCGTGGCGGCGCGACGATCAGGCCGCGCTGACCGCGTCCAATCGGGGCAACGAGGTCGATCACGCGTGTGGTGTAAAGGTCGGAGACCGTTTCGAGCACGATACGTTTATCGGGACTCACCGTCGTGAGTTCTTCGAAAACGGGCAGGTGCGAATGCAGGTCCGGATCTTCGCCTTCGATTTCGGTGCACTTGAAGAGCTGCGGGCCGCGCGGGCCGCGCCGGGTCTCGCCCTTGATCCACATGCCGTCGCGCAAATTGTGTTTGCGGATGACCTCCGGGGTCACAAAAACGTCGTTGTTCGACTGCGTGAAATTCCTTTTGGGCTCACGCAGAAATCCAAAACCTTTGCCGGATACCTCGACGATGCCTTCGGCGAAAACCGGGGGAAGGGGCGGCTCGGTGGAACGGGCGGTTTCCTGCGAAGAATCCCCAGCGGTCTCATCCGACGGATGCGCATCACTCTCTGGCGAACCGGCGTCGCCGTTGCCGGATTCCGACGGGTGATCGGAACGACCGGCATTCCCGGATCCCTCCCGATTGCGCGGCTTGCGCTGAC
The DNA here is from genome assembly GCA_041748215.1 of Chthoniobacterales bacterium. Taxonomy (GTDB): domain Bacteria; phylum Verrucomicrobiota; class Verrucomicrobiia; order Chthoniobacterales; family JAATET01; genus JBGTDR01. The sequence continues at coordinate 8,487 of JBGTDR010000229.1, forward strand.
GGCGGGGGCGCTGGCGGCGGGGTTGTTCGGCGGGAGAATTCGCAGCCTCGGGTGAGGCAGGAACCTGCGTATCGGTTTCCTCTATCATGACAAAAAAATGTATTTCAGGTGTGGGCCGGATGGGCCCCGGGTTCAGTGGACCGCCTGCAGTTTCGCAAGCACGTCTTCGGAAATGTCGAAGTTGGCGTATACGTTCATGACGTCATCCACGTCGTCGAGCGCATCGCACAGCCGGATCACGCGGGAGGCGGTCTGCTCATCCGGGACGGAGACGGTGGTCTCCGGAACAAAAGTGAGCCGCTGGGTGTCCGGCTCGATGCCGGCTTTTCGGAGCGCTTCCGCCACCGCGTACAACTGATCGGCAGGTGTCGTAATCAGATAGGTTTCCTCCTCGGTCGTCAACTCTTCCGCTCCCGCGTCGAGAATGATTTCGAAAAGCCGGTCCTCATCGGCAGCCGTTCGGGCGACGCTGATCTGTCCTTTGCGGTGGAACATGAAAGAAACGCTGCCCGTGCTCCCAAGGTTGCCGTCGTTTTTCGACATGGCGGATCGCAGGTCGGCCGCCGTGCGGTTCTTATTATCGGTCGCGGCCTCGATGATCAACGCAACTCCGCCGGGTGCGTACCCTTCGTAAACGAGCTCTTCGATGGCCTGCGATTCCAACTCACCGGTGCCGCGTTTGATGGCTCGCTCGATGTTGTCGTTGGGCATCGACTGGGCGCGAGCGGACGTGATTGCGGCCCGCAGCCGGGGGTTGAACGATGGGTTGGCTCCGCCAAGCCGGGTCGCGATCGTGATCTCCTTCGAAAGCCTCGAAAAGAGGTTGCCGCGTTTGACATCGAGAGCGCCTTTGCTGCGCTTGATCTTCGACCATTTATTGTGGCCGGCCATGGGTATGCACTGGGTGATTCTACGGATTGCCACCGGCTTTTCCGCACCTTGTGGCGGAGTGACGGGGCTCGTTGGGAAGGTGGAACATTACTCGCGCGCCGGGCATCGGAGCTGAAGCGCAATCCGGGGTGAATCCGGATGGAGAGGAGCGTTCTACGCGAGGCCAAGAGAATTCAGCACAGGCGCATTGTCAACGGAAAATCCGGCCTGGGACACCTTCGGCCCGCTCCCCCGATCACAAAATCCGCGCACGCCCGGGCTCGCGGGGAGTGAGGCCCGGGCGCGGCGGGAAAGGAATCAGATTACGGCTTCGCGGACACTGCCGACCGACTTGGCGAGTTTTTTCATGCCGAGTTCGATGCGGGTCTTCACGGTCCCAAGCGGTGTGCCGGTGAGGGCGGAGATTTCGCGCTGGCTGCGATTTTCGAGGTACGCCATTTCGATCGCCCGGTGCTGCTGCTCGGGCAGGGCGTCGAGGTGCGTGCGAAGGAATGCCATCAGGTCATTCTTCTCCGCGTCGTGATGGGCGAAGGAATCACCGACAGCTTCGTGGCTGCCAGTCTCGCACGCTTCTTCGAAACGATCCGTGGCGCGGCGGTAGGCACCCTTCTGACGCAGTCGGTCGATGGCGCGACGCCTGGCGAGGGTGGCCAGCCAGTTCACAACCTTCCCTTTCTGGGCGGAGTAATTTTTTGCACGTTCCCAAACCTGAAGGAAAACGTCCTGAAGCACGTCCTCGGATTCGGCGTCATCGTGAACAACCTGATAGACGATCGATTTGAGAATGGGCCGGTAGCGGCGGTGGAGTTGTTCGAGGGCGTCGGTGCTGCGTCCGGTCAGCGCCTGCATCAGATCAAGGTCCTCGGTCTCGTTGGTGAATGTGGTCGTCATGAGATATTTGGTTCGACTCAACGCTAGAACGACTCGAGGAAATCCCCAATCGGGGGGCGACCGGAGCGGGGCATCGGCGGAATTGCCGAGGGGCAAACGCGAAAACGGCCATGCGGGTCAGGCGCGGCCCCAGCGCCGTTCGGGGTCAGTGCTCGAGACCGGCGGTCACAGACCGCCGCTACAGCCGTCGCGGTCAACGGGCGACGCGGGTACACTAACCCCTGACCCCGATTCAATTTTCAGCAAGAGTTCGGACCTATTCAGGGATTCTCGCGTCTGACGATGAACTTGAGTGGGCGGGAGGTGCCCCCGGGGCCGGTGGCGCTCACCAGGATGACGTTGCGCCCGGGCTGAAGACGGGTGATGAGCGACCAGCGCGTGGCGGAGCCCCTGGCGCGTCTGGCCTTTGCGTTCGCGACGCGGAATGTGATGCTCGTGGCGTCCGTTGCTGTGCCGCGCAACTTCACCTTTGCTTCGGGGGTCGTCAGCCTCGTTGGGCCCCGGGCCTGGAGCGTGGGCGTGGGGGCGGCTGCTTCGGTGAGTTGCCAGCGGGAGATGCGGTCGTTGAGCGGATCCGCGACGAGGATGAGGCCGTTGGTGCCAACTGCGATGTCAACGGGACGCGTAAACTGCCCCAATTCGCTACCCAAGGACCCAAACTTCGTGAGGAAACCGCCGTCCGCGTCGAAGACCTGACAACGGGAATTCCTGAAATCCACGACGAAAACGCGACCGGAATCATCGATGTCCAACCCTATTGGAAGTTCAAATTCTCCGTCGCCTGATCCGGTGCTGCCCCATTTCGTTTCGAAAACGCCATTGGCGTCGAAACGCTGGATCCGATCGTTATTTTGATCGGCGACATAGACCTGGCCAGTGGTGGAGTTGACGGCAATGCCGCCCGGGAAATTGAATTGCCCGTCGCCCGTGCCCAAGGTGCCCCAGGCAATCTCAAAAACCCCCTCAGAACTAAATCGCTGAATGCGGTGATTACCCTGGTCGCTGACGTAGATGTCACCGGTAGCCTCGTCGATCGCAACGTAGTTCAGGAAATTAAATTGTCCGTTTTCCGGGCCGCCAGAGCCCCAGGCCAACTCAAAACCGCCTGCCTGGTTGAAGCGTTGAACGCGAGCATTGAGCTGATCGACCACGTAGAGCTGCCCGGTGTTTTGCCGGATGGCTAAACCGAACGGTTCGTTGAACTGCCCGCTACCCGTGCCTTCGCTGCCGAAGACGAGGAGAAAAAAGCCGGTGGAATCGAAAATTTGAACGCGGTCGGTGAATCGATCGGACACGTAAATGCGACCACTCGCCTTATCGATGGCAACTCCGTTGGGGCTTTCGAATTGCCCGTTGCCGTCGCCGAATCCGCCGAAGGAACTGACGGGCGCAACGGTGGGCTGGGCCGGGGCGGGCGTGGTTGAAATGAACAAGACAAAAGCGAGGAGGAATACTGGTGTCTTCATGGATTCATGATTTGAGATTCTTGGCCGCCTCCGTGTTCTCCATGCGAGATCCCGAATTCATCCGTAGGCGACGATGGATTTGCCTAGGTATCCTAGGTCGTCGGTAATTTATGACTCAACCCTTGACAAGGGACAATCAAAGGTCGGGCATGGAATTTACATAGAGAAAACCGACGCGGGTGAGGTGTCCGATCCCGGGCGCTCGGCGATCCAGCGGTCGTTCGCCGTGGAGGCACTTTAGCCGATTTCCGCCAACGCCGCTCGCCTGTAGCGGCGGTCTATGACCGCCGTCCACCCGCTTTCTTTCAAACCGATCACCAACCCGCAGACAGCATTCGCGCTTCCCCCCCGCGGTTGGCGCACGTTTCGACAGTTGATATTTATTTGCGTTTAGAAACGAGCGGTCGTCATGATTGCAGTGCCGTTTGGCTTATTGCCCGAATTCGAGCTGGTTGGACGCGCCATCCGCCCCAGACATCTAAATGGGAAGGGTCGAGTCGTGACCCCCATTGCTCGACGACTCTCTGGCTTGTGCCGATTCGCGGAACCACATTGAGCAGCGCGCGCGAATGGAAAGAGGGATTACGCTGCAACTTCCCGTCGCCTCCGCCATGTCCTTCGAACTCTGGTGCCTGCTGCTGGGCGCGATCCTGATCGCCATCGCCACCACTGGATCGACGATTGCGCGGCTGCCGGTGACTGCGGCGATGGTGTATTTTGTCACGGGCGTCGGCCTGGGACCGGTGGGCCTCGGCTGGGTGTGGCTGGACCCGATCGCGCAGGCCGAGCTGATCGAACGTCTCGCCGAAATCGCAGTCATCGTTTCGCTTTTTACAACGGGACTAAAACTCCGCCTCCCGCTGCGCGACGCACTTTGGGGGGTGCCGGTGCGTTTGGCGTTTCTCTCGATGACGCTCACCGTCGGTCTCATCGCAGCGGCGGGTTTTTTCCTGCTCAAGCTTCCGGTCGGCGCGGCCGTGCTGCTCGGCGCGGTGCT
>JBGTDR010000230.1:0-8050 GCA_041748215.1 Chthoniobacterales bacterium
GCCGGTGACGGTGCCCAGGAGTCCGAGCATGGGGCCGATGGTGGCGAAGACGTTGAGGTAGTTGACCCAGAGCATGAGTTTGGTCTCTTCGTTGGTGAGGGTCTCGGAGGCGGCTTGCTCCATGGAGGTTTTGTTGGCCAGGTCGCGCTCGAAGTTCACCTTGAGCAGGGCCGCGGACATGGTGGAGGCGAAGACGCCGGGGGTGGCGTGGCAGAGGGCGTAGGCCTCGGCGGCGTTGCGGTTTTCCATGTGCCGGCCCACGGCCTCGACCTGCGCGGGGGGCATCATTTTTTTGCCGTTGATCTGCAGGAAACAATAAGCGGCCACGGCCACGGTGCCGATGGAGCACAGCAGGAGCGGATACATCAGCGGCCCGCCTTGCTTGAACATGTCCAGCAGTGTCTTGGTCCGCTCGGGCTCGGCGGCCACCACTTCTCCACCCGTAGGGGCCTCCTGCCCCAACGCCACCGGCAGCGACAGAATAAAGACGGCCGCCACAACGGCGACGAGGATCGGGGGCAACGGGCGAGGTGCTGTTTTCATGGTGTGGTGGATGATTGAGCGAGATAGGCGGCGGCGCGCCTGGCGTATTCCGTGCCGGGATAAAGTGTGGTGAGGTCCCTTGCGCATTCCGCGGCGTTCGCCGCGTCGTTGCCAAGCTGGAGGACTTCAACCGCACCCCAAAGCCCGCGGGCCGCAGCGTCGGTTGCCGAACCGAAAAAGAGATAGGGATGCAGGTAAAGATCGAGGGCTTCGTTGTAGAGACGATGGCGTTCGGGCCGGACGTTCAAGTCGTCCTCCCAGCGCGGATTTTCTTCGAGCAGCTTCGCAAGATCCCGGTGGGCGGCGGAGGCGAGAATGTAATTGGCCTCGATCAGGATGGTGGGATCTTCGGACTCGCGGGCCAGCGCTTTTGCTTCCTCGACGGCATCGGCGGCTTTGCCCGTCGCAACCATTGCGCGCAGACGCCCCTGGCGCGCTGCGGCCTTCGCTTCATCGCCCCACGATTCCCGTTCGATGCGCGAAAAAAGCTCGAGGGCCTGGTTGGCTTTGGCCGGGTCGCCCCCGGCCAAAAGGACGTCTGCGTAAGCCACGCCGACACGCGGTGCAGGCGATTTCGCCACCGCCAGATACGGCTCCCACGAGAGCCACAATGTTCCCAGTTGCGAAAGGTCGGCCGGGGCCGCACGGGCCAGCAGCGCATCGAGACCGGGATTTGGCGCAAATTCGATCCGGTCCACTCCGGCCCTCGCCACGGTCACGGTCGCCTTCGCGCCAGCATCATCGAGCGGGATCTGCAGCGTGAAGGCCCGGTCATCGATGCCGATGAGTCGTCCCGCGCGGGTTGTTCCCGCCGGTTCCTTCATGAACAGTGTGTCCTGCGGCAGCGGCGTCTGGGCCGTGACTGCGGCCACGATCAGAAAAATTCCGAGGAAACACGTTTTCAAAGTTCCTCCCCTCCCCCCAGCGCCTGCAATCGCTCTTTCGCGCGGGCCGATTCGGGAAAGTCCGCCAGCGCCTCGAGTGCCGCCAATTCCGAGTAGGTCTTGCGAGCGGCGTCCGGGTTATTCAACTCTTCGAACGCTTCTCCCGAACGCAGATACGCCCGCGCGACCCATTCCTGCCACCGTCCGTGCATGATGTAGATTCGTTGAAAATACGGCACCGCCAGGTCGGCCCGGCCTGCTCGCAGGTGGCTGTCACCGATCCGGTAAAGCGCTTCGGCTTTTTGTTGACCCGTTGCCGCCTCGCTCGCCAGCAAACGCTCCAGAGCGGCGCGTGCTTCTTCGGAGGTTCCTCGCGCGTCCAGCAATTCCGCTTTGGCGAGCAGCACATCACCGAGGCCGGTTGAGGCGGGCGTTTCCCGCTCGAAACGCGCAAACCACGCCAACGCAGCCTGTTCGTTGCCGCGTTCGCGTTCGATCCGGCCGAGGGCGGCAAATGCGCGGTCGCGCTGCGGCGCACGCGGGTTCCACTTCACGAGATCGCGCCACATCTGCTCAGCCCGCTCGGATTCGCCCACGCCGGTCAGCGCATCGGCAAAATCCGCCAACAGCATGGGATTGGTCGTGGAAACATCCGCTCGAGCCGCCGCGGCGGTCATGAGAGTTCGCGCACGTTCGGGGTCCGCCTTTGCTTCGGCCCGTGCTTCGGCCCAGTAGGCACGCACAAGCAGCGTTTCCGCATTTTCGGATTTTGCCCGCTCCCGCAAATCCCGGAGCCGCGCCCGGTACTGCGCCTGCTCTTCGGGCCCGGAATAAAGTTTCGCCAGCGCGGGAAACAAATCCTCGACCGCGCGTTTACCGGGGTCGTTGCCGAGTTTATCGATCGCGGCCCAATAGCCGTCCCGCGCTTTTTCCGGCTCGCCCGCCTGCCGGTGCGTCCACCCGATCCAATAAATCGCCTCGGCCACCCGCGGGCTGTCGGGTCGCTCCGCAACAAACCGCTCGAAATGCGCACGCAAATCGTCGGGTTGTTCGAGCAACCGGTACGCCTTGCCGGTCTTAAACCACCCCTCCTCAAAAAACCGCGTATTCTCGGGCGGAATGCGCAGGAAGGCCTCGATGCCGCGCTCGATTTCGCCTTCCGACATTCGGGCGTCGCCCAATAGGAGCAGCGCTTCCGCGTTCGATTCGTGGCCTGGGTAATCGGCGAGATACGCCTCGAGCTCCGGCACACTCGTCGCGTAATCCTTCGCCGCCTGGGCCGCGTAGGCCCGACGGAAAACCGCCAGCCCGCGATAAGTCCCTTCCGGAAAATCGGCCAGGTAGGCATCCATGACCTCGCGAGTCTCGCCATGCTGGCCGTCGAACGAAAACGCCATGCCACGCCAGTAAGCGGCGGCATCCGCGAGTTCGTGTTTTGGATACGTGGTGGCAAACGACTCGAACGCTGCAATGGCCAGCGGATTTCGCTCGGCCAGCAATTGGGTGAATCCTTCCATGAACAGCGCCCGCGGCGCGAAGTCGGAATCGGGAGAATCTTTCGAGATCGCCGCAAAAACCGCGACCGCCTCGTCGAACGCCCCTTCTCGCTGGAGCGAGATGCCTTCGAGGTAACGCACCAGCGGGAGTTGCGCAGAATCCGGAAATTTTTGGGCGAACGTTTGGGCAGTCTCGACCGCGCGCGGCCAGCGTTCGAGCGCACTCCAGCATTGCACCAAGTTCACGGAAGCCGCTTCGACCACGGCATCCTTCGGCATTTCGCGCAGGATCGCCTCGAGGATCAGCGCGGCCTCGCGATTACGCCCCATGGATTGAAATGCCGACGCCAGCCGCAATCTTAATGCCGCGTCGAAACTTTCGATTTTTTTGAGGTTTCCCAGCTCGCGCCGCACCTTTGCGATCATCTGCTGAAGCTGAAACTTTTGGTACGGATCGCTTCGGGGTTGCGCCTCAACGGCGGCCAGGGCGTCGGAAAGATCGGCGAGGCGTTTTTCCTGATGCTTCAGCAGCCGGTCACGCTCCCAGACACGCTGAAGGCACTGAATGGCCTTGCGCGGTTCGTCGGCTTCGAGGAACGCTGAGCCAAGCCCGAGCGCGAGCGTCTGGAAGGTCGCGATCTGGAGCATTTCGTCCATGCGCGGATATTCCGCCACCACGAGCGCCAGCGCCGCGGTGGTGTCCTCTGCCTCGATCAGGGCGTGCAATTCGAGCACCACCGCGCGGCCGCGATTCACGGGATTCAGCCGGTCCCGGATCGTGGCAAAATGTTTCGCCGCATCGATGGGCTCGCCCTGTAGCAGCCACGTTGTGCCCGCAAGGAGAAGAGCCTCCTGCGCCTGCGCCGCGTTCGGGAATTCACGCAGAAATTTTTCGAAGGTTGCCCGCGCCTCGCCCGGCACATCGGCCTGCATCTGGCACACGCCAAGGTAAAACAACAAGGTCTGGCGTTGGTCCGGCGGCAGCGGCGGAGTCACCGTCAGCGCTTCTTCGATCGCGCCGAGTGCAGCGTCGAATTTCCGCAATTGCAGCAAGCTCATCGCGAGCGGATGCCGAATACGCACAATCGCCTCACGGCCCTGCGTGGATTCTCCGAAGTCCGCGATAAATTTTTCGAATCCTGCCGCCGCCTCGTCGTAGCGGCCGGCGTTGTACGCCGCAAACGCAGTCGTCAGCGCTTCGTCAGCGGTCTGCTCCTGAGCCACCACGGAGAACGGTGCGACCGCACCCGCCATCAACAGAACGAGGAAAAACGAGCGAAGTGCGGCACGCATGGGGGAGTAACCTCTCGACGATCCTACCTGAATCCCACGCGCGATGACTGTGACAAAATTGTCATGCGGCGTCCGCTTGTCCGAAGTTAGATTCGAACCAGCTCCCATGCCACTGTCCGACGAAATCCTCACCGCCCGCCTGCTCGCATGGATCGCCGACGCCGCACGCGAGGATTTCAACCCGATGCTGCTCGCGGTCCACGAGTTTCAGAAATCCGCCAATCCTGATTACGCCCGCTACTGCGCGACCTTCCCGCCCGCCACCCACTGGAGCGAAATTCCTGCCCTGCCGCAGCAGATCTTCAAATATCAGGCCGTACGGTGTTTTGCCGCCGAAATCACTCTGCGCACCTTCCGCACCAGCGGCACGACCGGGGAAACGTTCGGCGAACATCATTTCAAATCCCTCGCGATTTACGAAGCCGCCGCCCGCACCGGCTGGGAGCTGGCCGGGCTGCCCGCGACCGGAATTTTTTCGCTGATCCCTCCGGCTTCCGAGGCCCCGTTCTCGTCGCTGAGTCAAATGGCGTCATGGCTGACGGATGACGAAGCATTTTTCATGCGCGGCGGAGAGGGTCGATGGGACGAGTTGGCTGACCGCCTCGACGCGGCGAATCAGCCGGTCACGCTCTTCGGCACGGCGCTCGCTTTCCTCGATTTTTTCGAGTGGCTGGGATCGCGCTCGTTCCCGCTGCCCGCCGGGTGCCTTGCCGTGGAAACCGGCGGATACAAGGGCACCCGGCGCGAGCTGCCCAAGGCTGCGCTTTACGCTCAATTCACCGAGCGGCTCGGGTTGGAGCCGGATTCGATTTTTAATGAATACGGCATGACCGAACTTTCCTCGCAATTTTTTGCCCGCGGACTTGGAACGCCGCACACCGGCCCGCACTGGGCGCGCGGATTGGTAATCGATCCCGAGACCAGCCAGGAGGTAACCGACGGCGAAATCGGAGTACTGCGTATGGTGGACGCCGCGAATCTCTGGTCGGTGTGCGCCGTGCAAACGCAGGACCTCGCCATTCGGCGTGGTGTCGATTTCGAGCTCATCGGCCGGGACCCTACCGCCCTGCCCCGCGGCTGTTCGCGGATGGTCGACGAGATGTTGACAACCCGGCCGGCATAGGCCCGAGCAGCCCGGGCGCCCCTTGACAAAACGACCCCGCACGATTTTGCTCGTCCTTTCATGGACCCCGCCCCCGAGCCGCCCGTCGGCATGGACCGCCGCCGCTTTCTCAAGCTCACGGCGCTCACCGGCTCCTCACTCGCCACCGGCGGCATGCTCGGCCTCTTCAACCCGCGGCGGGCGTTCGCGCAGTCCACCACCAACGCCGTGCGTTTTGCGATCATCGGCGATTTCGGCGAGACCCTGCGGGACCAGGAATTTCCCGTGGACCGGCTCGGGGCCATGATCCGCTCGTGGAATGCCGACTACCTCGTGGCCGTGGGCGACGACAATTACATCCTCGGCGAGGCCTCGACCATCGACACCAACATCGGGAAAAACTTCACGTCCTTCATTTATCCGAAGGGCACGGGTTACCCGGAATATTACCCGTATCCCAGCGGCGCGCCGCCCTACAACCGCTTCTTCTCCTGCCTCGGCAATCACGACTACGGCGACGTCGGCGACGACTTCCCGCCCACGACCGCGAAGATCGCGCTCAGCCAGCCCTACATCGACTACCTCAAAAACTCGCTCCTCGGCCCGCAGGCCCCGAACACCGCGATCACCTTCGCGAACAACCCTATCGGCCAAAGCTACGACCTGAACACAGACGGCTACGTGTGCGGCACCTACGCGCCGTTCACCGAGGCGACGAACATCCGGTTCTACGACGTGCGACTCGGGGCCGCGGCGGGCCCCAGCTCGGTGCACCTGTTCATTTTCGACAGCAATAAACCGACGCCCTACGGCCGCTACTGGAAGGACCAGACGATCTCGAACGCCGGCAACACCTGCTCGGACACCGTGCTCGCGACCCAAGGCGCGTGGCTCCAGCAGCGCCTGGCCGCCTCCGCCGCGCGGTGGAAGATCGTGCTTTTCCACCACCCGCCCTACTACTCGGCCACCGGCGCGAAGGACGCCCAATACGAGACGATGCGCTGGCCGTTTCAGGCCTGGGGCGCGTCGGCCGTAATCACCGGCCACGTCCACAACTACGAGCGGCTGGCCATGCCCGACGCGGACGCGAACAACCAGCCCGACTACTCGAAACCGCGCATTCCTTACATCGTGAACGGTGCCGGCGGCTTCGTGCCCGAGCAGGGCTTCGACCCGAACTTTGTCATCCCCGGCAGCATCGCACGCGTCGAGAATTATGGCGCGCAGCTCGTGAGCGCGAACGACGACTCGATCTCGTTCCTTTATTTCGACATCGACGGCGTGCTGCGCGACAGCCTCACGCTCTGGAACGACGCCGCGGACGCCCCGAAGGACGTGCAATTCGGCGCGGCGGAGTTCGTGTTCGGAACGGACGCCGGCACGGCCACGCTCGCCGTCACGCGCCAGGGCGACCTGTCGCAAACCCTCACGGTAAACTACAACACGATGGACGGCACGGCGAAGCAGGGCGTCAATTACGTCGCCGCCGTCGGCAGCATCGTCTTCGCCCCCGGCCAGGCATCCACCAACCTGCCGATCCATCTCATCGAGGCCACCTACCCCCCGGGTCAGGTCCCGCCGCCGACGCTTGCCTTCACCGTGCTCCTCAGCTCACCGAACGACGGCACGAGCCTCGGTTTCTTCAACTCCGCGACCGTCGTCCTCCAGAACGACGTCGAGACCCCGCTCAACAACCTTGACGCCTTCATCGACCAGACATTTCTCGACGTGCTCGTGCGTCCGGTCACGCCGAACGAACGCACCGCCGCGCGCGTCTGGATCGGCTTCGGCTCGACCGATCCCGCAGTGCAGGACCTCGCGTTCCTTTCGTATTACCGCCGCGCGGAATGGATCGCCCACCTGCTGACCACCGGCTTCACCGGCGATCCGGAAACGAACGCGCCCGTCCTCAACGTCGGCCTCATCTTTTCTCTGCTGAACCTCAGCGCGCTCTTTAATATCGCCGACCCCGGCGAGGCCGTGCCGCCGACCTACGCCGACCTCAGTTTCTGGACCACGCAATGGATCGCGCAGACCGGAACGACGTCCACCGAGACGCTCATCGAACAAACGTCCGACGGCTTCAATCGCAACATCGTCAATTTTCTCATCAATTACATCAAATCGTCGGTCCCCTCGTCCCAGCTCGGCGGTGACCCGGCGCTCGACGACGCCGCGTTCATCCTCGGCGTGTATTACGTCTTCGTCCTTCCGCTGGGGCAGAACCCCACCGCCGCCGATCTTGTCTATTGGCTCCCACGCGTCAAAACCCCGAAGGGCCGCTTCGCCCTGCTCGGCCGCATCTCCGCGCAGAGTTTTGATCCGCCGCCCGTCGCGGGCATGACCGCCTTCAACCTCGCCGGCACACCCGCGGACCTCACCTCCGGCAATCAGCTGCTCGCCCTGCTCAGCCCCGTGGTCGCCGGCCTCACCCGCACGCAGCCGACGTTCCAGAAGTTCTATTACCAGCTCTGGTGGCAGATTCGTTACTCGAGCAATGTCCCGGTCGCGTTCACCGACGTCATCTACAACACGCTCATCTCGCCGGTTTACGCCGCGCGTTTCACGGAGCCGGTCGCGGCCGCGGCAACCCCAGTCGTTCCTTCGGTGCCGATGACGTCGCGTCTTTCCCTGCGCCGACAGGCGCGGCGGTTGGAGGTTCGCGGCAAGCGGGTGGTGGAATTCCGCGGCTCGGAACGCGGCGACGGCCACACCGTCCAGATCGAGGTCGA
>JBGTDR010000231.1:0-33021 GCA_041748215.1 Chthoniobacterales bacterium
CCGCGCTCCCGCCCCATTACGTACGAGCCACCAAGCCCGCTTTACAACGGGAGCGGCATCAACGCCGACTTCCGCGGTAAACCCGAGTTTCACCACCACTATGTGATGCGTAACCTCGTGATTCGGTATTTTGGCACCTGCGGCATCGCGATGATGGGCACAGACTATTTCACCATCGAAAACTGCGAGGTTTACAACAACGCGTGGTTCAATCGTTACGGCGGATCCGGTATCTCCCAGCTCGGCGGACGGGCCTTCGACACCGAGCCCGGTTATCACAATATCATTCGGAACAACCGTGTGTGGAACAACAAGAACCTCGTTCGCGTTTTTTACCTCGATCTTTACAGTGACGGCAACGGCATCATCCTTGATTCGCTGAACAACTACCCGGGTGCCATCCTCGTCGAAAACAACCTCGTTTACGACAACGGCGGTGCCGGCATTCACATCTACAAGTCGCACAAGGCCCGCATCGACGTGGTCAACAACACGATCTGGCGCAACCAGCAGTTCTGGCAGCTTTACGATCTCGGCGCCCACGACGCCACGAACATCAATTTTTTCAACAACATCGTGGTCGCCGACAAATACCGTCGCGTAAACGGCAAGATCGAGCCCGGCATCGTTTACGACTACAACATTTATTCGGGCAGCCCACAGGTGAACGCGAAGGGCCCAAACGACCTCGTAGTCGATCCCAAGCTGGTCCGTCCCGCCATCAACCGGCGCGACTCGGATTTCACCCTGCGGGCTGACAGCCCGGCTCGCGACAGCGGCAAACCGGACGTGGCGCCGAAAACCGATCTCACCGGCACTCCGCGCCCGCAGGGAAGCGCGCCCGACCGCGGAGCGTACGAATTCCAACCTGAGTCGTAGAGCCGCTACTTCCAGCAGTAACCTCCCTTCCTCTCAACCGGCGCGCATCGACCAGCCCGCTCAGCATATTCTGACCTTATGCCCACCCCACCACCAACACTCCCGGTCCGGGCAGTCGCCCCGCATTCCGCCGATCCTTCCGCCAATACGTTTCGTGCACGTTTCGACACCCAGATGGCTTACCTTACTGAGCGGTTGGGGGTGCCACCTGCTGCAGATATCTTTTCGCCGAACGAAGAGCGTCTGGCGATCCGCCCGCGACTGCATTTCGGGGCGATGTCGATCGCCGACCTGCGGAAACGCGCGGTGGATCCCCGGTTTGCGGCGATCACAGCGCACGTCCGTGAAATTGCGGCCCGATTTGGCGACAGTCCGCCGCCCGCCACGGCGAACCTCGACACTCACGACCCAAACCGGCCGTTCGCCGACTCGCTGCAGTGGATGGCGATGGCCGCGCTGCTCGCCCGCGACGACGACGAACGGAATCGCGCGCTCGCCGGGTTGATCCGCTGGGTGCACACGTTGCGCGCCTGGGGCCCATTCCGGAACAACCTGCCACTCGCGCAGTCAACCATCTCGCTCTCGCTCGTTTACGACTGGCTGCACGACATGTTGCCGGCTGAAGAACTCGACGCCATACGCACTCAGATCATCGCAAACGTCCGGCTCAGCCTCGATCAGACCCATGGTGGACTCACGATGTGGCGCGGCCAGCGGTTCGCGGCGAATCACAACTGGGCGCACCATTCGGCCCGCGCGTTCGCCGCTCTCGCGCTCTGGGGCGAATCCGACCCCACGCTCGCTCCCGGTGAGCTCCGGGCCTGGCTCGACGACGCAATGGTCAATTTCTGGATCGTGAAACAAACGCATTCCAACGACGGCGCGCCGATGGAGGGACCGACCTACCAGGATTACGCAATGCGGTTTTACGTCGATTTTTGCGTGCAGACGGAAACGCTGCTGCACCTCAAGGAGTCATTTTTCGACGAGCACATGCAGAAACTCTCGGCGCGGCTTTTCACGCTCCTGCCTGGAAATCGGAGGTCGATGGTATACGCGGATGGTCTTGAGGCTGATTGGTGGGACGCCTGCTCGCATTTCCGCCGCCTCGCTTCTCATTTTCAGGACGAGCGACTCCAGCTCGTCGGCCACATCATGGCGACGTGCGGGGATCCCCGCGCTCTACCGACGTGGCGTGACTTTTTTAGCTACGATCCCGATCTGCCGTGCGCGCGTCAGGCCGATTTGCCGCTTTTCCACGACATGCCCGATTTCGGTCTTTACACCGCACGCAGCGATTGGGGCGACAGTGCGGCATTTTTTGGGCTGCGCTGCGGTCCGGCCAGCGCGGAAAGCGTTGCCGAGCGATTCGGCTTCGACCTCGGCGAAGGCCACGTTTACCCCAACCAGGGAGATTTTACCTTTCACCTCTGGTCGCGCGCCATCATTCCCGGGTGCGAATACCCAACCACCAAAGTCACCACCAACCACAACCTGGTCGTCTTTGAGGGCCGTGACACGCAATCCGGCCGACTCGTCGGTCAGGTCGGCGAAGGCGGGCCGTGGTTTAATGCCCAGGCCGCAAAGGACCCTGACGCGGACTACGATCAACGCCAGCGGACGCCGCGCGTGGTGTCCCGCGATCATCAAAATACCCATCACCAATATCTCTGCGATCTCGGCGGTCTCTACCGGTTGCGCGACGAACGGGTTGCCGGTGGTGTGTTTTTTCCGGACTACTGGCGCTCCATTACGTTCCTTCCTGATGGGGCCGTTGCGATCGTGGACCGCGTGCGGGTCCCGTTGGAACGCACGGTGCACTTCCGCCTGCTCACCGCCATCGAAGACCTCGGGGCTGACGCCAAGGGCTTCGGATTCACGCACAGCGGCGTACCCGCCCGCATTGACGACTTCTCGCCCGCTTCATGGACGCGTGACGTGCAAAAGGAAACGCTAACCACCCGCGCCGGAACCCGGCCGGTTGTTGCCAGCCTGCGCGCTGACGACGTCCGCGAGGCGGTCTTCGCCGTCGTAATTGGTATTGGCCCCGCGGCGGGTCGCTACCGCATCACGCCAGATTCCCAAGGCGCAACTCTCGACGACATCGTGGCAGGCCGCCCTGTCCTCCATCTCGATTGGCCGTCCGCTCCCACGAATCCTGTTTAGCGAGCGGTCTCATAACGCCTAAATAATCGCCTGCGCGAGCGGGATGCCCAGCAATCGGGCCTCGGCTCATAATGTTTCCCGGACCCGCCTGAGGCGGGGATTATTTCGACTGGCCCTGGGCGGCGACGGCCGCGGCGGCGGCGGCGATGGCTTCGGCGTCACCGAGGTAATAATTTTTCAGCGGCGCGAGGTCGTCGTCGAGTTCGTAAACGAGCGGCACGCCGGTGGGGATGTTCAGCGCGAGAATTTCGTCTTCGCTGAGATCGTCGAGGTATTTGACGAGGGCGCGCAGGCTGTTGCCGTGGGCGGCGATGATGACGCGTTTGCCGGCTTTGATCTGCGGAGCAATCGTGCCGTGCCAGAGCGGCAGGAATCGGGCGACCGTATCCTTCAGACACTCGGTGGTGGGAAGTTCGTCGGCTGGCACGTCGGCATAACGCGGATCATGGCCGGGAAAACGGTCGTCGGATTTGTCGAGATCGGGTGGCGGCACGTCGTAGCTGCGACGCCAGATTTTCACCTGGTCGTCCCCGTATTTTTCGGCGGTCTCCGCCTTGTTGAGCCCCTGCAGACCGCCGTAATGACGTTCGTTGAGCCGCCACGATTTTTCGGTGGGGATCCAGAGTTGGTCGAGCTCGTCGAGCGCGATCCAGAGCGTGCGGAGCGCGCGCTTCAGAACCGAGACGTGAGCGATGTCGAAGACAAATCCCTCCTCCTTGAGCAACCGGCCGGCATTCTGCGCCTGCTGGCGACCCTCGTCGGTGAGATCCACGTCGGTCCAGCCGGTGAATCGATTTTCTTTATTCCAGGTGCTTTCACCGTGACGGAGCAGGACAAGTTTGTGCATGGGCCGGGATTGCAAAGGTGTGTGGCCGCGTTTATACAGACGCTCCTTCGGCGTTGGCAAGACGCCCGAGCCAACGATTTCCCGACCGTGAAATTCCGCGCGATGACGTTTAACATGCAGTTCGGCCAGGCGTGGGATCCGGTCGACCCAAACGGCGCCCCGATCAACCTCGACGACACGATCGCGTTTCTCCACGACCACCCTCACGATTTGATTTTCCTCCAGGAGGTCGAACGCGCCCAGGCCGGTGGCGAACAGCCGTGGCCGCCCCCGAACTTCATGCGCATCAAGGAGGAGCTGTCGGAATACCACAGCGTGTTTGCGTATCCGAAAGTGAACCCCGACGAGCTGCCGTTCGGCATCGCGCTCGCTATTCTTTCGCGCACTCCGCTCGTGAATTTCCAGGCTCAGGATTTGCCCCCGGCTCCGGTTCCGTTTTATTTCGAGGGTGAAAAAAAGGAGCCGTCCCACCGCCAGCTGATTTACGCGAACACAACGATCAGCGGCCGCCCGCTGCAGCTCATGAACACGCACCTCCAGGCGTTTTTTATGATCAACTCTTCGAGCAATGAGCACCGCGAACAGCGCGATTTCGTCGAAGAGGCGCTGCGGACCGCGACCGGTCCGGCGTTGCTGGCCGGTGATTTTAATTGCGCGCCCGACGAAGACGTCGTCGGGCAATTTGCCGATGTGGGATTCCGCACCGCGCAAGATTCCGAGATCACGTGGCGGTTGCGGCCCTACGTAACGGATCATCTTTTCTACAACACCGACCTCAAGGTCGAGGGCGTGGACATCCTGCATCCGCTGTGTTCCGACCACCACGCGGTCTCGGCGGAATTTCGCTTCACCCGCTGACGCGTCTGGTTCCCTGCGATGCGACTTGTTTCCTGGAACGTCAACGGCATCCGCTCCGCACTGGGCAAGGGGTTTCTCGATTTCCTGACCCGCGCGGAGGCCGACATCATTTGTTTGCAGGAAACCAAAGCGCGACCCGAACAGGTCGCCGACGTGCCGTGGCCAGTCGGATACCACCAGCTCTGGAACGCGGCGGACAAACCTGGCTATTCCGGCACCGCCATCTTCACGAAAATCCCGCCAGTTCGCGTCACCAATGGCATCGGCCTCGCCGACCACGACCGCGAAGGTCGTGTGATCACCGCGGAATTCGAGGCGTTTCACCTGGTCAACGTCTACGTTCCCAATTCCAAACGCGGCCTCACCCGGTTGTCCTATCGGACGGGCGCGTGGGGGCCGGACTTTTTGGCTTATCTCAAAACGCTCGAGCGCACCAAACCGGTAATTTTTTGCGGTGACCTGAACGTGGCCCACCGCGAGATCGACATCGCCCGGCCGAAGGACAACGTAAAAAACGCGGGGTTTACGCCGGAAGAGCGCGCATGTTTCGACCGGACGCTGGCGGCGGGATTTATCGATACGTTTCGCGAATTCGAATCCGGTCCCGACCATTACACGTGGTGGAGTTACATGAACAACGCCCGCGCCCGGAACATCGGGTGGCGGATCGACTATTTCCTCATCTCACCAGCTCTGCGACCTGCCTTAAAGAATGCCTTCATCTGGCCTGAGGTCACCGGCTCCGACCATTGCCCCGTGGGCATTGAACTCGACACCGCCGCGGCCTTGCCGTCGTATCCCGTTCCATGACCATGCCCAAGCTCGCGATCCTGTTCGGCATCCTTCTCAACGCGCTCGGCCTCGGCGTTTTTGCCGCCACGGGCATGAATCAAATGACCGCGCTCATTCCGTGCGTCTTTGGCGTGATCATCCTGCTTTGCGGCATCGTGAGCACGCTCGTGCCGGGCATTCGCATGCACCTGATGCACGTCGCCGCGCTTTTTGGGGTGATCGGAACGCTGGGTGGCTTGAGCATGTCGGTTCCGAAGGTTCTCTCCGGTTCGGTCGAGCGCCCGGTCGCGACTTACGAGCAGCTCGCCATGGGCGTCCTTTGTTTTGTTTTTGTCGTTCTTTGCATCAAGTCGTTCCTCGCCGCCCGCCGGGCCCGGCTGAAATCCTGATCCGCACCACGTAGGATCGACCCCAACCTCCATCCCCACCCTCCAATGAAAGTCGGCGTTTTTTCCGCGATCCTCAGTTCCCTGCCCCTCGACCGGGCTCTTGCCCACGTCGCCAGTCTCGGCTGCGACACGATTGAACTCGGCACCGGTGCGTATCCGGGCAATGCGCATTGCGATCCCGCCGCCCTGCTCGCCAGCGAGGAAAAACTCGCCGCGTTTCGCGAGACGGTCGCCGCCAGCGGGCTCACGCTCAGCGCGCTTTCGTGCCACGGCAATCCGCTCCACCCCGATTCCGCCATCGCCGATGCGCACCATGCGATCTTTCAGGACACCGTCCGGCTCGCCGGCCAGCTCGGCATCGACACGGTGATCACGTTTTCCGGCTGCCCCGGAGATCATCCCGGCGCAAAATATCCGAACTGGGTCACGTGCCCATGGCCGGGCGATTTCCTCGAGATCCTCGATTACCAGTGGAACACGGTCGCGATCCCGTACTGGAAGGAACAAACCACATTCGCCGAAGAGCACGGTGTGCCGAAAATCGCTCTCGAAGCCCATCCGGGTTTCCTCGTTTACAATCCCGAAACGATGCTGCGATTGCGCGAAGCGACCAGTCCCGTGCTCGGTGCAAACTTCGACCCCAGCCACTTTTTCTGGCAGGGCATCGATCCCGTGAAGGCCGTACGCAAACTCGCGGGGGCCATTCACCACGTCCACGCCAAGGACACCGGCCTCTACCCGGTCAACGCCGATTTCGACGGCTATCTCGACACCAAACACTACGGCGACGAAATCAACCGCGCGTGGATTTTCCGGACGGTCGGATACGGTCACGGCCCCGAATTTTGGTACGATTTTGTCAGCACGCTGCGTCTCTGCGGTTACGACGGCACACTCTCGATGGAACACGAAGACAGCCTCATGTCGCCCGCCGAAGGCCTGCGCAAAGGTGTCGATTTCCTGAAACAAATTGTCATCCGCGAGCCGAGGGGTGAGGTTACGTGGGCATGATTCACACTCCTCTTCGTCTCCGCCACGCCCGTAATGCGGGCAATACCGCCTACGCCGCGATGGTCCCCATTCTGATCGTCGTTGCGATTCTTCTTTTTCTCGTGGCGGGGGCGTTTGTCGTCGTCGAGGCGGGTCACGTCGGGGTCGTCAAACGGCTTGGAGCCGTGCAGATGGCTCCCCTCGCGGAAGGTTTGCATTTTAAACGTCCGTTCATGGATTCGATCGAGCAACTGGACATCCGCCTGATGCCCACCAATGCCAAGGCCACCGCCGCTTCGAAAGATCTCCAGACGGTCTCGACCGAGATCAACGTTGCGTATTCGCTCAACGGCGAACTCGCTCCGGTGACCTACCAAAAAATCGGCAACACGGCCCAGGTCTCCGCCGCCCTCGTCGAGCCGGCGATTCAAGAATCCGTCAAAGCCATCACGGCACAGTACACCGCCGAGGAACTCGTCACCAAACGTGCCGAAGTCAAAACCGCCATCCAGGGAGCGATCGAGAGTTTTATCACCGCAACTTTGACGGAAAAAGACATCGGCAACGCGGTGCAGCTCGCCAACGTCGCCATCACCGATTTCGTTTTCAGCCCCGAATTTAACATCGCCATCGAAGCCAAGGTGAAAGCGGAACAGGAAGCCCTGCGCGCCAAGAATGAAAAACTCATGCGAGTCACCCAGGCCGAAGCCAGCGCGGCCGAGCGTGAACTCGCCGCCGACGCCGAAGCGTACAGCACCGAGGTCCAGTCGAAAGCCCGGGCGGACGCCATTCAGCGCGAGGCACTCGCCTTGCGCGACAATCCCGAGATCATCCAACTCCGCGCCATCGAGCGGTGGGACGGTCTGCTGCCCCGCATCCAGGGATCCGGCGTCCTGCCATTTTTGAACATCGGGTCGCTTGATGAGCCCGAGACCTCCGTTCGACCCGCTCCGGCTCCGGCTCCCTGATCCGGAAGGAATCACACCGGCCATGATTCCAGTTGTCCTCGCCGAGGTCGACTGGACCCGCCGGGAGTCCGACCATACGGCGCGAGTCGCGCCGTGGATCGAACCGCACCTTGCCCGCAGCAGTCGCGGTGAGTCCCATCCCGTTTACGACTTTCTTTTCGAATATTACGGCTACCGCCCGTCGCTCCTGCGCCGCTGGCAACCCGGCCTCGGCGTCGCACTTGCCGGGAATTCCGCCGAGAAATTTTTGAGCCGCACCGGTTACGCGCGTCTCACCGGAGGCATCGGCCTGGATCCCGGCGCGATTCCGGACAAACGCCGCGCGACCGCCGCCTGGATCCGCGATCTGTTGACAGCTATTACCAACCGCCCGCCCGCCTTCGGCTGCTCCGGTCTCCACGAATGGGCGATGGTTTTCCAAAATCCCGAAAGACGCCACCCGACCCTGCCGCTTCGCCTTGGTACCCAGGCAACCGACGCCGTCACCGCATCCCTTCCCATCCGCTGCACCCATTTCGACGCGTTCCGATTTTTCACCGACGCAGCACGCCCGCTCAATCGTTTTGAACCCACCCGACCAACGGTGCCTGTCCACGAACAATCCGGCTGCCTGCACACGAACATGGACCTCTACAAATGGGCCGCAAAACTCTCCCCGTTTCTTCCGTCCGAGTTGACCGCTGATTGTTTTGCCCTCGCCCGATCAATCCGCGAGGTCGACATGCGGGCAAGCCCTTACGATTTGTCGGCTTTCGGATTTGCCCCCATTCCGATCGAAACGCCAGTCGGCCGCGCTGAGTACGAAACTTACCAGCGCCATTTCGCAAACGAAGCCGCACTCCTACGCCAACGCCTGATCAACGTGTGCGACGCGGTCATCGCCAGCGGACCGATTGGACGCGAAGTGTAAGGAAAAATCATTGTGATCGCGGCGGGCGGATGGAATCTTCCGCGCGTGATGTGGGATTGGCGGTTGCAGGCGGCGGTTTGGGCGTTCGGTCTGGCCTTCGGCGCGTCGTCGCTGCACGCGTTTCCCGAGATTTACGCCTGCAATCCCGGACAACCGGACGCATTCGACATTTTGCTCTTTTCGGGCGGAAAAGCGGTCACGACGCGATCCACCGGAAACGAACCCGCGCGCGGCGGAAGAGCGTTCTGGAACCGTTCGGGCAATCGCACGATGGTCTTCTCAGCAAACGGTCCGACCGATGTTCTCGACTTCAATCGCGACGGGGACCCAATTCGCTATCGTGGTTTTGTATCCGGACAACTCATTGATGAGCAAATCATTAGACCAACTGATCCAAAGCAGATCAATGGTCGACTGGCGCTATTCACCGGAATCTGGATTTTCCCAAAAGCGGGCGTGCCCGGTGGAGTTTACGCGCTGTTGCGTTCGAATGGCGAAGCTCTGATGGCTCCGGGACTCGCGGGCAGGTGGACGCTTGTCGCTGACGGCGCACGATGCGAGTGGCGTGACGGTTCTGTGGACTTGCTTGTCCGGACGCGCTCGGGCGTTGAACGTCGGACGTGGACGTCCGCCGCATCGGCCGGACGCGATCCCGATCAACGATCGCCGATCCGCCGCGTTGGTGAAGATGGGCTGCGCGTCCTGCCATGAAGACATTTTATTGTCACGCGCCACGTGCTCTGGCGCTCCTGGCCCTGTTTGCGCTCAGCAGCTGCGCCGGGCGCGGGATCACACCCGCCGGTGATCTCGCCGCAGAGGCCGAAGGTGTCTGGCACGTTGAAGGAGATGGCCGCAAATTTGACCTGGTGATTTTTCCCGGCGGTCAATGCGTTGGCACATCGCGACAGGGACCCCGTCGCGTGGAGGGATTGCGCGGATTCTGGCGCACTGGGGCGCAAGAGATCACCGTGATTTTCGAAGAGGGATCGAGTCTGGTAATTCGGCGGCGCGGCGAACTCTGGGTCGCCCGGCAACCAGCGTTGGACGGTCGCCCGCAGAAATGGAATTACACTCTCACACCAGTCACCGCGCCCGACGCGGATTTTATTGGCGTCTGGCGACTCAACCCCGAGCCGGACGCTGCTTTTCTTTACGTGAACCTCGAGTCGGGTGGCGTCTGCCACAGTTCGCTCAATCCCACCCGACCGGGACGCTGGTCGGTGGTCGGTGGGGCCGCGCGTTGCGTGTGGCCCGACGGATGGATCGACGTCATTTCCCGCACGGATCGCGGCTACCGCAAGGAATCGTTGCCGCCCGGTGGGGATTCCCAAAATATTGCCGATACCTCCATCGCCCTGCACGTCGGGGCTGATGCCTTCGAGTTTTTGCCCTGACCGCCTGGAGTCGGCTCGCGACTCAGGTATCGTTCGGCTGCGCCGGAGCAGCAGCAGGTTCGTTGACCGGTGCCGGAGCCGCTTCCGCTTCCCCGGCGGGTGCCACCACCTCCACGGGCTGGAGTGCGGCTTCAAGTGACTCGACCCACGGGCCCAGATCGGGATGCGTCGGATATTTGCGGACGATGTCGAGCATCATGGCCATGCCTTCGCTCGTTCCGCCGATTGCGTAGACGTCCTGAGCTTTGTTCCAAAGCAGAGCCGGCAGTCGCACCTGTTCGAAGTTGCGCACCGCCATGTCGCGCCCGTCGTCCACGGCAAGACCCTGCTCGAACTTGATCTGCAAATCCCAGGTCTCGATCAACCGCGGATCCCGATTTTTTCTGAGTTCGGGCCGGATTTGTTTGTCGAGGATTCCGACGACATTGCCAGGTGACATTTCCCAATTTGGAAATTCCCGCAGGTCCGGGCCAAAGCGGTAAACCTGCTCAAAAACACTTTGGTTCACGCCGCGACCCAGCAATTCGGCAGCCAGACGGTTCTGCGCCAATTCCTGCCGGAATTTGTAGCGAGCTTCGGCCGCCTGCCGGACGTAAGCCCACACCTGGTCGAACTTCACCGGCTGATCCAGCGTCAGAGCCCGATCCAGTGTCAGCGCGAGATATTTGAGGTGAAGCGTGATCGCTTCCCGGAAGACCGGGGTGGACATCTGGTCATCCAGCTGTTTTTTCCGCTCGGTAAATCGTCCGCCTTCGCCCGTCAGCCCGGCAAATTCCACTTCCTTGATCGCCGAGAGGTAAAGATTGCGCGCATCCGAAGGGGAATTCGAAACCCGCAGGACTTCGGTGGCGGTCTGGCGCAGGCGCTGTTGCCGCTGCTGCTCGAGGTTCGTTTTGATTGCGGCGAGTTCGCGCAGAATCACGTCGGGATTCGGAAGGGGTGCAGCCGGCGTGGCCTGACTCCACGCGTTCGATATCGCGGTGACCGCAATCACGGACAAACAGAGGAAACGAAGGGGAAACATGGGCATTTTTTCGCACCACGACCCAGTTTTGTCCAACCGATCCTCCGGTGCGGGATCAGCGCGAATCCCGCTGCGGGACCAGGACGAGGCGATTTGTGTCAAATCCCTGCGCGTCGAGCGCGGCCAGTGCCGCCCGGTAATCCTCCGGATCCATGCGGGGTGTCCGGGCAAACACCCACGCGTAGTTCCGTGACGGGTGACCAACGACGGCATAGCGGTAATCGGGGGCGAGCGCCAGAATCCGATAGGCAAAGCGGATGGGCCAAAAAAATTGCACCGCCCACGAGGCGTTCGTTTCCTGATCCTCCACAAACGCCAGGCTTTTCGCCTCGATCCGCTTCCCGTCGAAATCCGGTTTCCACGCGGTAAACGTCGTGTCGATCACGCCATCTGGCCGCAACCGATAGGTCTCGACCGATCCCACGCAGTCTTTTTCCAGGAAATAGGGGATGATCGCGATCACGTACCAATCTCCCATAAAGCGATGGAGATCAACGCTTTTAACCGTGGTCAGCGGTTTTTTCAACGCGGAAGTTGCGCACCCGGCGAGGGTGACAACCAGGGACAAAATCAGAAGGGAGAGTAGCCAGCGGTGCACATAAGGAATTCGTTTCGCGTGGGCTAATGGACTCATTGGCTGGGGATTTCACTCGAAGATTGTGACCGGGAACCAGATAACCTATTATGGATTAGGAGGTAACGCAGATCGGATTTCGTCAGACTTCCGATTCTGACGTTCGACCCATACGGCCAACAACGCCAGATCAGCAGGTGTGACGCCGCTGATCCGGGCGGCTTGACCCAGTGTCGTCGGGCGGATTTTTTCCAATTTTTGCGCCGCCTCGGGTCGGAGTCCATTTAAGGCGGAGAAATCAAAATGTGGCGGAATCGGGCGATTTTCGGATTTCCGCGAACGAACGATTTGATCCTCCTGGCGGCGAATGTAACCTTCGTATTTGAGATCGATTTCGTGGGTTTCCCAGACGTCCGCGGGATAGGTGGATTGCAATTCCTCCGGCAAGGCGTTGAAGTTATTTTCCGGACGTTTCAGCCACGTGGCCAGCGTCACTCCGTCAAGACGCTCGGTCGCTGTTCGTTTCCGCAGCGCGTCCAAAGAAGTTGTCCGTTTTTCAAACCGAGCCTTGCGTCGATCGTCAACCAAGCTCAGATCGATGGCTTTGGCGGTCAGGCGCAGATCACAATTGTCCTGCCGGAGGAGAAGTCGGTATTCCGCCCGGCTGGTGAACATTCGGTAAGGCTCCGGAGTTCCCCGGGTCACCAAATCATCAATCAGTACGCCGATATACGCTTCATCCCGACCCAAAATCAGCGGCTCTCGTCCCGTAACCTTCAACGCCGCGTTGATCCCCGCCATCAAACCCTGGGCGGCCGCCTCTTCGTATCCGGACGTCCCGTTGATCTGACCGGCGAAATAAAGCCCCGAAACTCGGTGAGTCTCCAGCGTCGGATGGAGCTGGGTGGGCGGGCAATAGTCGTACTCCACCGCGTAACCCGGCCGTAAGATTTCGGCCCGCTCCAATCCGGGCACGCTGCGGATGAAAGCAAGTTGCACCCCGTACGGCAAACTCGTGGACACACCATTCACATAGATTTCGTCCGTGTGCCGGCCCTCCGGTTCGAGAAAAAGCTGGTGTGACGTCTTTTCCGCGAATCGCACGACCTTATCTTCGATGGAAGGACAATACCGCGGCCCAACTCCTTCGATTTGCCCCGAAAACATCGGAGAGAGGTGCAGGTTTTTGCGGATGATCGAATGAGTTTTCTCCGTGGTTTGGGTGATCCAACAGGGAACTTGTTCCACGTGGAACTCTCCGTCACGGCTTTCGTTCAACGTAAAAAGCTCGTCGGGCGTCCGTGTGAGCTCGTTTGCCAAAAAGCTGAAGGTGGGAGCAGGGTTGTCGCCGTCCTGGCGCTGGCATTGCGTAAAATCAATGCTGCGTGCGAGCAGGCGGCATGGGGTGCCGGTTTTAAAACGACCCACTTCGAATCCAAGTTCACGCAGATTGTCGCTGAACGATGACACCGTGTCTCCCATGCGACCACCAGCTTGATTTCGAGGACCGACGTGTAACAGGCCGCGAAGGAACGTTCCTGTGGTCACGATCACGGACCGGCCCTGGAACTGGATGCCAAAGTTCGTTTCGACGCCCGTCACCCCATCGCCGTCGGTCAGGAGGCGCGTGACGTTTCCCTGTTTGAGATCAACGTGAGGCGCACGCTCGAGAATCGCTTTCATGCGAAACTGGTAAGCCTTTTTATCACACTGGGCGCGCGGTGCTCGAACGCTGGGTCCTTTTCGGGCGTTCAACATTCGGAACTGGATGGCCGTTGCGTCCGCGTTGAGTCCCATTGCGCCCCCTAAAGCGTCGATCTCGCGGACCATGTGACCTTTGGCGAGGCCGCCGATTGCGGGATTGCACGACATTTGCCCCACGCTGTCTGCGTTCTGGGTCAGGACGAGTGTCCGCGCTCCCAGACGTCCGGCCGCCAGGGCGGCTTCGACGCCGGCGTGGCCAGCGCCAATGACGATCACGTCGTAGGATGTCGGATACACAAAATCAGCGGTCATCAAGACCATGCTCTACGGCACGGGCGCCGGAACGTCCACCTCAAGAGCTCCGGGAATCGCCGCACTAACTGCGGAGGTGTTCCACGTAGAACATTTTAACTTCCGGATTACGATTCCGGAAGAAACGAACGCGGCATCTCCGGGAGAAGATCTTTCAACTGGAAGGTTGCCTGGATCTCGGAGTCGCAAACACAAATACAAAGCATCTTTGGCGAAAACTCAGCCAGCACCTGGCGGCACGCACCGCACGGAGTCACGGCGTGGGGACCATCAACTGCGATCACCACCGCCGAAAAGGCTCGGGCGCCCGCGGTCACGGCCGCTCCCAAAGCCACCCGTTCGGCACACATCGTGAGCCCAAAACTTTCGTTCTCCACGTTGCACCCCTCAAAAACCCGTCCATCGTCGGCGATCAGCACGGCTCCAACTGAAAACCGCGAATACGGCGCGTAAGCAACGGATCGCAGAGCGCGTGCCCGCTGAATTGCCGAGTCGACTGGGAATTTCGGGTCCGTCATGGAAAGATCGTTGCTCGCACAAGCAAGTCACGCACCACAAGCGTAAAGCATTCGCGATTTGACCCGGCCACCCATCAGACATTTCTTGTCTGCTACCCGGTTCAGCAAACGTTTTGCACCGTGCGCGCAATCTTGCGCTTGACGAAATCTTTTGATCTATTGCGCGTCATGGACTCCCAGGCGCTCGAGGCATCCCCGATGAAGGCGGTCGTCGAAGAGTTGGACGTCCTGCGCAGTGATTTCCGGGCAGCCGTTGATTCCTACGCCTCGCGCATTGAGGCGGAGATCGCGCAGGCCCAGGCGACCGTGCTTGCCGAACTGCAGAAAAAGAAAGTCTCGCAGTCGAAACTCCGGGACCTGCGCGACATGCTCACGCTCCTGCGCAAGTTTTCGATCAAGCCGGAAAAAGGGCGGCGCAAGGATTTGAAAAAAATCGATGCCTTGGTCGGAGATCTCACGCTCCTGCTCGAGAGCTGGTAGGTCGGGATTCCCTGACTCGTCGTTGACGGGAATAAGGACCACGCCGACCATCTCTCATTCGCATGAACCTCACCCGCCTCCTCGCGGTGGCCGCCACCCTGACCTTTGGATTTTCCTCAACCCACGCCCAAGAAACCATGACTGAAAAAACCGCTAAAGCTTATGTCGGAGGGGGATGTTTCTGGTGCACCGAAGCGTTGTACGAAGGAGTTCCCGGCATCGAGGCCGTCGTTTCCGGATATGCCGGCGGCACCGTCGAGAACCCGACCTACGATCAGGTTACGAGCGGTCGTACGGGGCACGCCGAAATCATCGAAATCACGTATGACCCTGCCCAAATCTCCTACGACAAGGTCCTGGACCTTTTTTGGAAAGCACACGATCCCACCACGCTAAATCGCCAGGGTGCAGACGTTGGCACGCAATATCGCTCCATCATTCTCCACCAGAACGAGCAGGAAAAAGCCACCGCCGAGCAGTCGAAAACGAAAGCTCAAGCCGACTTCAAAGATCCCATCGTCACGGAAATCGTCCCGCTGACCACGTTTTATCCCGCTGAGACGTACCATCAGGACTTTTACGAAAACAATCCCGGGCATCCGTACAACCGGGCGGTGATCGCACCAAAACTCGACAAGTTCACCAAAAGCCTCGGCGACTAACCGGGGCGGGGGAAAAAATGTCCGGCGCGCCGTTGCCACCGCCGAAACGCGGACGCGGCACTCCGCTGCAGCCGACAAATCGATTCGAACGTCTTTCGGTCACAATCGACCCGGAATTTGCCGACGATACGCGGCCCGACCGGACACAATTTTTGCGGGACGACAGCCAGTCGATCATTTCCCGAAACCAAAGCCCGGACATTTCCTTCGCAGCCGGCATCAATCCCTACCGTGGCTGCGAACACGGATGCGCGTACTGCTACGCGCGCCCCTACCACGAATACCTGGGGTTTTCCGCCGGGCTGGATTTCGAAACCCGGATCATGGTGAAACTCGACGCCGCCCGCCTCTTGCGGGAGGCGTTGGCGTCCCCGCGCTGGAAGCCGGAAGCTCTCGCGCTATCGGGCGTGACCGATTGTTATCAGCCCGTCGAACGCCGGCTGGGCCTCACCCGCGCGTGCCTCGAGGTGCTGGCGGAGTTTCGCAATCCGGTTGGTGTCGTCACGAAAAACCACCTGGTCACCCGTGACATTAAGCCCCTCGCGGAACTTGCGCGTTACAGCGCCTGTCAGGTCCACCTTTCCGTCACGACCCTCGATCCCGAGCTTGCCCGCCACCTTGAGCCGCGCGCCGCGTCGCCCAATCATCGACTCGACGCTGTCCGGCAACTCTCCGACGCCGGCATCCCGGTCGGCGTGCTCGTCGCTCCCGTCATTCCGGGCCTGAATGAACACGAAATTCCGGCCATCCTCGACGCCGCCGCTGCCGCCGGGGCGTCCCGCGCGAGTTACACGATTTTGCGGCTGCCTCACGCCGTGAAAGACATCTTCACCGCGTGGCTGGAAACCCATCTCCCGGATCGTCGCGATCGCATCCTCAACCGGATCCGTGACCTCCGGGGCGGCCAACTCACGAGCGCGGACTTCCGAACGCGGATGCGTGGCGAGGGAGCCCAGGCGGACCAGATTGCGGACCTGTTTCGCGTTTCGGCCCGGCGCGCCGGCCTCGCCATGAAATCCCCGCCGCTCTCGACTTCCGCGTTCCGCCGACCTGCGGGTCCGCAACTTGAGCTCTTTGCGCCGCCGTAGAGGCACCGCCCCGACCGCGGCGACCCAGCCATTTCCCTGTTGCCAAGGCCCATGCCATGGGAAATGATTCCAAGGCTCGCGAGCGGACCACGGACGACGCGCGACACAGAATCATCAACCGCTTATCGAATCCATCGCATGACCGAATCTCCCGTCGAATCCGAAGTCAGCCCGGTCGATTACGCCAAAGCGGACATCAACGCTTCCCTGTCGAAGGACGACAAAATTCGGTTTCTCCGCGAGATGTATCGCATCCGGAGTTTCGAACGCCTCGCCCTCAAAAACTACAACGAAGGCAAGATGGGGGGCTTCCTCCACCTCTACATCGGTCAGGAATCAGTCGCCGTGGGTGCCATTTCCCTGCTCGGCGAAAACGATCACGTCATCACCGCCTACCGCGACCACGGCCACGCTCTGGCGGTCGGAATGAGCATGAACGAATGCATGGCGGAACTTTTTGGCCGCGCCACCGGTTGCTCGAAAGGCAAGGGCGGCTCGATGCACTTTTTCGCCCCCGACAAAAATTACTGGGGCGGTCACGGAATTGTCGCTGGCCAAACCCCTCTGGGTCTCGGTCTCGCTTACGCGTTGAAATACCGCGGCCTCAAAGGTGCGGCACTGACCTTCCTCGGTGACGGTGCCGTGAACCAGGGCGTTTACCACGAGTGCCTGAATCTCGCCGCCCTGTTCGAACTTCCCGTCATCTACGTCATCGAAAATAACCGCTATTCGATGGGCACCAGCCTGGCCCGCTCGTCAGCTCTCAAAAATTGCCTCGCCGAACGTGCTGACGCCTACGGCATTGTTTGGGACATTGCGAACGGCGAAGATCTTTACGAACTCCGCGCCAAGACGTGGACCGCCATCGAGCGGGCCCACAACGAATCCCGGCCAACCGTTCTCGAAGTCGATACCTACCGCTACTACGGCCACTCCGTCGCTGATTCCAAACACAAGGGCGGCTACCGGACCGCCGAAGAAATCGACAAATTCAAAAACAGCCACGATCCGATTCTCCTCTGGCGCCGCCGCATCGTGGAGGAAGGTGTTCTCACCGACGAGGAGGCAGACGCCGTCGATAAAGAGACGCGCAAAGAAGCCCTCGAGTCCGTCAAATTTGCCGAAGAAAGCCCGTTCCCGAAACCGGAAGACCTTTTTTCCGATGTGTATTACGAAGTGGATCGCCAGACGGAAGCCGGCCGCACCGGGCGTCACTTCTTCAACGACTGATCTCCAGACAGGACCGACTCATGCCACTCATCGAATACCGTGACGCCCTGAATCAGGCTTTTGCCGAAGAAATCGAACGCGACCCAAACGTCGTGCTCATGGGCGAGGAAGTCGCCGAATACGACGGCGCTTATAAAGTGACCCGCGGCCTCTGGCAAAAATACGGTTCCAAACGCGTCGTCGACACGCCAATCAGCGAAGCCGGCTTCATCGGCATGGGCATTGGTGCCAGCATGCTCGGTTTGCGTCCGGTAATGGAGCTGATGTTCTGGAGTTTCTCGACCGTGGCGTGGGATCAAATCGTCAACAATGCCGGCCAGATCCGGTACATGAGCGGCGGCCTGATCAATTGTCCGATCGTCATTCGTGGCCCGGCCAATGGTGGCACCAACGTCGGAGCGACGCATTCGCACACGCCGGAGAACTGGCTCGCGGGCGTCCCCGGTTTAAAGGTCGTGAGCGCTGCCACCGCCTACGACGCCAAGGGTCTCATGAAGACAGCCATCCGGGACAATGATCCCGTGATGTTCATGGAGAATACTCTGCTCTACGGCGAGAAAGGCGAAGTTCCGGAAGAGGAGTATTTGATCCCGCTTGGCAAAGCCGACGTCAAACGCGAGGGCACGGACGTGACGTTCATCGCACACGGCCGGGCAGCCCTGACGGCGCTGGCCGCCGCTGAGACACTCGCCAGCGAACACGGGCTCAGCGCGGAAGTCATCGACTTGCGCTCCATTCGCCCGCTCGACGAAGACGCCATTCTCCAATCCGTGAGCAAAACGCACCGGGTTGTCCTCGTGGATGAAAACAAACCGTTCTGCGGAGTTTCCGCCCAGATCGCGACGCTGATTCAGGAAAAGATTTTCGACGAACTCGACGCTCCGATTCGCCGGGTCTGCACCCTCGACGCTCCCGCGATTTACAGCATGCCCATCGAAAAGATTCAGCTCCCCACCGCTGAGCGCGTGATCGAGAAAGCCCTTTCGATCTGCTGATCCGCCCGCCGCGGCCAGCCCACCACCTTAACGTTCCAACTTCCCTTTCTGCCATGCCCGTCATCACCATGCCCAAACTGAGCGACACCATGACCGAGGGAATCCTCGTTCGTTGGCTCAAGAAAAAAGGGGAAACCGTCGAAATCGGCGACATCCTCGCCGAGGTCGAGACCGACAAGGCGACCATGGAGATGGAAGCATTCGACGAAGGGGTGCTTGAAGAACTTTACGTGAAGGATGGCGATAAAGTGGCCATCGGGGCCAAGATCGCCCTGCTTAAGGTCGAAGGCGAATCCAGCGAATCCACCGACGAACCGGCATCTAGCGAATCCGCCGACGAACCGGCGGAAGGATCCGAGACGAAGAATAGCGAGAAGCAGGACGCCAAGGCCCCGAAAGCTGCGTCAGCGAAAAAAGAAGCTCCCGCTGCGGACAAAACAGAATCCGCTCCCGCCGCGGCCCCGACCGGCTCCGGTCGGACCAAAGCGTCCCCGCTGGCCAAAAAAATTGCGGCCGAACGTGGAGTGGATCTCACCGGCGTCACCGGCACAGGCCCGGGCGGTCGCATCGTTGCCAAGGACGTCCCCGAAAAAGGCAGCGCTCCGAAAGCCGCGGCGTCAGCAGCTCCCGCTCCGGCCAAACTCGAAAGCACGGGTGGGGACGAACAACGTCTGGAATTGACCGGCATGCGGCGCGTGATCGCTGAACGACTTCTCCTCAGCAAAACAACCATTCCGCATTTTTACCTCACGATCGAAGTGGATGCCGCGCCCTTGATGCGCCTGCGCAAGGAGGTCAACGCCGCAAACGAAAGTGCCGACCTGCCCAAGGTCACGGTGAATGATTTTGTGCTCCTCGCCACAGCTCACGCCTGTGCGCAGAATCCCAAGGTAAACGCCGCCTGGGGTGGAGACCACGTGATGCAGTATGGCAGCGTGAACATTTCCGTCGCGGTCGCCGTCGATGACGGCCTGGTGACACCGGTCGTGCGCGATGCTCAAAAACTTTCGCTCCGCCAGATCAGCGCTGCGGTGAAGGAACTTGCCGGCAAAGCTCGAACGAAAAAACTTAAACCCGAAGATTACAGCGGTGGCACGATCACGGTGTCGAATCTCGGCGCTTACGGAATCGAAACTTTTTCCGCCATCATCAACCCCCCGCAGGCGTCGATCCTCGCGGTCGGTGCCATCGTGAAAAAACCGGTCGTCAATGCGAAGGGCGAAATTGTGGTTGGAGAACGCATGAGCGTGACTCTCAGCTGCGATCACCGCGTGATCGACGGAGCGGTCGGCGCAGAATTTATGGGCTCGCTGCGCAAGCTGATCGAAAATCCCGCCTTGATGCTTTTTTAGGCAGTCGGCGCAGCGATGCGAAAATCGGATTGGCGACGCGGATTGTCGTGAACCGACGCGCCTGATCCCACGATGATTTTGCCCGCGACGACTGCCGCCCGAGCCGAGGCCCTGGCCATCGCGGCGGGAAATTTTCCCATCCTCGGGTCGATTCGATCCGAGGATTTGATCGAAAGCGTTCGATTGGAACTTGGGCACGCCGAAATCCTCGACGGATTTCGCCCGTACGCCGGACATCTCGCGCGAGCGGTCGCTCCCACGACGATTCTTCACGTTGTGAGCGGCAACACTCCGCACGCCGCGTTGCAAACATTGATCCGCGGACTGCTCCTCGGATCCCAGAACCGAATCAAAATTCCTGGTTCCGGGTTGCCCGAAGTCACCGAATTTCGAAATTTCCTGCCGCCTGAATTTGCCGCACGCGTGGAGATCTCTGACACGCTGCCGGACCACTGGCTCGCGGAGGCCGACGCCGTGATCGTTTTTGGCGCGGATGAAACGATCGCCAAATTCCGCGCGCGTGTTCCGGCGGGAGTGCCGTTCCAGGCACACGGTCACCGTGTGAGTTTTGGCATCGTGTTCGACGACCCGGATGGTCATTCGGTCGCTGCGGCCGCGCGCGACACATCGCTTTACGACCAGCAGGGATGTTTGTCGCCGCACACCATCTACTTCGACGAAACAGGCGGGCGTTCAGCGCGGAGCTACGCGGCGCGGCTGGCGGAAGCGATGGAGGAATTTAACCGGACCACACCCCGACGAAAACTTTCCGTCGGTGAATCGGCGGCGATCGTCGACTTGCGCGCGAGTTACACGTTTCGATCCGCAAACGACGTCCGCACACAAATCTGGACGAGCACGGAAAGCACCGACTGGACCGTGATTTTCGAAGAGGATCCTTGGTTTGCCACCTCGCCGCTCAACCGCGTGATTTTCGTGAAACCGCTGCCCGCCGACCTCGACGCGGCCATTGCCCCGGTCCGCTCGTGGCTTGGTGCCATCGGGATCTGGCCCGCTCATCCGGAATTCGCAGAACGCGTTTGCCACCTTGGAGCGTCGCGAGTCTGCGCCCTCGGTGCGATGCAGTTTCCACCTGCAACCTGGCACGCGGAAGGAATCGGCAATCTGAGTTCTCTGATAAGATGGGTTGATTTCGAACCGGGACCAGAATAGGTATCGCGTTCCCGAATGGCCAAAGAGGAAGCAATCAGCAGTCAAGGAGTCGTCATCGACGTTCTCCCCGGCACCATGTTTCGAGTGAAACTGCCGAACGATCACGTCGTGCTCGCGCACATTTCCGGGAAAATGCGCAAACATTTTATCCGCATCGTGCCTGGCGATCAGGTGACCGTCGAGATGTCGCCGTACGATCTCACCAAAGCACGCATCACGTTCCGTGAATCGGGCCGTCCCCCCCGGACACCCCGCTAGATTTTTCGCTCATGCCCGGCCGCATCCGTCCGGAGAACGTCGCGGACCTCTACCGCCAGGCCGCCGAGCGCTACGCTGACCTCGGTGCCTTCGCCGCCCGCCAAAAGGACGGCACGTTCCAACCGACCTCGTACCAGGAACTTTACGAGCGCGGTCAGAATCTCGCGACGGCGCTGATCGATCTCGGCGTCGAACCCCGCGAACACGTTGGCCTCCTCGCCGACAACCGCCTCGAGTGGATCGTCTGCGATTGCGGCGTGCAACTTTGCGGGGCAGCCGACGTCCCCCGTGGCACTGACATCACGGCAGCGGAAATTCGTTACATCCTTGAACACGCCGACGTGCGCGTCGCGTTCGTCGAACACAAGGTGATGTTGGAAAAAGTGCGCGCGGCAAACCCGGCCGGCCTGCAAACGGTGATCGTGATGGATCCCGCCGCGCCGGAAATCCCCGGGGCACTCCGACTGACCGACCTCATCGCGACCGGTGCGCGCCTGCGGGCGGCCGGCGATCGTCGCGTCGAGGAGCGGATGTCCGGCATCAAAACGAACGATTTATTTACACTCATCTACACGTCGGGAACGACCGGCACGCCGAAAGGTGTGCAACTCACCCACGCAAACATGGTGTCGCAGGTTCGCAATCTGCCGTTCCCACTTGGACGTGGGGACCGCGCCCTCTCGATCCTGCCGATCTGGCACAGCTACGAACGCGTCTTCGAAATGGTCGCGATCAGCTGGGGCGTCTGCACGTACTATACGAGTCTGCGGAGCATCGGTGACGATCTCAAAACCGTGAAGCCAACCTTCATGGCTTCGGCTCCCCGACTCTGGGAAAGCCTCTACCTCAAAATTTTTTCGAACGTGCAGTCCGCGCCGGCGGTCCGGCAGACACTTTTCCGCATCGCGTACGGAAGCGCGCGACGAGTGCAGCGGGCGCAGCGATTTTTTCGCGGGCAGATCCTCGACGTCGACGGACGGCGGGCGAGCGAATCTTTCGCGATGGGCGTCCCGCACCTCGCGGGATTACTGCTCTGCTGGCTGCCGTACCGCCTGCTGGACGGCGTCGTCCTCGCAAAATTGCGCGCGATTGTCGGCGGAGAATTTCGCGGAACCATCAGCGGAGGCGGCGCGCTGCAACCTCACGTGGACGAATTTTTCAACTTCATCGGAATCCCCGTGCTGGAAGGTTATGGCCTCACCGAAACCGCTCCCGTGCTGGCGGTGCGGACGTTCAAGGACCTCGTGATCGGCACCGTCGGGCCGCCATTTCCCGAGACGGAAATCCGCATTGTCGATCTCGACTCGCGGGAAGTGCTTTACCCAAATCACCAACGCAAACACGGCGGTCGCGGACTGCGGGGTGAAATCCACGCGAAGGGCCCGCAGGTGATGATGGGATATTACAAGGATCCCGAGGGCACGGCGCGTGTGTTGACCGATGGCTGGCTGAACACCGGCGACATCGGCATGGTGACCCACAATGATTGTCTGAAAATCCTCGGCCGATCCAAGGACACCATCGTGCTGCTCAGCGGCGAAAACATCGAGCCGCTGCCCATTGAGCACAAACTCTCGCAGTCGTCGCTCATCGATCAATGCATGGTCGTTGGCAACGACCAGAAATTTCTTGGTGTGCTGATCGTGCCCGCTCTCGACGCGTTTCGCACGGCGGGCATTCCGGCCACCGACGCGGCCGCGCTCAGCGACCACTCCGTTGCGCGATCCATGATCGAAGCCGACATCCGACGACTGGTCTCGGCGGAAACCGGCTTCAAACCGTTCGAACGCATCGTAGCGTGGCGGTTTTTGCCCAAGCCTTTTGAAATCGGCGACGAACTCACCACGACGCTCAAGCTGCGCCGCCACGTTGTCGCCGACCGTTACGCCGACCTGGTCGCGGGCATGTATTCCTGACGCCACCGGAACGCGCCCGCAGCGATCGATCAATTTTTCTCGGTGCCATCAGCGGGCGGAAAGTTGCGCGCGATGGTGGTGACATTGTGAACACCAGCGCGTTCGTATTCGAAAGCGTCGGCGAGGCGTCGCACAAAATGGACACCGAGCCCGCCGATCGGTCGTTCTTCGCCGGGCAGAGTCGTATCGGGTTCGGGCAAATCGAGCGGATTAAACGCATGGCCATCATCCGTGATGCGCACGACGACACGCGACCCATGCACGGTAATCTGCACGGCGATCTCGTGCGTGGCGCTGTCGTCGTAGCCGTACTTGATCGTGTTCGTGATCATTTCCTCGAGCACGAGGTCGGCGAAAAAGATCACGTCATCGGGGACGTTGTTCGCGGTTAGGTGTTCGCGCGTCGCGTGGCTGGCGGCTGCGATTGCGCCGAACTGGTTTTCGAGGCGCAGTTCGAGGGGAACGGAGGTGGAGCGCATGGGATCAAAATTGAACGCGAAGGATGGAAAAATCGTCGTCGAGTGGAGCACCACCCTGCACATCGGCGACCCACGCGGTGAGGTCATCGAGGCCGTCGGGACGGGTACCATGCGACACCATGAAGTTCACGAAATCTTCGTAAGCGATCAGCGATCGATCGGGACGCCGGAGTTCATACGCCCCATCACAAAAGACAAGCAGCCAACTGCCCGGCGGGATTTCGCACGAATCGCTCGCGTATTCGAGGTCGGGAATGACGCCAATGAGGGTGCCGGGGCAGCGAAGTTCGCTGAGACTCACGGTGCCCTCCGCACCAGGCACAAGCAATAACGCCGGCGGGTGACCTCCGCTCGCGTGCCGGAGCGTGCGGCTCGGCCGGTGATAAACACCGTACCAGATCGTGAAGTACATGTTGTTTTGCCGGTCCATCGGAAACGCTTCGTTGAGCCCGGTCAGAACGTCTCCCGGATCGCGAAAATCGGTGCCGGCCAGCGATCCCGATCGAATGACGTTGATCGC
This sequence comes from Chthoniobacterales bacterium, assembly GCA_041748215.1. Taxonomy (GTDB): domain Bacteria; phylum Verrucomicrobiota; class Verrucomicrobiia; order Chthoniobacterales; family JAATET01; genus JBGTDR01. The sequence goes on from JBGTDR010000231.1 coordinate 24,479, forward strand.
GGTGACCGATAACAACGACGCGCCAACGCCGTGACCGCATACGTCGAGCAGGTAGATGGCAAAGTGGTCGTCGTCGATCCAGTGGTAACCAAAAGCGTCACCGCCGAGTTCGGTCGAGGGCACGTAACGCCAGTCGATAACGAATGGCTCGGTGACCGGAGGCGGAATGATCGAGCGAACGTAATTCGCGGCCTCGCTGAGTTCGTTCGCGAGGCGATTTTGCGTGCGTTCGATCATGCGGAGGTATTCCTGCTCCTGGTCGCGGAGGCGCTTTTTCTCAAGGCTCGCACCGATGCGCGCCCGGAGCAGCGTGGGATCGAATGGCTTGGGAAGGTAATCCTCCGCTCCGCCCTCGATGCAGCGGACGACGCTGCCAAGTTCATCGAGAGCCGAGATCATGATGACCGGGATGTGCCGCAGATCGGCGTCGGATTTCATTGCCCGCAGAACCTCGTAACCATCGAGTTCTGGCATCAGCACGTCGAGCAACACGAGATCGAACGGTTTGCGCCGCAGCATGGTGAGCGCATCCTCTCCGTTGGCCGCAGAGGCCGTCGTGTGGCCCTGCCGCTCGAGACGCCGGACGATCACTTCGCGATTTTCGTCGTTGTCGTCCACGGCCAGCAAGTGCCCAGTGAGTGAAGCCGGAGGCTTTTCGCAGGAAACCGGAGGAAGATCAATCGGCGAATCCTCAGGCGGTTCGAAAGTTACGGGAGCGCTTGCCGCTTCAGCCATGCCGGACTCCGTGACATGCTTTTCGATGAGACCGAGCAGGGTGCCAGCGGCGTCGCGAATCTTCTCAACGTCGGCAAGGAGGCTGGTGCGGCCTTCGCTGGCAAGATCCTCGGCGACGAGTTCACTGTAGCCAATGATGTGATTGACCGGCGTGCGGAGATCGTGGCGGAGGCGGGCGAGCGCGTCCTTTCCGGGTGGGGACACACTCACGCGCCGGGAACGGATTTGCCAACGCGGGTGAGTTGCGCAGCGATTTTTTCCAACAGGCGGGGGAGCTCGATCGGTTTCGTATCGTAATCGTCGCACCCGGCCCCGAGCGCCTGTTCGCGGTCGCCGGCCATGGCGTGCGCGGTCAAGGCAATGACCGGGATGTCCGCCGTGGCAGGCGCAGCCTTGATTTGTCGCGTGGCCTCCCAGCCGTCGATCACGGGAAGACTCATGTCCATGAGGATCACATCGGGCGATTCGCTGGCCGCCAGATCGACGCCGATCCGTCCGTCAGCCGCGAGGACAACCTCGTAGCCTTTGCGTTCGAGCCGACGCGAAAGCATATCGCGATTCATTTCGTTATCTTCAACCAGGAGAATTTTGGGCATGGGCGAATTTCAAGTCAGGTGGTGAAAAGTGTTGGATGCACGTGCTCACGCCGCGTGCGTTGAAGATCGGGCAATCATCGCGCAAACGTCGCGCAGCAACTCGTCGCGATCGATCGCACCTTTCTGCAGGACCTGGCGGACACTGCCATTCAGCCGCTCCCGGTCATCATCACTGAGGTCTTTTGCGGTGACGACAATGATCGGAATCTCAGCAAATCCCGGATTTCGGCGAACCGCCTCGAGAAACTCGAACCCGTCCATGACGGGCATCATGAGGTCGAGCAGGATGAGCGCGGGACGGTGCCGCGCAAGTTGCTCGAGGGCATCGCAGCCGTTCTCGGCTTCCACAACGGCGAGACCTTCCTTTTTGAGCAGGCGACAGAGCATGTCCCGGTTGGCGGCTTCATCTTCGACGACAAGCACCTGCGCGTCCGGTGCGCCGGCGTGGCGTGCAATCACGGCACGAAGCTTCGTGGCATCGACGGGTTTGGTGAGAAAGTCATTCGCGCCCAGCGCAAATCCCATCTGCCGATCCTGCACCATGGTCACCATGACAACCGGAATGTCGGACGTCGATGGATCGGATTTGAGCTTCGTCAGCACGGACCATCCGTCCATCTCGGGCATCATCACGTCGAGCGTGATGGCGTCCGGACGCTCGGCCGCGGCCAGGGCAATGCCCTGACTTCCGCTGGTCGCGGTGAGGACGTGAAACCCATTCTTTTCCAGCGTTCGTCGTATGATTTCCGCCGCCTGGACGTCGTCGTCGATGATGAGGATGCGTCGGGTCGTCGCGGCGAGGGGAGGCCGGGACACGGGTTCGGAAAGTGGGACGGGCTGGGGGGCTTCGAGCACGATCGCCGGCAGATCGACGTGAAACGTCGTGCCCGTGCCCGCCGTGCTCTCGACGGTGATATTTCCACCCATGACCTGGCAGAATTTTCGGCTGATCACGAGGCCCAGGCCCGTGCCACCGTACTTGCGGGTCGTCGACGCATCGGCCTGGGTGAACGGTTGAAAGATGCGGGAGAGCTGGTCCGGCGTCATGCCGATACCGGTGTCGGCAACGTGAAAACGAATGCGCTCGCCCGTCGCCGACGGTGGCGGAGAATCGTCCGTGGACGCCACGGCCATCGCGGCGGGCACGCGTTCGGCGCTGAGGGTGATGACACCCCGGCGCGTAAACTTGCTGGCGTTACTGAGGAGGTTAAAGAGTGTCTGGCGAACTTTCGTCAAATCCGCCCGCATGATGCCGAGATCCGGCGAAGTGCGGATCTCGAGCCGATTGCCATTTTTCTCGAGCAAAGGCCGGATCGTGGAAACCACTTCGTTCAACATGCCGGCGACGGGAATCTCCTCGATCGAGAGCGTCATTTTGCCGGCTTCGATTTTGGAAAGATCGAGGATGTCGTTGATCAGGGCGAGCAGGTGTTTGCCAGCGGTGCGGATCTTTTCAAGGTCGGGAATGAACTCGGTGCGACCGGTATCCTCGGCTTCCTCGGCAAGCATTTCGCTGTAGCCGATGATGGCGTTCATCGGCGTGCGCAACTCGTGACTCATGTTTGCGAGGAAAGTGCTCTTCGTCCGGTTGGCCGATTCAGCCGCATCGCGGGCGTCGAGTGCTTCGCTGCGGCTGGCTTCAGCCACCTCGAGTGCATCCGAGAGCCGGGACGCGAGCCAGAAGGACGAAATCAAAATCGCGAGAATGACCGCCCCGGTGATGCCGTAGGCCTGCCAGAGAATTCTCAGCGTGAGTCGCGCGATGTCAGGCTCGTAGAGCGCGGCGATCACCTCGTAGTCCCATGGTTTGAAGACCGTGCGGCGAACGAGCCAATCCGCACCCGGAGAGTGACCCTGGGCGACCGCGCGGGTGAGGCCGGGGACCTCGTCGGCGTACGGTGTATTCTTGGTGAAAAAAATCATGTCGTCCCGCGGGTCGAGCAGAGCAAAAAACCCGTGTTCGAGGATTCCGCGCTGATCCAGAGCGGCGTAAACCGATGCCAGCGTGTCGAGGGCATATCCCACGTAAAACGCACCGATCACTTTCCCTGCGTCGTTGCGAATGGGCTCGTAGCCCGTGATGTAAGGCGCTCCGAGAATATCGACGACGCCGTAGAATGCCTCGCCGTCCCGCAGCACCGCGATGGCGCGGCCATTGGGATCCAGTTCCGTGCCGATCGCTCGCGCACCATTCTCGCCGAGAACGTTCGTCGATATGCGCACGAAGCGATCGCCTTCGCGTAAAAAGATCGTCGCGGTTCCGCCCATGGCTTCCATCACGGAATCGACCAGATCGAACGATCCGTCGATGCGCTGGCCGCCGAAATAAAACGCGGCGCTGCTCCCGCCATTCGCATCCGACGAGGTGCGAATCTCCGGCGGGCCCAACCGGGCCGCCTCGGCCTTCAGCACCCGCATTGAAGCGCCGACCAGCTGCATGTACGTCTTATCGGTAGCCGCCAGCACGTCGAGCACGTGAGCCGACCGCGACTCCATCTGCATCTCCGATTCCGCGCGGATCTGATTCGCCAATTGCCGGTAGCCCAACCAACCAGCCGCCGTCATCGCAACGATGACGAGCGCGAACCAGATGATGACCTTGGTTCGGAGGGAACTGTGCATGCGGCGTGGCACGGAAAAAAATGCAGACATTGAGACGGTAGCACAAGCACCGAGGCCTGTGCCGAACGAAAGCCAGCAGGTGAATCGCCTCCGCTTCAAAATGCGGACGTTTTCTTTTTGCCCAACCGCAAGACAGCACGTAGTTTCGTGCCAAATCCCCCCGGATTCCGCGCTGCCCCGCCGCGGATTGGGCCACAATCGAGTCTCCCGACTTCCCGTGGCGTTCGGAATCTCCCCCGCTGGCGGAACGATTCCGCACCGATTCAAATATGGGCACCGCACCCGCGGGCGATCGCAGCCGCTGCAATCCTGTTGTTGTCGTGACCGAAAAAACCTCCAGACGAAACCCGGCCAAACAGCTCTGTGCTGCCATCGTGCTTTGCGCCGGTCTGTTGGCGACCAGGACCTCCGCGCAGGCAGCGGAAGTTGCGGCCAACGTCGATCAGCGGTTTCAGCAGGTGTCCAAGGCCGGGCTCGACGCTTACACGAGTGGAGATTTTCCCCAGGCAATCCAGCAACTGACCACCCTCATCCGCGAATACGGCACAGTGCCCGGCTACGCCAAACCGGTCGCCAAGGCCCGCTACCTGCTCGCGCTGAGCCTCGTTCGCGAAAAAAATTGGCGCCAGGCGCTCACCGAGATCGACACGTTCCTCGGCTCCCCCGCGGAGGACATCATGGGATCGGATCGGGAAGAGCTGCTTTTCTGGAAACCGCTCGCGCACCTGCAGCTCGGCGAATCCGAAGAGGCCGCGCAGGGGTTTCAAAATTTTTACCGGCTTTATCCAGCGTCGACCCGACGTTCGAGCGCGGGGGTTCTCACTGCGTCGGCGCTGCTCTCCAATCAAAAATACGACGATGCCGCCGCCTATTTAAACAGCATCGCGTCGCAGCTCAGCGGCAACGCCCGCCAGCAAGCGATCATCCTGCAACTCTACAGCCTGATCCAGGCCGGCAAGACCAGCGAGGCCGTGAAGCTCGTCAATGACACCTATCCCCAGCTCGATCAACAGCCGCAGGTCGTGAGTTATTCCAAACTCCTCATCGAGCTGGCGACCAAACTCGCCGCCGAAAACAATGCCCTGCTCGCGGTCAATACCCTCAAGCTCATCCGCTCTCGCGACGAGCTGATCGAACTTCAACGAAAACGCCTCACCGAACTCGAACGCGCCATTGCTGTCCTGAACGAGCGCCCGGACCGGGTCGCGGATTTGATCGATGCCCGCGGGGTCAAGGATCGCATCGACGCGGATTTGAAGTCGCTCGTTGACCAGCCGCTCTTCGACGCGCAGGTCCGGCTCGAACAGGCGTCGCGATTCATCGAACTCGGGCGCAACCTCGAGGCTGCATTGCTCCTCGAGTCGATGCTGCGCGACCTGCCGCAAAATCCCGTGATCGAGCAGGCATCGCAAACGCTCCTCCGGTGCTGGTACGAAACGGGCAACTGGCCGCGCATCATCGAGCTGGCCGACGTGTTCGCGGAGCGATTCCCCGATTCGGAAGAGCTGCCCGCTGCACTTTTCATGAAGGCACAGGCGCTCGCGGAACTGAATGACTACGACGCGTCCGCGGCGATCTTCGCCGAAATCGCAACCCGCTTCCCCGACGACGCGCTCGCGCCACGCGCTCTCTTTTCGCAGGGATTCATCCTCGCCACCCTCCAGGAATACGACCGCGCGCTCGCGATCTTCGAAGGAATGCCCGGAAAATTTCCGAACGACTCGATGGCGGACACGGCCACGTTCTGGCAGGGGAACACGCTTTCCATGGCGGGCAAATCCCGCGAGGCGATCGAAAGGCTGGCGGAGTACCAGACGAAATTTCCCGACGGCGTGGAGAAACTGCCGGCGCAATACCGCATCGCGTACAACCACCATGCGCTGCGCGAGTTCGACCAGAGCATTCCCCAGCTGACCGCATTTCTCGCCGTACAATCCACCGGCCCGGACGCCAGCGAAGCGCGACTCCTGCTCGCCGATGGTTATTTTGCACAGGGCCAGACCGAGGAAGGCCTTGCCGTTCTCCGCGACGTGCCGCCAGCCGACGCCGCGTATTTTGAAGAAGCGTGGTTTAAAACGGCGAAAGTTTTTCGCCTCCAGGAACGGATCGAAGAACTCCGTGCGCACCTCGCTGATTTCGTGGAAAATTATCCGACGAGTGGCCGCGTCGCCGAAGCCCTCTACTGGCTCGGCTGGAGTCACCGCGACGATCCCGCGAAGGCGCGGGAAGTTTATTGGGACGCCATCACAAGACTCGGCAACGATCCCGCGAACGCCGGTATCGAAGACATCCTATTGGGCCTTCAAAAAATCCCGCCGAGCGATGACACCGAGCTTGCGCGTGAGCTCAAGGTGCGCGCAGAACAGGCCGAATCCGCCGGAGAATTCGTCCTCGCGCTCCGGCTCAATTGGGCGCGCGCCCAGCTCGTGCGCGGCACCGCACCCGAGCAGGCCCGATACCTTCTCATTTCCCAATCGAATAAAATCAATCCCGCGACCACCGATCCCCGCATCGTCGCCGACGTTGCGGATGCCCTGTTCGACGACGGCCGGACTGAGCTCGCGGCCGCCATTTACCTCGACCTCGTCCGCTGGAATCCAAACTCAGGTGAAAAGGCCCGCGGACTTGCCCGCCTCGCCGAACTTGCCAATCGGGCAGGCGACTCGGACGCCGCCCTTCGCTGGTACGAGCGCGTGATCGAAGAAGCCCCGGATTCGACCTACGAAACTGCCGCCCTGCTCGACGCCGCACGCCTCCTGGCCGCCGCGGATCGTTCCGGTGAGGCCATCACCTACCTCGATCTTCTGCTTCGTAAAAAAACGACTCCCGCCCAAACGAAAGCCGCAGCGCTCGTGCTCTACGGCGATCTGCTCGCCCAGCAAGGCGATTACGCCAAAGCGATCGCCTGCTATCAGCGTGTCTACGTCCTCTACGGTCGATGGGACGAACACGTCGCCCCCGCCTACCTGCGCAGTGCAAAAGCCTTCGAATCGCTCGGCGACACCGCCAGTGCCCGGCGCACCTACGAAGAATTTGCCGCCCTCGAGCGATTTCAATCCACCGACGCCGCACGGGAAGCCACCACCGCCCTCGAGCGCCTTCCTGCAGAGGGAAATTCCAACCCGGCCGCAACCACCCAACCGGAGGCTGCCCCGTGATCCGGCGTTTTCTCATTATATTGGCTCTCCCGCTCGCTCTGGCTGCCCGCGCCAAGGACACCATCGAATTGCTCGACGGCGAAAAAATCACCGGAACGATTCTGGCGGTCCGCGGCACGTCTCTCATGTTGCGCCGTTCCCTCGAAGGCGGCACCCAGGCCGAGTTTTCGCTGCCCGTCGAGAATATCAAATCCGTGACTTTCGACCGCGGCGCGAAACTTTTTGAATTGCTCGATCAACCCACCGTGCCGCTACCCGAACTCGAGCGCACCTGGACTGCCGAACAGCCTTTTCTCGCCCTTCCCGGATCCCCCGCTGGCCGCGCTGGACTCCGCATGGCCGATCAACTCGTCCTCAGCGGCGAGCGCGCTGACGCGGTCAAAGCTCTCGGCGCTCTTGACGCCATCATTGCCCGCGGCCCCGACGATGAGATTCGTATCGAGGCCGCAGCCCTGCGACCCGCGGCCCTCTATTTTGCAGGCCAGCCGGAAAAGGCCGTCGAAGCCGCCCGGGAATTTTCGAAACTCGAAAACACCACTCCGGCTCAACTTTCACGCGCCCGCCTCGTGCTCGGCCTCGCCGCGCTCGGCGAACTCGAGACCCTCGTCGAAGAGAATCCTCGCTGGCGCGAAGACGCCCGCGTGAAACCCCGCCACGACGCCCTAAAATTTTCGGCACTCGAACATTTCCTGCATCCGTTTCTGTTCGTGCGCCAGGCCGGTGACGCCGAGGCAGCCGGACTTTATTACGCCGCTCGCGTGAGCCGGATGTCCGGCGACACCGAGGCAATCGAACGTTACCACCTCGACCTCACCACCCTTCACCCCCAGTCCCCGTACACCAACCAAACCCGGGATCTTCTCCCCACGCCACCCACGCCATCCACACCATGAAAACACCACCTCGCCCGTTGACCCCGATCCTCGTCGCCGTAGTGGCGGCTCTCTTTGTTCTGTCGCTGCCGGTGGCGCTGGGGCAGGAGGCCCCGGCGGGAGGGGAGGTGGTGGCCGCCGAGCCCGAGCGGACCAAGACACTGCTGGACATGTTCAAGCAAGGCGGGCCGCTGATGTATCCGCTCCTGTTGTGCTCCATCGGCACTGTGGCCGTGGCCGCTTATTGTTTCCTGCAGATCAACGGCAAAAAAATGATGCCCCCGGCGCAGGTCGAGGCCGTGGGCCGGCACATGGAAAACCGCAACGCCGCCGAGGCCTACGCCCTCTGCCACGCCACCCCCGGCGTCTTCGCCTCCACCATGTCCGCGGCCCTGCTCAAGGTGAACTTCGAGCGCGATCTGGCCAACAAAACCTCCATGGAGCAAGCCGCCTCCGAGACCCTCACCAACGAAGAGACCAAACTCATGCTCTGGGTCAACTACCTCAACGTCTTCGCCACCATCGGCCCCATGCTCGGACTCCTGGGCACCGTCACCGGC
>JBGTDR010000232.1:0-4394 GCA_041748215.1 Chthoniobacterales bacterium
TGCCCGGCGGAAAAATCGAGTTCTCTGGCGGGACCATTGAAGTCAAAATCTACGCGGGTACGGGTCAGGCCAATCTGATCCAGACACTTCGACTCAACTTCCCAGCGGCGACGTTACCGGTTCCAGGATTTTCTACTAATGCTTCTAAATACCAGCCAGCTAATAATAAGCAATTGACCCTAGACGAACGTTTGCGCCGGGTTGGAAACGATAGCCAAACCACCAGTGGCGAACATTGGATCAATGCTTTCGACGTTGTTCGTTCGGTGGCGGTAAGAAGCGGCGACGTGCGCGAAATTGCGAACAAGGAAGTTGTGACTGCTGACAAGTTTGCGGCTCACAAAGACTATTCCACCGATTCGCTAAGGAAAGCACATTCGTTCATGTTCGGGATCGACCAACCGATGGAAGGCGCTGTCATTGCTAAATTGGTGGATATCCCGGGAAATTATGGGGGTGGAAATCCGTGGAGCTCGCGCCCGAAATACCCCTTTGTGACTGGTATGGTTCCGTTGGCAAGATCGATTGGGTCGAATAGTTCACTGCCCAACGCCGCCGCGAAAGGACGCGATTTTGACAACGGGTTGGGAAACATGCACGACGGAGCGTATATCAATAAACCAGACGAAGGCATCACATCTCCCCGAGCAGGGACAGGCTACTTTGGTTCGTTTGAGTTTTCTGAATTGGTCCCAGGCAATTTTTCACCGAATCGGATTATTCCTTCGCCGTTGATGTTGGGTTCGCTTCCGAATGAGAAGGCACCGTGGAACACGATTCGCTTTCATCCTCCTCGCTACAACACAAATCCGCCGCAGTATTTGCTGGCAGATTTTTTCTGGATGCCAATCGTAGAACCCTATGCGATCAGCGAACCGTTCTCGAGTGCTGGCAAGACCAACATCAACTTTCGAATCGTTCCGTTTTCCTACATTCGCCGGACGACGGCATTGAAGGCTGCGATTCAAGGGGAGAAGTTTCTTGCGATTCCTAATTCGAGTTCTCTTGCCTACAAACAGGGCGCAACAACTTTTTCATCCGAAAATTATCGAAAGGATGTTGACGCTGACTTTTTCATTAGCCAAATCGAAGCAGCGCGCTTCACGGGACTGCTCAATCCGGCGAAAGATGTGGCGGATATTACGACTTATTACTTGAATCCTAGTTATGCGTCTGAATCTGTCTGGGCTGACCATGCGCTGACCGGTGATAATTCACGTGAACGGCCCTACGGGAATCTTTATCAGAAGCTGACGACAAAATCGAATACCTACACGGTCCATTTTATCGCCCAAGCCTTGAAACGCGCGCCGGGACCCAATAGTGACGATTTCGAGCCGGGAGTCTGGACTGAAGGTAAAGATATTGTGGCAGCCGAATACCGTGGAAGTACGACAATCGAGCGATTTGTTGACGCTAATAACGACGAAATCCCGAATTACTTACAGGCGTCAAGTTTGTCGACGGTGCAAAACGTTGATCAATTCTATAAGTGGCGGATCATCTCGAACCGACAGTTCGCGCCGTAACTCAATCGTCCGGCAGTCGATTCTGTCTTCGAACTCTGAGCTAGATGGCGTTGAAGATCCCCGAAGGATTTGAAACCAGCTGTTAACGGAACTTGCGCCGTCTGCGGAACGATGAAGCTAGCTGCGCCGCTGGCGTTGATGGGGAATCAGTTGATTTTCACAAATCGGCTGCCGGGGAGCTGTTTGACAAGTTTTCGCAATTCGAGCGCGAGCAGGCTGGATGACACTTGAGTGGCGGGTAATCCGCACCGTGAGGTGATCGTGTCGATGTGCGTGTCGTCATCACCGAGAGCAGAATAAACGGCTCGCTGGATGGCGGAGAGCTCTGGACTCGGTGTCCGGCGTGTCATTTCGGGCTGATCGCGGAAAAGGATTCCAAAATCGTCGAGGACGTCCTGTGCGCTGAGGATCAATTTTGCCCCTTGCTGAATGAGGCGATTGGATCCGAGCGCGCCGGGTTGGTCGATACGACCGGGTACGGCGTAGATCGAACGACCCTGTTCGGCGGCCTGATTGGCACTGATGAGTGCGCCACTGTTGAGACCCGCTTCGATCACGAGAAGACCAAACGAACATCCGCTGATGATGCGATTCCGCATTGGGAAGGTCTGGCGATCCGCGGTGATGTCCATTGAAAATTCGGTGATCACTGCCCCGTGCCCGGCCGCGATCCGGGTGGCGAGTTCGTGATTCTCGGGTGGGTAAAGTTTGAGGAGACCACTGCCAAGCACGGCGACCGTGCGGCCCTTTGCGGCGATGGCGGCCTGGTGGGCGGCGGTGTCAATCCCGCGCGCGAGCCCGCTGAACACGGTGAGTCCCGAATACGCGAGTTGGTAGGAGAGTTTTTTGGCGCTTTCGGTGGCGTAATGGCTGGGTTTGCGAGTGCCCACGATACCAACAGCATGGCGATCCGCGGGTGTGAGTTCGCCCCAGACGTAGAGGACGATGGGTGGATCGTGGATTTCGCGCAGGCTTGCCGGGTAGTCGGGCGAGGTTTGGGTGAGGACATGGGCACCAAAATCGGCGACCCGCTTGAGCTCGTTATCGAGGTCGACAATTTTTTCCCAGCTGGCAATGGCTTCGGCGACATCCGTTCCGATTCCATCGATCTGGCGGAGATCACCAGGCCGGGCGGTGAGAATGGCTTGGGGTGTGCCGAAAGCGGCAAGCAGTTTTCGCAGTCGAACGGGACCCATTTTTGGGACCATGTTGAGCGCGATGCAGGCTTCGGTCTGGGTCATCCGCGAAAAGATTTACGGTGGAGAGGCGTCCGAAAGCAAACCTTCGCGGGCGTAGCGAAATCCGGAGAGCCGGACGGAGGGGAGATCGCGGGTCAAGGCGAGGTATTTGAACTGGGTGCCCATGGTCTCAGGGTGGAGCAGGGACTTGAGAGCGCGAAGGTCTGCTGTGCGTTGCGGGGAATCTGGTGTGGTTTCGAGTTCGCGAAGCAAATGCTCAGCCGATCCTACCAGGAAATGATACTGGTCAGTGAATCCGGCAACAACGAGGTCGGCGGCCTGGCCAGCTTCGCCGAGTGCCGTGAAATCGACATGGGCTGTGAGGTCCTTGTTGCCGGGATTGTCCAACGGGTTCTCGTCGCGCCGGTGGTCCCGGTAACCCGCCAGCGTGCCTTGTTCACGCCACGGGGCGTAAAGTTGCTCGCGTGGGAATCCGTAATCAACGGTGAGCAGGACGCCCCGGTTGATTCGCGCCGCCGCCGCCTGGATCCATTTCGCGGCTGCGGGACGGACTTCCGCCAGATAACCTTCCGGAACGTTCGCTGGCAATTCGTGGGGCAGAGTTTCAACGGGGGAGAGATCGGTGAAGGCCAGCGCGCCATTATCGATGATCACATGGCGCTCGAGCCAGCCAGTGGGTGCGCGGACAAACACTCGAACCGGCAGGGCGTCGGCGTATTCGTTGGTGAAATGCACACCGTAAAACGGAGCGACATCGGCCAAATTGTTCACCCAATCAATCCGTTCCGTGTGGTGGGAGAGGGTGTCGGCCTGAGTTTCGCGGAGGTGGGCGAATGGCTCGACGAGAAGCCAGCGGGTCCGTAGGTAGAGCTCGGGGTGGCGTTCGCGGAAGCAGTTCAGGACATCGGCGGCAAACGCCCCGTCATTTGCCCCCTGCTCGACGATGGAAAATCGCTCCGGATGGCCGAGGAGAGCATCGATTTCCGCAAATTGCTCCGCGAGGACGCGGCCAAACATGCGGCCGACACTCACGTTGGTGTAAAAATCCCCGGTCCGACCGATTCGGGCACGGGGCGTCGCGTAATAGCCGCCGTCGGGTGAAAAGAGTGCCAGCTCCATGTAGCGGTCGAAACGCAGAGGGCCGCCCGTTGCGATAAGATCGCGGATCTGCTCCGCCAACGGACCGGAAATCACTCGCTGGTGATTTCGCGGGCGTACACGTTGATCTGACCGCCACTTTCGTTGACGTCTGTGATCAGGAATGGACGGTCGGATCCGCGGGTGATGCCTGCGCCGTCGCCGGGTGGACGGCGACCGGCGGGAAATTGCACGATCACGCGGACGTTCGAATTGTTCCCGCCTCCGCGCGAGCGCAACACGGCTCCTGACGGACCCGAAGCGGAGACTACAAAATCACCCTGAAGGTAAAGACGCTCCGTGGAGGCGGCGGCTCCGGCAAGTTTGGGTGCTTCGGTGACCGATACGAGACGGCCGCGGGGCATGCGGCTTGGCGGGTAAAGTTCCCAACTGCCGCTGGTTGCGCTGGCAACCGCGGTGGCCGGAGCGGGATTGAACGGCTTGAGCGGGACGGCCGGGGCGACCGGTGTGGGAGTGGCCTCGCCAACGATCATGGCGGGTGCCGGTGGTGTGACGGGCAGGGCGGCGC
>JBGTDR010000233.1:0-3884 GCA_041748215.1 Chthoniobacterales bacterium
GGCGTCGGGCGTGCCGTCGGACCGTTGGCAAGTCATGTCCTGCCCTTGCCCGCGTCGGCCGCCGGTGCCGTTGTGGGGTTCGTTGCCGGGCTTGCTGCGTATCTCGTGATCCGCACGATCAGCGCGATCCTTTTCACAAAAACGTCGCACCAACGATCCCTGCTTGTTCGTCTATTCTACGGCAGCGGCGGTGCGGTGCTTGGCTTGATCTTCGGTGTCGCGTTTGTCTGTGGAGGAGTGACGCTGGTCCGAGGGGTCGGGGCATTTGCCGAGGGCGGGACGGCATCCACCGACGCGACGGATGGCCTGGCGCAGACCGTCGTCAAACTCAAACGTTCGCTCGAGGCGGGATCGACGGGTGAGCTGGTGCGGTCGCTTGATCCGATCCCCGAGGAAAAATACCGCCTGCTCGAAAAGTCCGGCCGCGTGATTGCCAGCCCCGAAGCGCTCGGACGATTTCTCGAGTTCCCCGACGTCCAGACCGTCGCCCGTGATTCACGTTTTGTGGCGCTTTCCAGCGACCCCGAGATCAATGATCTCGCGCGCGAACGCAAGGTTCGGGAATTGATCGTGAATCCCAAGGTGATTGCGGCGCTCAACGATCCCGGCTTGATCGACAAGCTCAAAAAAATTCAACTCGAAGCGGCGCTCGATTTTGCCCTGGACCAACCGGCCCGGCCGGCTCCGTCTGCGCCTTAATCTTTGCCCAATTTTTCCCATGCCCACCGACTACATAGCCACCATCGGCCTCGAAGTTCACGTTCAGCTCAAGACGCGCAGCAAGATGTTTTGCGGTTGCGCGGTCGAATACGGCGCCGAGCCAAATACCAACGTCTGCCCGGTTTGCATGGGTCTACCCGGCGCGCTGCCGGTGATGAACGAAGAGGCTCTGCGACTCACCGCGCTGGCCGGACTCATGCTCGGCTGCGATATCGCGCCCCGCTGCAAATTCGACCGGAAAAATTATTTTTACCCGGACATGCCGAAAAATTACCAGATCTCGCAGTATGATCTGCCGCTCTGTCTGAATGGATCGGTCCCTTTGCACGACCTCGCGTATCCAAAAGACGCTCAAAAGACGATCGCCACTCCCGGCAAGGCGATCCGGCTCACCCGCATCCACCTTGAGGAGGATGTCGCCAAAAGTTTCCACATGGAGTCTGGCACCGGCATCGATTACAACCGCGCCGGAACTCCGCTCATGGAGATCGTCTCCGAGCCCGACATCGCTTCGCCGGAGGAAGCGTTTGCGTACCTCACCGTGCTGCAGCAGGTCATGATTTACGGCGGGGTGAGCGACGCCGACATGGAAAAAGGCCAGCTCCGCTGCGACGTGAACGTCTCCGTGCGGCCGGGCACGACCGATCAGTGGGGAACCAAGATCGAACTGAAAAATCTCAATTCGATCAGTGGTGTTCGCCGCGCGCTGGCCTACGAAATTCCCCGCCAGATCGCTGCGCTTGAGGCGGGTGAAACGCTCGCGCAGGAGACGCGCCGCTGGGACGATGATCGCGGCGAGACCACGCTCATGCGCATCAAGGAATCCGCCCACGACTACCGCTATTTTCCCGATCCCGACCTGCTGCCCGTTCGCACCGAAACGCTCGTCAGCTCCGCGCGCGACCGCATGCCGGAACTCCCGTGGGACAAACGCTCGCGATTTGTCGCTGACTACGGCGTCACTGAAATCGACGCCGGCGTGCTCGCCAACGACCTCGATCTCGCCGCTTATTTCGAGGCCGCTGCCAAAGGATCGAAAAAACCGAAAAATGTCGCCAACTGGATTCTCAACGATCTCCAGAGTGCGCTGTCCGCCCAGAGCCTCGCGATCCGCGAATGCCCCGTGGCTCCGGAATCCCTCGATGAACTCGTGAACCTGATCGAGGCCGGCACGATCAACGGAAAACAGGGCAAGGAAGTTTTTGCCGAAATGTTCGCCACGCAAAAAGCCGCGGCCGTCATCGTGAAGGAAAAGGGGCTGGAGCAGGTCAGCGACACCGGGGCGATCGAGGTCTTTTGCGATGAAGTCATCGCGGCCAACCCGGGGCCGGCCGCCGATTACCGTGCCGGCAAAGAAGCCGCCCTCAATTTCCTGAAGGGGCAGGTGATGAAACTCTCCAAGGGCAAAGCCAACCCCGCGCTGGCCGGCGAGCTCCTCGCCAAAAAATTGAGCGCTTAGCACGGCGGATCGTTTCCGATAGGCTCCAGAAGCCTCACAACGTTTGCCTCACCAGTCGCCCGGATTGGGAGAAGGGTTTTGGGCGAAATGTTCGATGATGAAAGAGCAGCGTTTGCAGCGGATGATTCTCGTTGCAGGTTGTTGCCTGGCCTTCGGAGCGGCGTTCGCCAATATCGGGGTGGTGTTGGTGACGGGCACTTCGGTGAGCCATCTCACGGGCGATATTTCGCGGCTCTCGATGGAGCTTTCCCGTTCCACTCCGGGCATATTTTCCGACGCCCTTCGGGTCGCCGCCGCGGCGGCGTCTTTTTTTCTCGGGGCATTTCTTTCGGGTTTGCTGATCCACCATCCCTCGCTGGACCTGGCCCGACCGTACGGACGCACGTTGATCGGGATTGGCCTGTTGTTTGTCGTGGCGGCGGTATTGATCGTGCAGTTTCCGGTCGCTGGGATTGCTCTGGCAGCCTTTGCCTGCGGGCTTCAGAACGCGTTGGCGACCCGCTACCGGGGCATCGTCCTGCGAACCACGCACGTGACCGGACTGATCACAGATTTTGGCATCACGCTGGGCATGAGTGTTCGCGGTCTGGACGTTCCGGCGTGGAAAATCGTGGTGCCGGCGATGTTATCGGCGGCCTTTTTCCTGGGCGGAGCGGCCTCGAGCGCGATTTTCTTTTTCAGTCCCATCGACCCGATCCTGTCGGCCGGACTGGTTTACGTGGCGGCTGGGATCGGATGGTCGATTTTTAAACACGTCATCGCGCCGCGTTTTGGGAATTAGCGGGGCTGAACGGATGGCCGGTCAGGATTTTTCGGCCTTGAGAATGGCGGCCACCAGACCGGGTATGTCGTAGGTTTTTGCTTCGATGTCGATGTCGAGGCCGAGCTGGCGCATGGTCGCCGACGTGATCGGGCCAATGCTGGCGGTCCGGAGATTTGCCGGCAACGGAAGCTGGAGGGCCGCGAAATTTTCCGCAGTGGATGAGCTTGTGAAGGTGATCCAATCGGCACCTTCCTCGCGGAAACGGGCGATGCCGCCGGTGGGATCCCCGGTTTCGGGCACCGTGCGGTACGCGACGGCCTCATCGACGATGGCACCGAGCTTGGTGAGCTCGACGGCGAGCAGGTCGCGCGCTCCCTCGGCGCGAGCGAGCAGAATTTTGAGATTCTCGACGTCCATCTCCTTTTTGAACGATTTGACGACTTCCTCGGCGACGAATTTGTCGGGTTGCAGATCGACGGCGAGCCGGTAACCGCGGATTTTGGCGGCAGTCGCGGGACCGATCGCGGCGATGCGCACGCCGCCGATGGCGCGGGCGTCCTGAAAGAGGCGGTCAAAGGCGGTGAAGAATGCGTCCACGCCATTGGGGCTGGTGAAAACGAGCCAGTCGTACGTGTGCGCTTCGGCGACAAGTTCGTAGAAGGCGCGCGGGTCGGCCGGCGGTTCGATGCGGATCGTGGGCAATTCGTATGCGTCGGCCCCGAGTTCGCGGAGTTGGTCGATCAGGACACCGGCTTGCTGGCGCGTGCGGGTGACGGCAATGCGTTTGCCAAAAAGCGGGCGGCTTTCAAACCAGCCGAGCGTTTTCCGAAGGCCAACAACCTCGCCGAAGACGGCGACCGCCGGGGCCTTGAATCCGGCGGCATCCACACGGGCGGCGATGTCGGCGAGTGTGCCCGTGAGGGTTTCCTGCCGGCCGGTCGT
>JBGTDR010000234.1:0-60848 GCA_041748215.1 Chthoniobacterales bacterium
CCGAGCCGCTGGCGCTCACGTGCGTCGGCCCGTTGCTGGAGCGCGCTGCCGCGGCGAAGATCCCGATCATGGTTTTTGTCGGCAACCGGGGATGCATCCAGATCCACACGGGTCCGGTCGAAACGATTCGTCCAATGCACGGCTGGCTGAACGTCCTGGATACTGACTTTAATCTGCACCTGCGTGAAGAAGGTGTTGCCTCGGTCTGGATCGTGCGCAAGCCGACCACGGACGGTTTCGTGACGTCAGTGGAACTTTACGACACGGATGGCGAAAACATTGCCCTGTTGTTCGGTAAACGGAAACCGGGCACTCCGGAAGATCCTGAATGGCGGGCACTCGCGGAGGATCTGCGCTCGTGACGCTCCACCGATCGTTGTTATCCGCCTGGTGCCTTGCGGCGCTGCTCCTCGGCTCGGCGTCGTACGTCCGCGCGGAACGTATCGTCACTCTGGGTGGTGCGGTGACCGAAATCGTGTTCGCGCTCGATCGGGGGGAAGACGTGGTTGCCGTGGATTCCACCAGCGAATACCCGGCGGCCGCTGCCGACCTTCCGGACGTGGGATACGTGCGCGCACTTTCGGCTGAAGGAATTCTCGCACTGAATCCCAGCGTCGTCCTGGCGTCGGCCGACGCGGGCCCGCTCAACGTGATCGCGCAAATCGAAGCGGCTGGCGTGAAAGTCGTCCGGCTGCCGGAGGAACATTCGCTCGACGGGATCGAAGCCAAGATCCGGGCATTGTCCGAGGCGCTCGACGCGGGTGCTGCAGGCGAAACGCTGATCGCGCGATTTCGCGAAGACCGGGATCGCGCCGAGGCACTGGTGGCCGGGCAGGCGCCGGTGAAGGCTGTTTTTCTCATGTCTCGTGGGGACGACACGCTGATGGCCGCAGGCTCCGATACTGCGGCCGATGCCATGCTGCGGCTGGCGGGTGCCACCAACGTGATGGCGGAATACGCCGGCTATAAACCGGTTTCGCCGGAGGCGCTGTTGGTCGCTGCACCAGACGTTATCGTAACGGGCGTGCGAACGGCAGCGGCCACGGGCGGAGTGGAAGGATTGAAGGCGATGGCGGCGGTCGCGCAGACACCGGCGGCCCGTTCCGGTCGGATCTTCGTTTTTGACGATCTCTATTTGTTGGGTTTCGGACCAAGAGCGGCGAGTGCGTCCCGCGATCTGGCGGAAAAAATCCACCGGTGAACGCAGCGGTCGCCGACCTTCCCGGAACTGCCATCAACCGTCCGCGGCGGCGAACGTCACGGCGTCGAGTGATCATTGCTGCTGGGGTCGCCGTGCTGCTGGTTGTCGCCGTTGGGGCGGGTCTGACCATTGGCCCGGTCCAGATTTCGCTGACAGAGTTCAGCCGGATTCTGGCTGGATGGGTAGGGGTCGGCGCGGTGGTGGATGGCCCGGCGGCATCGGTGGTCACCGCAATCAGACTGCCGCGGGTGGTCCTGGGTCTGCTGATTGGCGCGGTACTCGGCGTGGCTGGAGCTTCCTTGCAGGGGCTTTTCCGGAATCCGCTCGCGGATCCTGGATTGATTGGCATTTCGGCGGGCGCGGCACTTGCGGCGGTCGCCGTGCTGGTTCTCGGCGAGCGATTCCTCCCCGCCACGTTGCTGGCTCACGCCCTGCCGCTGGCCGCATTCGCCGGTGGCCTCATTGCGACGCTCCTCATTTACCGAATCTCCGTGAGGGACGGTCATCCGGTGGTTGCCACGATGCTCCTCGCGGGCATCGCGGTGAATGCTTTTGCCGGAGCCGCGACGGGATTTCTTACGTTTCTGGCCACGGACCAGCAGATTCGTGATCTCACGTTCTGGAGTCTGGGCAGTCTTGGCGGTGCCACCTGGTGTAAACTCGCGATCGGCGCGCCCATGCTCCTGCTGGCGATTTTCGTGCTTCCCCTGGCAGCGCGCCCGCTGAATGCCCTCCTGCTCGGAGAGGCCGAGGCGGGACACCTTGGTTTCGACACGGTGCGAACAAAATTTCTCGTCATTCTGTGCTGCGCGCTCGGGGTGGGGGCGGCCGTCGCGCTGGCAGGCATCATCGGGTTTGTCGGCCTTGTGATTCCCCATCTGGTGCGGATGATGGCAGGGCCGGATCACCGGTTTTTGCTGCCGGTGAGTGCGGCGCTCGGATCCGCGCTGCTGGTGGGAGCGGACCTTGCGGCCCGCTGCCTCGTCGCTCCGGCGGAACTCCCCATCGGCGTGCTGACCGCCGCGATCGGTGCTCCGTTTTTTTTGTGGCTGCTCGTCCGAAGCCGTGGAGGGGCTGGGTTGTGATCACCGCCACGAACGTTTCCGTTCGCCGGAACGGTCGCATGATTCTCGACGGCGTGAGTTGCGAGGCGCGGGCGGGCGAAGTGCTTGGGATTCTCGGAGCCAACGGAGCGGGGAAATCGACCTTTTTGCGCGTACTGAGCGGCGAGGTTCCTCCGGTGACGGGACACGTGAACCTCGATGGAAAATCGCTCGCTGATTGGAAACCGGCCGATCTCGCGCGGCGGCGGGCCGTGGTTCCGCAGGAGAGTGCGCTGCGTTTTCCCTATCGCGTGATTGAAGTCGTGGAGCAAGGCCGCTCGCCGCATCTGGGTCGGCCCGCCGCGGAAAATGAACGGGCCGTGTGGGCAGCCTTGGAAGCGGTGGGTCTGTCCGATCTCGCGGAGCGAGATTACACCACCCTCTCCGGCGGCGAGCGTCAGCGTGTTCACCTCGCCCGCGCGTTCGCCCAACTCGGAGAATTTTCCGGGAACGCCCATGGTCAGTGCCTGCTGCTCGACGAACCCACCGCCAGTCTGGATCTGCGTTTCCAACACGAAACTCTGCGACTGGTCCGGCAGTTTGCCGGCGTCGGCGGCTGCGTCGTGGTCGTTTTGCATGATCTGAACCTTTGCGCCGCCTATGCGGACCGGGCGTTGATCCTCGCCCGGGGCCAGCGGCTCGCGGCGGGTTCAGTAAATGAGGTCATGACCGAAAAAACCCTCGCTGCCGCTTACGGCATTTCCGTTCGCACCCACGTCGTTCCCGACAGCCGCCCCGTCTTTTCTGTCAAATGATCCTCGATAATCTCAACCATTCGAGTTCAGGTTTGCATGCGAGACTCAATCTCATTACGAAGGCCGGGTGATTGTGAGGGAACGCAGCGAACCCAAACGCCTCCGGGAGACCACGGCGTGCAGTAGTTCTTGGCTGATTGGCGGGCTGGAGTCCTCGGGTTTTCGCGCTCGCGTTGTCGTGATGGGCGGAATCCACCGGGTGCCGCCGGGTCGATTGGGACTGGTGGTCAATTTCGGCCCCGTGACGCGACTTAAATTCGACGGCCGGATGATGATCATCCCAACGGGTGGATTCGGTTTTGTTCGCGAGTCCGTGTGCGCACTGGTAACAAATTCCGGCGTCGATCCCCGGGTTTTGATTGGTGAAATGAGCAGCGAGTGGCTGTGGTTCGCCGTAGCGGCAATCGATGGTCAGGTTCGGCCGGCCGTTCGGAATTTTTTGGATGATCGCACGACGGTCCCGGCGGGTGGATTGGAAGGTGTTGACACCCAACTTCTGGCAGTCGTTGCCGAAATTGAATCGGCGGGGAACCGGGCGAGTGCGTCGTGGTTGCACGGACGCACGTTGGAAATTTTGTCACGCGTCGTAGTCGACCGTGGTGCGGGAACCGAGACCGAACCGGCAGGAAGACGCACTGCGGCCATCCGCAGCCAGCGGGTAAAGGAAATCCTTCTGCAGGATGTCGAACATCCTCCAAGCCTCAAGGAACTCGGCCGACTGGTTGGGTGCAGCTCATTCTACCTTAGCCGCACCTTCAAACAGGAATGCGGGATGACGATCTCGCAATTTTTGCAGCGAGCCCGGATGGAGCACGCCGCCGAACTCCTCCGATCCGGACGCTTCAACGTGACCGAGGCTGCCATGACCGTTGGTTATTCCAGCCTGAGTCATTTCAGCAAAACTTTCGCCGACACGTTCGGATGCTGCCCCTGTCTCTACGGGCGCACCCGGCTCTGAGCCAGCATTCACCGGGCTGCGCGGTCAAACGACCGGAAATTGCCAGCCGTGGACGAGGTGAACGTTGAGGCAGTAAAAATCTACAAAAATTGTGTTGCGCCGATAATCGCTTTCGCTACTCTCACCGTTCCCGCACAACGTCGGGTAAGGAGATGAGCCACATTCCTGTGTGGTTTTTTTGTCCCCGAATCCGTTCGGGACGACTTTCTGGAGAACAACGCATGCCCACCATCAATCAACTTGTCCGCAAAGGACGCAAAAAAGCGGTCGTCAAATCGAAGTCGCCGGCACTCGTGAATTGTCCGCAGCGCCGTGGGGTCTGCGTTCAGGTCATGACACGCACTCCGAAAAAGCCGAACTCCGCCCTGCGCAAGGTCGCGAAAGTGCGACTCACGAACGGGCAGGAAGTGATCGCTTACATTCCGGGCGAAGGCCACAATCTCCAGGAGCACTCGATTGTGCTCGTCCGCGGTGGTCGTGTGAAAGATCTGCCCGGAACCCGCTATCACATCGTGCGTGGCACCCTTGACAGCCTCGGAGTCGACGGTCGTCGCCGCGGCCGTTCGAAGTACGGTGCCAAGCGTCCGAAGCCGGGCCAGGAAGCCGCTCCCGCCGGCAAGGGCAAAGGTAAGAAAAAGTAATCTTTTACGATCATGTCACGCCGCCGCCGAGTCATTCACAAAGAAATCAAGCGCGATAGCCGCTACGCCAGCCCGCTGGTTGCGCGCTTGATCAGTGCCGTCATGAACAGCGGCAAAAAATCCACCGCCGAGCGCATCGTCTACGGTGCGATCGACAAATCCCGGGAGGGCAGCGACACGGTCGACCCGCTCGAGACGTTGAACAAAGCCATCGACAATATCCGCCCCAGGCTGGAAGTGAAGTCCCGCCGCGTGGGTGGTGCAACCTACCAGGTCCCGATGGAAGTCCCGCAGGACCGCCAGGTCGCTCTGGCCATGCGCTGGATCGTCAATTTCGCTAACAACCGTAAAGGCGTTCCGATGAAGGACGCATTGGCCTACGAGCTCAAGGACGCCGCGTCCGGCCAGGGCAACGCAATCAAGAAGCGCGACGACATGCACAAGATGGCACAGGCCAACCGGGCATTCGCACATTTTCGCTGGTAGTCCCACTGACCCATCCACTTTTCACCCGACTCCAATCCCATGTCCGCTACGCTCCAGGAAAAACCCGCTGGTTCGGCCAATCCGAATTCACCCGACCGCGCCTACCCGCTCGAGCGCACCCGCAACATCGGGATCGCCGCTCACATCGACGCGGGCAAAACGACGCTGACCGAGCGTATCCTTTTTTACACCGGCATGATCCACAAGATCGGCGAGGTGCATGAGGGCACGACCGTGACCGACTGGATGGAGCAGGAACGCGAGCGTGGCATTACGATCACGTCCGCCGCGACGACCTGCGAATGGATCCAGCGTCCCGAGAACGCGGAAATTTACAAGATGTTCGAAGGCGTGAAACAGCGCGTGAACATCATTGACACCCCTGGCCACGTGGACTTCACGGCCGAGGTCGAGCGTTCTTTGCGTGTGTTGGACGGTGCCATCGCCGTCTTCTGCGGCGTCGCTGGCGTACAGCCGCAGTCTGAGACCGTCTGGCGTCAGGCGACCAAATACAACGTTCCGCGTATCGCGTTCGTCAACAAGATGGACCGCACGGGAGCTGACTTCAACGCGGCTCTCGACAGCATGCGCACGAAGCTCAATGCCAACGCGTGGCCCGTCCTCATCCCAATCGGATCGGAGGACGCTCTCAAGGGCCAGATCGACGTGTTGAACCAGAAGGCTGTGCTCTACAGCGACAACGATGTCATGGGCTCGACCTACGAGATTGCCGAGTTGCCTGCCGAACTCAAGGCATCGGCTGAGAAAGCCTACGCCGACCTCATCGAGCAAATGTGCGACCTCGACGAGGAAATTGGCATGATGTTCCTCGAAGAAAAGGAAATCACCAAGCAGGACCTCAAGGCAGCCATTCGTCGCCAGACGATCGCCAATAAATTTGTCCCAGTTGCCGGCGGTTCCGCTTTCAAAAACAAGGGAGTTCAGTTCCTCGTCGACGCGGTCGTCGATTATCTTCCCAGCCCCCTCGACGTTCCTCCGGCCCGCGGCCAGGATCCGGACAACGGTGAGGAGATGTTTGCCATCACCGATGACAACGCCAAGTTCTGTTCGCTCGCGTTCAAACTCTGGAGCGACCCATTTGTTGGCAAGCTGGTGTTTTTCCGCGTTTATTCCGGCAAACTCCAGAAAGGCGACACGGTTTACAATCCCCGGACCAACAAACGCGAACGCATCAGCCGTCTGATTCAGATCCAGGCTGACAAACGCCAGGACATCGACGTGTGTTATTCCGGCGACATTGCGGCGATCGTCGGCATCAAAAATATCACGACTGGTGACACCCTCTGCGACGAAGATTATCCGACGTTGCTCGAACCACCGTCGTTTCCTGACCCGGTTATTTCGATGGCCATCGAGCCGAAAACAAAGGTCGACCAGGAGAAGATGGGCAACGCTCTTCAGCGCCTCGCGGAAGAAGATCCCACGTTCCGGGTGATCACCGACGAAGACACTGGCCAGACGATCATCGCTGGCATGGGCGAGCTTCACCTTGAAATCATTCGTGACCGGATGATGCGCGAATTCAAGGTTGATGCGAATTCCGGCAAACCTCAGATCGCCTACAAAGAAACGATTCTCACTCCGGCCGACGGCGAAGGCAAACTCGTCAAACAGTCCGGTGGCCGCGGTCAATACGGTCACGTTGTCATCAAGATTCAGCCCAATGAACGGGGCAAAGGCATCACGATCGAAAACAAGGTCGTCGGCGGCACCATCCCGAAGGAATACATTCCAGCGGTCATCAAGGGACTCAACGAAGCGACCACCAATGGCGTCATCGGCGGATACCCGGTCATCGACGTTCACGTCGATATCGTCGATGGCAGCTACCACGACGTGGATTCGAACGAAATGGCGTTCAAGATGGCTGCGATCTTTGCTCTCAAGGACGGCATCAAGAAGGCCAAGCCGATCCTGCTCGAGCCAATCATGAAGGTCGAAAATATCACACCTGACGAATTCCAGGGCGACATCATGGGCGACCTCAATCGCCGCCGGGCTCGCATCCTCGGGCTCGAGACGAAGATCAATCTCACCACGATCACAGCGGAAGTCCCGCTGGCCGAAATGTTCGGTTACGCGACGGCGATCCGCTCACTTTCGAAAGGCCGCTCCTCCTATTCCATGGAGCCGTCGCATTTCGAGCAGGTCCCGCAGCAGGTCCTTAACGCGGTGGTCGATCAAAAAAGCTAACTTTATTTCGAGAACATGACTAACGGTCAAAAAATTCGCATTCGCCTCAAAGGCTTCGATTACCGCATCCTGGATGCCTCCGCTGCGGAAATCGTCGAAACGGCGAAACGTACGGGCTCCAAGGTAACTGGACCCATTCCGCTCCCGACCCGGATCGAAAAATTCACGGTGAATCGTTCCCCGCACGTGGACAAAAAATCCATGGAGCAATTTGAAATTCGCACCCACAAGCGGCTCCTCGACATCGTCGAGCCGACGGCCAAGACAGTGGATGAGCTCCGCAAGCTCAACCTGCCTGCTGGCGTGGACATCACCATCAAGATCTGACCGTTAACCGGGCAAGCACATGAGCATTGGACTCTTAGGAAAAAAAATCGGCATGACCCGCGTCTATGATGACAAGGGCAACGCCACGCCCGTGACCGTGATCGCTGCGGGCGGCAATCGCATTTTGCAGGTCAAGGACGGCGGCAAGGATGGCTACAAAGCCGTGCAGGTCGGATTCGACGATCAGAAAACCCAGCGGGTGCCAAAAGCGCAGCTCGGGCATTTCAAAAAGTCGGAGTCGACGCCAAAACGTTTTGTCCGCGAATTCCGCATGACCGAGAATGAGGCCACGCCGGAAAGCGTCGAGCTGCCAGTTACGACGTTCGAAGTTGGGCAGTATATCGACGTGATTGGACAGTCGAAGGGCAAGGGTTTTCAGGGCGTTATGAAACGTCATGGATTCCACGGCCAGCCGGCGAGTCACGGTTCCACCATGCATCGCCGGAATGGTGCCATCGGCAACCGATCCACCCCGGGTCGGGTTTGGAAAAATATGGGCATGCCGGGCCACATGGGCGACGAGCGCATCACCACGCAAAATTTGCAGATCGTGCAGGTTCGTCCTGAAGAGAACGTGATCCTCGTGAGCGGGGCGGTTCCCGGCGCCAAAGGCAGCTACGTCATGTTGCGCCCGGCGAAAAAGAAATCTCAAGCGAAGGCCAAATAAAGATGAGCGCCACCGTATTTACCACCGCTGACGCCGAGGCGGCCAGCATCACGCTGATCACGGACGAAAAGAAGGGGACGCAAGCCGTTCACGATGTTGTTGTCGCGATGCGGGCCAACCGCCGTAGCGGCAGTGCCAACTGCAAAACGAAAGGACAGGTCAATCTGTCTGGTCGCAAACCGTGGCGGCAAAAAGGCACCGGCCGGGCCCGCGCGGGATATTTTTCATCGCCCGTTTGGGTCGGTGGTGGTGTCGCCCATGGCCCTCATCCCCGTGATTATTCAAAAGCGGTTCCCAAGGCCGTCAAAAAGCTCGCGTTCCGCAAGGCACTCAGCGCGCGGATTCTTTCCGGCGACGTGTTGCTGGTCGAATCGTTTGTCGTCGCGGAACCAAAAACCAAACAATTTATCGGATTGCTCGACGGGGCCAGCCAGGGAGCCCGCAAGACCCTCGTGATTGGCAGCCAGTTCGACGAGAATACCTACAAAGCCGCCCGCAATGTGCAGAATTCCCTGCTGGCAACCGCCTCGGACGTCAACACGGAGCAATTGCTCGCCTTCGACAAGATTTTCATCACCCGCGACGCGCTCGCGAAACTTTCGGAAAGACTTTCGGAATGAGCCAGGTTTTCGATCATATTCAGACCATCCTCCTCACGGAGAAAGCGACCATCCTCGCTGATTCGCAGAACAAATACGTGTTCCGCGTGAATCCCGCAGCGAACAAGCTGCAGATCAAACAAGCGGTGGAAGTTCTTTTCAAAAAGAGCGTCGTCGCTGTGAACACGGCAAACTACGCCGGCAAAAAGAAACGTGAGCGCCGGGCCGACTTCGGCCGTCGTGCGCATTGGAAAAAGGCCATCGTCACCCTCAAGGCTGGCGAAAAACTCGACCTCGTTTAATCGGGGCCACCACTACCATGGGACTCAAAACTTTCCGACCTCTCACGCCGGCCAGCCGGTTCAAAGTTCTCCCGGACTTTGCCGAGATCGATAAAAAATCTCCGGAGAAAAGCCTGCTCGCTCCGCTGAAGAAATCCGGCGGACGTAACAATAACGGCCGGATGACGTCGCGTCACCGCGGCGGCGGGCACAAGCGTCGTTATCGCCTCATCGATTTCAAACGCAAGGTGCGCGACATCGCCGGTGAAGTCATCGGCATCGAATACGATCCCAACCGTTCGGCTCGCATTGCGCTAATTCAATATCCAGACGGCGGCAAGGCCTACATTCTTGCTCCCGTGGGCTTGAAGACGGGCGCCAGCGTGATCGCGGGTGAATCCGTCGAGGCCAAAACGGGCAATGCTTTGCCGTTGAAATCGATTCCACTGGGAACGTCGATCCACAATCTTGAACTGATCCCGGGGCGCGGTGCTCAACTCGTTCGTACGGCTGGCTCACAGGCAATTCTCGCCAACCGCGAGGGTGGTTACGCTTCGGTGAAGCTGGCATCCGGGGAGATCCGGCGCATTCACGAGGAATGTTATGCCACCGTCGGCCAGGTCGGAAACACCGACCGCATGAACGTTTCGAGCGGCAAGGCGGGACGCTCCCGCTGGCTGGGCAAACGCCCGCACGTGCGCGGAATGGTGATGAACCCGATCGACCACCCGAACGGTGGTGGTAACGGCAAGAGCAAGGGCGGCGGTGGACGCCAGCATCCGATGAGCCCGTGGGGCCAGCTAGCCAAAGGTTTCAAGACCCGCCGTAAACACAAAACTTCGGACCGGTTTATCGTCGAGCGCCGTCGCAAAAAGACCAAAAAATAATCCACCATGTCCCGCTCCCTCAAAAAAGGTCCTTACGTCGATTGGAAGCTGCTCGAGAAGATCGACAAGCTCAACGACGCAAACGTCAAAAAGCCCATCAAAACCTGGGCGCGTCGGTCCACGATCACGCCAGACTTCGTCGGCCACACGTTTAACATTCACAACGGCAAAACCTTCATCCCGGTGTTCGTCACCGAGAACATGGTCGGCCACAAGTTGGGGGAATTTTCCCCGACTCGCATCTTTAAGAAACACGGTTCGCACACCGCAAAAGTGACGAAATAAACGCGGATGAAACTTGCTGCAACGGCGGCAGGCATCTGCTTCCTGACCCTGGCACAAGCGGCCGTGGCTCAAGGAAATCGATCTTTGACAAATTCTGGATTGCGAAGTCCGCAGGTGATTGCGGGCGGGAGCAGCGTGGGGGAAGCGACCGGCGACGGTCCGCTTCACGAACGTCTGTTGCTGGCCGAAACCTCCATTCAGGCGCTCACCGACAGTCTCGCCATGGCCAACGCCGCGGCGGAGACTTACAAGCGCCAGGCAGCGGACTTATCCTTGAAGCTTCAATCCCTCGGAATCGAGGGCGCTTCCGGGGACGAGAGCAAACTCGAACAGCGGCTCTTGGCTGCTGTGCGTGATCTGCGACTGGCCAAAAAAGACAACGAAGAGTTGCGGGGCCAGCTTATTCAGCTCACCGAGGCCGTTCTTGCGCTGATGAAAACCGCTGAAACCCTTTCTCCCGAGAGCCGCCTGGCAGTAGAGACCGAGCTGCGCAGAGCGAGTGAACTCCTCGGCTCCGCGCCGAATACAATCGAAGCCGGAGCCGTGGAGCCCACTCTTTCCGACGGCCTTGTGGTTGACGTGCGGGATGATCTTTCGCTCGTGGTTGCCAACCTTGGTGACAAGCAGGGCGTGAAGATCGGTATGCCGTTTCAGGTGTGGCGCGACGGGAAACGAATCGGAAATATCCGGGTCGTCGACGTGCGCGACCGGATCAGTGGGGCAGTCGTCCAGAATTTAGAATCAGATCGAAACCCGGTGAAAGCCGGGGACACCCTCCGGGTCGACGCCCGGCAATAATTTTACCTAACGAAAGCAACGACACATGCAGGTTCAATCCATCTACCGCTACGCGCGAATCTCGGCCTTCAAGGTCCGGGAGGTAACCCGGGAAATCCAGGGTCTGCCCGCGTCCGACGCGCTCAGCCTCCTTCGGTTTACTCCGAAGAAAGCAGCTCTCTTGATTAGCAAGACGCTGAAAAGTGCGATCGCGAACGCAGAGAACAACAACAACCTGCGGGTGGACACGCTTGTGGTGAAGGAAGCGGTTGCCGGCGAGGGTCCGACGATCAAAAGGTTCCGCCCCCGAGCGCGCGGAAGCGCCAGCCCGATCCGGAAACGCACGAGCCACATCCGCATCATTCTCACCGACGAAATCGAAATCAAACGGCGCGAGCCGAAAAAGACCAAAAAGGCCGGGGCCAAATCCCCCAGCCGGGCCAAAAAGACCGCGGAACCAGCCGCCGCGCCGGCCAGCACACCCGCTGAAGAGCAGAAGGATTAACCATGGGACAAAAAGTCAATCCAATCGGATTTCGCATCCCGGTCACTCGTGACTGGCGGTCGAAATGGTACGCGTCACGTCGCGAACTCGCGGACTTCCTGCTCGTGGATCACAACATCCGCACGCACCTCAAGAAACGCCTCAAGACTGCCGCGGTTTCCAAAATTCTGATCGAACGCGCCTGGAATACGGTGCGGGTGACGATTTTCACCGCCCGTCCCGGTGTGGTGATCGGTCGCAAAGGATCTGAGATCGAGAATATGACCAACGAGGTCATGAAACTCGCGCAGGGCAAGCAGGTGAAGATCGACATCGTCGAAATCAAAAAGCCGGAGATTGACGCCCAGTTGGTCGCCGAGAACGTTGCGGGCCAGCTCGAGCGCCGCATTTCGTTCCGACGCGCCGTCAAGCGTGCAGTCCAGACGGCGATGGACATGGGTGCCGAAGGCATCAAGATTCGCGTAGCCGGCCGCCTCGGCGGATCGGAAATTGCCCGCACCGAAGGTTATCGTGAAGGCACGGTTCCTTTGCACACGCTTCGCCGCGCCATCGATTACGGATTCGCCGAATCCGACACCAGCGCCGGAAAAATCGGCGTTAAATGCTGGATCTGCCGTCCGCCCGACAAGGTGGAGGCCGAGCAGAATCAACCCGCGCCCGCGAGCGAACCCGCAGCGGCCACGAATTAATTTTAGGAGGAACCTGCCATGCCACTCATGCCCAAACGGGTCAAGTACCGGAAGTCCCAACGCGGCAGCCGCAAGGGGAATGCTTCCCGCACGCTGGCCATCGACTTCGGAGAATACGGACTGCAGACGCTCGAACGCGCCTGGATCACGAACACACAAATTGAAGCCGCCCGTGTTGCGATGAACCGCAACATGAAACGCAAAGGAAAACTTTGGATCCGCATCTTCCCGGATAAATCCGTTACCAAACGGCCGCCGGAAACCCGAATGGGTAAAGGTAAAGGCCAGCCCGAATATTGGGTCGCCACCGTACGTCCCGGCAACGTGCTTTTCGAAATGGCAGGAGTTTCCGAAACGATCGCCCGCGAATCACTCCGCCTAGCCGCCAACAAACTTCCCGTTCGCACGCGCTTCCTTGCGCGCCGCCACGCCGCTTAATTTTTACCGAAAACGAAACCATGAAGATGCAGGAAGCCCGCGAGATGACCGTGAAAGAACTCGTCACTCGCAAACGTGAACTCCAGCAGGAGACGTTCAATCTCCGCATCCAGCAGCAGGGCGGGCAGCTCGAAAAGCCTCACCTGCTCCGGACCATCCGTCGCGACATCGCAAGGATCGAGTCTGCCATCACGGAGAAATCCGCCAAAGCCAGCCAATAATGAGCGAAACAGCCGCACCCGAATCCGCCGGACCCGTCGTCCGCACCCAGCGCAAAACCCGCGTGGGCGAAGTCGTCTCCGACAAAATGGACAAAACCATTGTCGTCAAGACGGTCTCCCGCGTTCCGCACCCGCGTTTCGGGAAGATCATGAAAAAGGTCACCAAATACCACGTTCACGACGAGAAGAACGAGGCCAAAGCCGGTGATCGCGTTTCCATTGCCGAGACCCGCCCGCTAAGCCGCCTCAAGCGCTGGCGCTTGGTGGAAGTCATCAAACATTAACCGTATTCATCCATGATTCAACTTCGTTCCAGATTGGATGTGGCCGATAACACGGGCGCCCGCATGGCGACCATGATCGGCGTGATCGGCAAGGCGACCAAAACCGCCGGTGTCGGCGACGTCATTACTTGCAACGTCAAGGAAGCCTCCACTGGCGGCACCGTGAAAAAGGGTGACGTCGTTCGTGCCGTGGTCGTCCGCACGAGCCACCCCATCAAACGCGCCGATGGATCGGTGCTTCGTTTTGATAACAACGCCGTCGTCATCATTGACAAAGATCTCAACCCGCGTGGCAGCCGCGTCTTCGGACCGGTGGCGCGCGAACTCCGCGAGAAGAACTTCATGAAGATCGTCTCGCTCGCCCCGGAAGTGCTATGAGCCAGACTCGATTTCACGTGAAGCGCGGAGACACCGTCGAGGTGATCTCTGGGAACCATAAAGGAGCCGCCGGTAAAGTTCTCGAGGTGATCCGCGAGAAACAGCAGGTCCTCGTAGAAGGTGTGCGCATGATCAAGAAACATCAGCGCAAGACCCAGGACAATCCGAACGGCGCAATTATCGAACGTGAAGGTCCCATTCACGTTTCCAACGTCAAGCTGATGGAAAAAGGCGCGACCGACAAAAAGAAAGCCGCCTAACCGCGTATGACTGCGCAACCCGAACCCGAACTTTTGACTGAATACCGCTCGCGTGTGGTTACTGCCTTGCGGGAAAAACATGGCTATGAGAACCTTCACCAGATCCCGCGCCTGACCAAGGTCGTGGTAAACACCAGCGTGGGCTCGTCCCCGGACGTGAAGGAAGCGTTGGAAGCTGCCAAAGAGGAGATCGCCTTGATCACCGGACAGCGGCCCATCGAGACCTACGCGAAAAAGAGCATCGCGACCTTCAAGCTGCGTGAGCACCAGGCCATCGGTGCCAAGGTCACCCTGCGTGGCCGCACGATGTATGAGTTCCTCGAGCGACTGATCAAGACCGGCCTGCCGCGCATCCGTGACTTTCGCGGCGTGTCGCCAAAGGCCTTTGATGGCCGTGGCAACTACACGCTCGGCGTCGCTGATCAATCGATCTTCCCCGAAGTCGAACTCGACAAAGTGAAACACAATATTGGTTTCGACGTCACCATCGTCACGACCGCAAATACCGACGCGGAAGCAAAAACCCTGCTCACCGAACTCGGCATGCCATTCAGCGACAAGCCAAAAGCTGCCGCACCAACCAAGAACGCAGAGGAGGCGGTGGTCCAGAGCTAGCCCCGTAAGCCACCGGCACACCGTTCTCCGGTGGTGGCAGCTTGAAACCCGCAACACATCATGACCGTATCCGATCCCATCGCCGACTTTTTGACCCGGCTCCGCAACGCGAGCAGTGTCGGCAAACCTGAATTCCTCGTTCCTTATTCCAAGATGAAGGGCGAGGTCGCCCGCATCCTGAAGGACGAGGGTTACATCACCGATTACGAACTCGACACCACCGGCGCACACCCCGTGCTGAAAGTCCGGACGAAGTTCGTCAAGAAAGCAGCTGCCATCGCCGGCCTCAAACGGGTCAGTAAACCCGGGTTGCGGAAATATGTGGGCGCCGGAGAAATCCCGCGCGTCCTGGGCGGCATGGGCATTTCGATTCTTTCCACTTCGAGTGGCATCATGACGGGGCACGAAGCCCGTCGGAAAAACGTCGGCGGCGAGTTACTCGCCTTCGTCTGGTAAATCCGCATCGGAATCAACG
Source organism: Chthoniobacterales bacterium (assembly GCA_041748215.1). Lineage (GTDB taxonomy): Bacteria > Verrucomicrobiota > Verrucomicrobiia > Chthoniobacterales > JAATET01 > JBGTDR01. Next base: position 15,047 of record JBGTDR010000234.1, read on the forward strand.
CGAGGAGCTAAGATGTCACGAATCGGAAACAAGGAAATTGTGCTTCCCGAAAAGGTGAAGCTGGAAGTCGAAGCTGACGGCCGGGTGCGCGTCGAGGGCCCGAAAGGGACGCTCGAGTGGACTCTCCCGAAAGTTGTCAAAACGAAGATCGAGGATCAGAAAGTGACCTTCGAGCGTGAGGGGGAAACCCGTGCGACGAAGGCATTGCACGGACTGGCCCGCGCACTCGTAGCAAACATGGTCACCGGGGTGTCTCAGGGATTCAAACGCGACCTGGAAATTCAGGGCGTCGGATTCAAGGCCGCCGTGCAGGGTGATAAACTCAATCTGAGCATTGGGTATTCGCACCCCGTCCTTTTCGACATTCCGAAAGAGGTCAAAGTCACGGTCAGCGACAACACGAAAATCTCGATCGAAGGAATCGATAAACAGATCGTCGGTCAGTGCGCCGCCAATATTCGTGCGTATTACCCGCCGGAACCCTACAAGGGCAAAGGCATCCGGTATGCGGGCGAACAGGTCCGCCGCAAGGAAGGCAAAACCGTCCAGTAATCCCGACAGGAGATTCCCAAAATGGCTAACAACAAATTACGCAAAGTCCGTCACGCCCGCGTTCGCAAGAAGGTGTCGGGAACCACGGAGCGCCCGCGTCTGGCGGTGCATTTTTCCGGCCGTCACATCACCGCACAGGTGATTGACGACACGACCGGAGTCACGATTGCCTCGGCGAATACGACCGAAAAGGACGTGCGTGCCGAGACCAAGGCCCGGGCCAATGTCGAGGCTGCCGTCAAGATCGGCAAACTCCTCGTCGAGCGCGCAACCTCCAAAAATGTGCGTAAGGTCGTCCTCGACCGCGGCGGATACAAATATCACGGCAAAGTTAAAGCGCTGGCCGATGCCGCGCGCGAAGCCGGTCTGGAATTTTAGAAAGTTTTCGTTATGGCATTTGAAAGAAACAACCGGGATCGCAATCGCGGTCCCCGCACGCCCAAAGAACCGAAGGTCGACGATGGCCGGCCGGAGACGACGGAAAAAGTCGTTTTCATCAACCGATGCGCCAAGGTTGTCAAAGGTGGCCGTCGCTTCAGCTTCAGCGCGCTGATCGTCGCTGGTGACAAGCACGGCCGGGTCGGCTACGGCTTCGGCAAAGCGAACGAAGTTGCAGAAGCGATTCGCAAGGCGTCTGAATCTGCGCGCAAGCGTATGGTGACGATTTCGGTCAAGGACAGCACGATTCCCCATGAAGTCGTCGGAGAATTTGGCGGCGGCCGTGTGCTGCTGCGTCCCGCTTCGCCGGGAACCGGAGTGATTGCCGGCGGCGGCGTCCGGGCCGTGATCGAAGCAGTGGGCATCCGCGATGTCCTTGCCAAGTCGCTGGGATCCAGCAATCACGCCAACGTGGTCAAGGCAACGATCGAAGCGCTCACGTCGCTTCGGCCCCGCGAAGAGATCATGCGTCTCCGCGGAAAAAAGATTCGTGCGACGGTGGCTGAGCCCGTCGTCCCGGCAACGGTTTAATTTTTTGAATTCATGAGACTTCACGATTTACGTCCCAATCCTGGTGCCAAGAAGCGGCGCAAGCGCCTCGGCGCGGGCGAGAGCTCGGGCAAAGGCAAGACCTCGGGCAAAGGCCATAAAGGTCAGAAGGCGCGTTCGGGCGGTTCCATCCGGATCGGCTTCGAAGGCGGCCAAATGCCCCTCATTCGCCGTTTGCCCAAACGCGGATTCAACAACAAAGCGTTCAAGACGGTGTTCGGCACCGTGAATCTTGACGACCTCGAACGGAAGTTCGAAGCCGGAGCATCTGTCAACGAAAAGGCACTGCGCGAGAGCGGTTTGATCCGCGGAAAGATCGACGCCGTCAAGATCCTTGGCCGGGGTGAACTCAGCAAAAGCCTGACCCTCGAAATCGATCACATCACCGCTTCGGCTCGTGAAAAAGTCGAAAAGGCTGGTGGCACGGTGACTCTGATCAGCAAGACCGCCTGACCCGCCGGGTGCCGGTCTTCCCGCATGATGATTTCACCGCGGCGACCTGGAGACGCAAATGCGTGTGCCGGTCGCCGCTTTCGTGTACTTGAGCGTTCCCCTGCCGATTTATGATTTCTGCATTTACCAATATCTTCAAGATCCCGGAGCTGCGGACCCGCGTGCTCTTCACCCTCGCGATGATCGTGATCATGCGCATCGGTGCGACGATCACGACGCCGGGCGTCAACGCCGAGGTGCTTCGCGTCTGGTTTCAAACGGCCGGTGAGCAGTCGGGCGGCGGGGTAGCCGCGCTCTTTAACCTTTTCAGCGGAGGTGCCCTCCAGGCGGCGGCAATCTTCTCGCTGGGCATCATGCCATACATCAGCGCGTCGATCATGATGCAGCTGTTGACCGCGGTGATCCCGCGTTTGAGCAAACTGTCCCGAGAGGATGGCGGTCGTCAAAAGATCATGCAGTACACGCGCTACGCCACGCTGGCGTTGTGCGTTTTCCAGGGATGGCTGCTGGCAATCACCCTCGAAAGTCCGGAGCAAAATCCCTTCCTGCCTGGAATCATGGACACCATCACGCAACTCGGTGTGCCGCTGGTTTCTGATCCAGGAATCGGGTTTCGATTGCTGACCATTTTGACGATGACCGCGGGGACAATGTTCTTGATGTGGCTCGGCGACCAGATCACGGATCGCGGTATCGGTAACGGTGTGTCGCTGATCATTACGGTCGGCATCCTGGCCCAGCTTCCCGCGGGCTTGATCCAGGCGTGGCGGACTTTCGTTCCTTCGGAGCCCGGAGCCGCGGCCCAGGTGAGTCCCGTCGTGCTGGTCTTGATGGTGGCATTCCTGCTGATCGTGATTGCCGCCGTCATCGCGGTGACACAGGCGCAACGCAAGATTGCCATCCAGTACGCCAAGCGAGTCGTGGGACGGAAAGTTTACGGCGGGCAAACGCAGTACATGCCGCTGAAGGTGAATTACGCGGGCGTGATGCCGATTATTTTTGCGCAGGCCATCCTGCTGTTCCCATCGACGATTGTGCAGATGGCGTTTCCTGCTTCACCGATGGCTCGGGGCATCGCGGATGCTCTGACCAATGGCTGGCCGCATTACGTCTTTTTCGGACTGATGATTTTCTTCTTCAGCTATTTCTGGGTCGCGACGCAATTCCAGCCGCCGCAGATTGCGGAGGATCTTAAGAAATACGGCGGGTTCATTCCGGGCGTTCGCCCCGGTAAACCCACGGCGGAGTTTCTCGATTACACCATGACGCGGTTGACCTTCGCCGGAGCGATCTTTCTGACGATCATCGCGGTTTTACCCCAACTCTTGAGCCGATGGTTGCAGGTGCCGTACATGACCGCGCAGTTCTTCGGTGGAACCGGACTGCTCATCATCGTTGGTGTAGTCCTGGACACGATGCGTCAGGTAGAAACTCACCTGTTGCAACGCCATTACGATGGATTCCTCCGAAAGGGCCGGATCCGCGGAGCACGCGAGACGAGAACGCGCGTGGGTGCTACGAACGTCATGTCCGAATCTTCGCTGGTGTGGATTTACGTGGCGCTCGCGATCATTGTCCTGGCGGGCGTTACGATCCTGCTCGGTTGGCAGGCAGACCGGTGATGTGCAGTGCGGGAAATTTCCGGATTTCCGGAACTCAGGGGGTGCTTTCCCCATTTTCCTGCGGCAGGCGAGGGAGGTCGGCATGATTCCCATCAAGACGGAGGCTGAGATCGAAAAGATGCGCCTCGCTGGCGATCTCGCGAGCACGGTGCTCAATCAGGTGGCGGAAGCGATCTCTCCGGGCGTGACCACGGGTGAACTCGACCGCCTCGCCGGAAAGTTGATCGCTGACGCCGGCGCGAAGAGCGCTTTCCTCGGATATCGCGGAAGTTTCCCTGCCAATATGTGCATTTCGGTGAACGATGAGGTCGTTCACGGAATCGGCAGTAAACGAAAAATCAATTACGGCGACATCGTCAAACTCGATTGTGGCGTGGTGCTCAATGGATGGATCGGTGATACCGCGACGACCATCCCGGTTGGCATCGTGAGCCCGGAAATCGAATATCTTCTGCGGGTAACCGAAGGCACGCTGCTGGAAGCCATCCAACTCGCGACCGCTGGCCGCCGGCTCGGCGACGTCTGCGCCCACATCGAAGAACAAATCGTCAAACACGGATTTAGCGTCGTGCGGGAGTTTGTCGGCCACGGCGTGGGACGAAAACTTCACGAAGAACCCCAGGTGCCCAACTACGGCCGCCGCGGAAGCGGGCCAAAACTCAAGGCGGGGATGACGCTCGCAATAGAACCCATGGTCAACATGGGTCGGCAGGAAGTGGAAATTCTTCCGGACAAGTGGACGGTCGTCACCAAGGATGGATCGCCGTCCGCTCATTTCGAACACACGATTTTGATCACGAAAGGCCCACCGGAAGTCTTGACATGGCGAAGAAAGACGCTATCGAACTAGGGGGTAAGGTCGTCGAGTTGTTGCCCAATCACACGTTCCGCGTGGAGCTTGAGAATGGTCACCGCATACTGGCGAACATTTCAGGCCGGATGCGAATGAACTTTATCCGCATCCTCCCCGGCGACACCGTCAGGGTCGAGATGTCCCCTTACGACCTGACCAAAGGCCGCATCATTTACCAAAACAAACAGCCCATCCAAGAAGTCCCATGAAAGTCCGAGCGTCCGTTAAGCGGCTCTGCGAAAGTTGCAAGATCGTCAAACGCAAAAACGTGGTGCGTGTGATCTGCAAGGATCCCCGCCACAAACAGAAACAGGGTTAATTCCTCCGGCGAATTGTTTCCGACGAAACGCGTTCGCCGACCCGGTTCTACCATTTTTATCTCAAACCCATAATTTTATGCCCCGCTTGCTAGGAGTTGACATCCCCGGAGACAAACGCATTGAAGCGTCTCTTCCCTACATTTACGGAATCGGTCCGAAGACCGCCAAACGCCTGCTCGAACAGGCCAGCATCGACCCCGACGTCCGGGCGAAGGATCTGACGCCCGAACAACTCGGCGCCATCGTTCACGCGATTGGCGAAAGTCGTCTGATGGTGGAAGGTGATCTCCGCCGGGAATTGCAAGGCAACCTGAAACGGTTGCAGGCCATCAACTGTTACCGCGGCATTCGCCATCGCCGCGGACTCCCGGTGCGCGGGCAGCGCACGTCCACCAACGCGCGCAGTCGAAAAGGCCCGCGCAAGACCGTCGGCGTCCAGCGCAACCCGAACGCCAAGACGGGCAAAGTTTAACCGCGCAATTTACTGATCATGCCAGACGAAACGAAAGACCCCACCTCGCCCGAAGAAGAGGTGCCGGCGGCCCCGGAAGCGGTGGCCGAAACCACGCCCGAGGCTGAGCCTGAGGCTGAGACCCCACCGACTGCTGTCACCGCGGCTGAATCTGAGACTCCCGCCGTAGAAGCGACCGTTGAAGCCACCGCAGAAGCTGCTCCGGCTACGGAGGAGGCAACTCCCGCCACCGCACCGGCTGGCGAAGAGGTGAAGGCTGAAGCCAAGCCGAAAGCCAAAGGCAAGACCGCGAAGAAAAAAGAGAAGGAAGGCGCTGTCGCCGCCGCTCCCGCACCGGTGAGCATCTCGCTGGATGACGCGATCGAACCGGTCAAAATCATCAAGGCTAAGGGAAGCAAAAATGTGTCGCACGGCATCGCGCACGTCCAGGCGAGCTTCAATAATACGATCGTGACCATCACGGACCTCAATGGTGCCGTGATCGGCTGGTCGAGCGCCGGCAAATGTGGATTCAAGGGCTCGCGCAAAAGTACGGCCTACGCTGCCCAGATGGTGGCGCAGGATGCCTGCCGCCAGGCGATGGGCCATGGTCTGCGTGAAGTCGAAGTGCGCGTCAAGGGCCCGGGATCGGGTCGTGAATCATCCGTCCGCGCCATGCAGGCTATCGGATTGGAAATCTCCATCATCCGCGACGTCACTCCGGTACCGCACAACGGCTGCCGCCCACCGAAACAGCGCCGCGTCTGATCGCAGCTGGTTTCTTCTCATCTTCATTCGAAATATTTAAGTTATGGCTCGTTACACTGGACCGAAAACCAAGGTCAGCCGCCGCTACAACGTCCTCATCAGCGGATCGGCGAAAGCATTTGAACGGAAAAACTACCCGCCCGGACAACACGGTCCGAAGGGGTCACGCCGAAAGGTTTCCGACTACGCCCTCGCATTGGCGGAAAAACAAAAACTCCGCCACCAGTATGGTGTGCTTGAGAAACAGTTCCGCCGGTATTTCCAAATCGCGCTCAGTCGGCGCGGTGTCACGGGCGAGACGCTTCTTCAGCTCCTCGAAACGCGCGTGGACAATGTCGTTTACCGGATGGGATTCGCCAAGACCCGCTCGGGAGCCCGGCAGCTCGTTTCCCACGGACACGTCTCGGTGAACGGACGCAAACTCAACGTTTCGTCGGCGAACTTAAAACCAGGAGACAAGGTTGCCATCAAGGAAGCCCCCGGGTCGCGCCGGCTTGCTCAGCGCAATCTCGAGCAGACGCAAATCGTCCCGGTGCCGGAATGGGTGATCGTCGACCGTGACAACATGACCGGAGAAATTTCCCGCATCCCGACCCGCGACGAGATAAATCCGATTGCCAACGAGCAGTTGGTGGTCGAACTATACTCGCGTTGATTTCCCCGCAACCCAGGAGGGAAGGTCTGTAAGACTTCACTCCGAAAAGAGGCACCCGCTGGCTGTAGCAGGCGGGTGCCTTTTTTATTGCCCCAGCGCGGGAGTCGGCTCCCTGCGGTGCAGCCACGCCCACGCCCGCGGCAGGAGGAAAAGCGAGATCAGCGCATCGATCACGAGTCCGAGCGCGCAGGTCTGGCCGAGGGCCGCAAGACCGGCATTGTTCGCCCAGGCAATCGTGCCAAATCCAATGGCGGCGGAGGAGCAACAAAGGGCTATCACCAGGCCAAGTTCCCGTTGCGCCGCAGCAGCATCTCCGCCGTTTCGACGCAGAGCCAGGAGAAGCAGGATGCTGTAGTCGGTCCCCGTACCGAGCAGGAGGAGGATCGCAGCGAGATTAAAAAAGCTCCACGTCATGCCGAGCAGTGACATCGCACCGGCGAGACAGGCGAGGACGAGGCCGGTGGTCGCTGTGAAAAGCAGGACCGCTTTGAAGCTGCGGAAGCCAAACGCAAGGATCAGCAGAATCACGGCCGACAACCCAAGGATGACGCGGATAAATTCCGGAGGAATCGTGCGGGCGAGTTCGCGGCTGAGTTGGGACCAGCTGGCCAGGTGGACGTTTTCGCTGGTGAGCGATTGGGTGAGCGCGTCCTCCCGTCCGGGCACGGCATCGACCAGTCCCATGGCGAGGGAAGATCCGGGTTGATGGCTCACGATGCGGCGCAGCACCCACTCGCTCGTGGCGTTGACCGGCCAGATGGGGACGGGTTGACCCTGCCAGGCACCGAGCTGGTTGAGAACAGCTTCGGTGAGTATAAACGCCTCCGGGGTGAACCCCGCCGCGAGGGCCGATTCACGCAGGCGGGGCAAATCATCCGCGAGCGGACTGAGCGTACGCAGATTGGCGGCCTGATTTTTTTCAGATGGCCAGAGCGGTAGCGGCGATTGGTACGACGTTGCGTCGCCACGATTCACGGCGTCGACCAGTTTCGACTCGAGCTCCCGCAGCCGATCCGCCACGTCGGTCTCATTGCTCCCGGTGACAACCAGGCTGAGGCTATGATCGCTGCTGGTGAGTTTTTGCGAGAGGCGATCCATCACGGGATAAGCCTCGCTCGCGCGCGGCCGGAAAACGCGGGCGGAAAAATCCATTTTGGGCGGACCTTTGACGATGAGAGTTCCCAAAAGAAGTCCGACGAGCGCGAGTGTGAGCCATGCTCCGATGGTCGAGAAACGGCGCGCCTCAAAAAGCCGCTCGAAAAATCGTGGCGCCTGCATCTCGACTTTGTCGCGTGTGTGCATCGCCAGGGGGGCGAAAATTCCCAGCATGACGATTGCGCCGATCACCACGCCGATGGCGACGAGATTGCCGAGCTGAGAGAGGCCGGGAAGGCTGCTGAGGTTCAGCGCAAAAAATGCGGCGGCCGTCGTCGTCGAGGTCCACGCAATATTCTGGAAGCAGTTCCGCCGCAAGTCCCGCACCGGACCTCGGTGGGTGAGTGAACGCGCGTGGACAAAATACCCGTAATCGACGCTCAAGCCGATCATCACCGAGGCAAAACCCGCGCCGATCACGGTGAGATCGGAGAGGAAATATCCCGCGGTGGCGAGTGAGAGCACGAAGATGAGAGCCAGCATGAGCTGGAGGAAAAGGAGCGGGCGCAAGCTGCGGTAACAGAACCAGAAAATGAGAGCGATGGCGGCGAGGGTGACCACGCCGGACGACGTCATGTCCCACTGCATGCTGCGCGAGATTTCTGATAGGAAGGCGGGTTCGCCGGTGAAGCCGACGGTAACGTCGTGGTCCTGCTGCCACGACGCCGTGATCACACGGATGGCGGCAATCCATTCTCCCGCCTCGACGTAATTGGCAAACGGTTGCGCCGCCTGGACGTAAACCACGCGAAAGGTGCCGTCGGCCGAGGAAAACTCGGAGAGGGTGTCCTCGGAAAACACGCCGCCGGCGAGTCGGGTCGTGAGTTGATACGGGTCGTAGCTGAGAAGGGCGATCTCCGCAGGCGAAAACGAGTTTGCCAGGGTGGCGAGCGTATCCGCCAGCACATCCGGGGTTTGATCAGGCGAGAGCCGGGCCGCGAGCGCGGCCGCCTGGTCCGGAGGTTGATTGATGAGCAGGAGCGCCAGCAATTCGGCCAGACCAAGCGGATCGGTTTCCCACGGTGGGCTGGCGACGGCACGGCTGACGAGTTCGGGTTGCGCGGTGAGTAATTCTGCGAGCGAAAGCGCGGTACTGCGAGTCGCGTCGGGATTCTCGCCCTCGAGCGTAATGATCAACTCACCGGGCTGGGAGAAATGCTCGAGGAAAAGCGAGAGCCCTTTCACCTGTGGCAGGTGGGCGGGAAGCAGGCGCAGAATATCGACGTTAAAATTGATCCGGGAGAGACCGCCAATGGCGTAGGCGGCCAGGATCACGCCGATCGCAATCCCGAGAATCCTACGGTTTGCCATCGGTCACTCGAAAGCCTTCGAGATCGTAAGTGAAAATCGCGGAGTCGACGGAGACATCGGTGCGAACGTTGGAAAACTCGTTCTGAATCGACGATCCGTCGCGTGTGGTGAGTTGAAACGAAATCAGGTGCCCGGTGCGCGTGTCGAAGGTGATGGTGAAACTGGACAGAAATTCCCGCGCGCGGGTGTCACGTGGCATGAGGTCGAGTTGACAAATGCCGTTCTCGACGCGCAAACCACGAATATCAAAGCGCTCACGGAAATCGTCGTAATTGCGGGCGATCGGAAACCGCATCATCGCCAGCGGCTGGCCACCCTTTCCGCCGTCAAATGTTTCGAGTGGCAGTCGCTCTGCGCTGCGTTTTTTTGGGCTGATCACAAGGATCCCTTCAGTTCCCGGCATCACGACCGTGGCGGGCGGCTGGCCGAGTTCCCAGCGAAACTGGTCAGGTGCCGCGAACCAGAGCCGTCCGGGTGTGCGGAGCGGGCCGCGAAGTGATCGCAGACTGCGCGTTTGCACGAAGTCGGCGGTGAGCGTTTTGAGTCCGGACTGCCGCGCGATCCATTCGCGAACGGGTGCAGTGTCGATCACAACCGTTTTCTCCGCTGACGTCGCGACGCCGGCTGCGAGAAGGAGGGCGACGAAAACGATCAGGAAACGCATGGCTGAACGGCAGGGGAGAAAGCGTAAAGGTGGCTGTTGAATGGCGTGGAGCCCCAGAGAGGTTCGATGCGTGCCTTGCAACCGGCTTCCCGAAATGGCGCGGCGATTTCCTCCGTCGTCGGAAAATTGATGGGCGCCGCGGTTGCGATCCATCGCGAAGCGCGAACCCAGAGTTCTTCGAGATACGTGAGGCGATAACGCCACGATTGGTCTCGCGGGGTGTTGCGAATGATTACGGTGCCGCCGCTCGCGGCACGACGTGCGAGGATTTTCAGCAACGCGGCCTGAGCCGGGTCGTCTAGATAATGCAGGATGTCGAGCAGAACGGTCGTGCCCGTGGTCTCGGTGTGATCGCGGGCGTCCCCGACCGCAAATGTCACGTTGTGGTAATGGGCGCGAGCGACCTGCTGGGCGCGGGCGATCTTTTTTTGATCGGGATCGATGCCCAATATCGGAGCGGTGAATCCGTGCTCACGGAGATAAAATGCAAGCAGGCCAAGCCCGCAGCCGATATCCAAAACGGGCTGCGGATGAGAGCGCAGGATCTCCAACGTGGCCGGGTAGGCCGGATCACTGGCAATTTTACCCCGAACGTAACCGCGGAGCGGCAGGGATCCTCCAATTCGATTTGCGATGCGATGGCGAATCTCCGCAGACTCAGCCGGGGACGAAATGAATGATGGCGTCATGTTCGAACGCGCATCCTTGCACGCTCGTGGTGGCCGTTCACGCACGATCTGTCCCCTGGGACAGCGCTTCCGACGTCACACTTCCGCCGATGCGGTGGCGTGCCGGATCTCTTCGGAGGAAATCGAAAACACGATGTCCTCGCCGAAATTCGTCGCGTGGTCGCCGATGCGTTCGAGGAACCGCGCAATAAAGATCAAATTGAGATACGACTGCACTTGGTGGGGATTCTCCGCCATTTTCTGCGTACAGAGCTCGGCGAACTCGTGATTGAGCAAATCGAGTTCCTTGTCACGCGGTTTGAGCGATCGCGCGATCGCGATATCCTGATCGGAATAGGCGTTCACGGAATCGCGAAACATCGTGGCCGCGAGCGCAAACATTGGCTCGAGGTGATGCACCATTGCGAGCTCTTCGGCGGCGTTCAATTTGCGAGCCCGGCGGGCAATGTTGACGCCCTGGTCGGCGATGCGCTCGATATTTACGCTCGATTTCATGGCCGTGACGACCTGTCGCAGGTCGGAGGCCACGGGTTGAAATCGGAGGAGTAATTCGACTCCATCGCGATCGATCTGGATCTCCAGCAGGTCAATTTCTTCGTCATCGGCGATCGCGATATTGCAGAAGTCGTCGTCGCGCTCGAAAAGGCCCCTCGTCGCGTTGCTGAGATTGCGCTCGGTGAGACTGGCCATCATCAGCACGCTGTTTCTCAGGTTTTGCAGCGCGTTGTCGAAGGGGCCAAGGATATGTTTGCCGTTTTGTTCAGCCATGGGGAAGGGAAAGCAGGGGGAAACTGGGAGACGATGATTCCGCAGTCTCAACCAAATCTTCCGGTGATGTAATCTTCGGTCTGTTTTTGTCCGGGGTTGGAAAAAATCTTCTGAGTGCGATCGAATTCGATCAACTTACCGAGGTAAAAGAATGCGCAGAGGTCAGAGCAGCGGGTCGCCTGCTGCATGTTGTGCGTCACGATCACGATGGTGAATTCCTTCTTCAGATCGTGGATGAGTTCTTCGACCTTCGCGGTCGCGATGGGGTCAAGGGCCGAGCACGGTTCGTCCATGAGCAGGACTTTGGGCCGGTTTGCGATCGCGCGGGCGATGCAGAGACGCTGCATTTGACCGCCCGAGAGGCCGAGTGCGCTGTCGTGAAGACGATCCTTCACCTCGTCCCAAAGGGCCGCGCCGCGCAGGCTTTGCTCGACCGTTTGATCGAGCACCTTTTTGTCGTTCTGCTTCGAGATGCGGAGGCCGAAGACAATATTTTCGTAGATCGATTTCGGAAACGGGTTCGATTTTTGGAAAACCATGCCGATGCTGCGGCGCAGCGCGATGACCTCGATTTTCTGGTCATAGATGCTTCGGTCATTGATCTTGATGTCGCCCTCGTAGTGCGTTCCGTCGATGAGTTCGTTCATCCGGTTGAAGTTGCGCAGCAGAGTCGATTTGCCGCAGCCGGATGGCCCGATGAAGGCGGTCACCTGGCGCTCGGGAATGCGCATGTTGATGCCGTAGAGTGCCTGCTTCGATCCGTAGAAAAAATCGAAGTTGTCGACCTTGATAAAGTCTTCGCGAGCCGCGTGCTGGCTTTCGGTGCGGACCTTGGGCTGGCTTTCGGCGGCGTCGGATGTGCCGGGTGTCGTCTCCATCGTTTTGGGCATAGAATAGGGTGTGCTGTGCGGGGTCGTCCGCTATTTTTTCTGGAATACCATCTGCGCGACGACGTTCGATACGGTGACCAGGCAAACCAGGACGAGTGAAGCCGTCCAGGCGAGCTGGATCTGGTAATCGTACGGAAGCGTTGAAAAATTGTAGATCAAAACAGCGAGCGAAGCAGTCGGTTCCCAGACCGACTGTGCCCAGTATTGGCTGAACAGTGCGGTGAAGAGAACTGGAGCCGTCTCGCCGGCGGCACGTGCGACCGCCAGCATGATTCCGGTCATCATTGCGGGCATCGCCTCGGGAAGGACGATGCGCCAGATTGTCTGGAACGGCGTCGCTCCGAGGCCAAAGGAAGCTTCCCGGTAGGCTCGTTGCACGCCGAGGAGAGCCTGCTCGGAGGTGAGGAGAATGGTTGGGAGAATGAGCACGGCCAGCGCGACACCACCGGCGATCGCGGAGAATTTTCCGGTGGCGAGCACGACAACGGCGAAGGCAAAAACACCCGCGATGATCGACGGGATGCCGGTCAGCAGCTTGGCAACAAAACGCACCGTCTTGGAAAGCCGGGAAAACGGGGCGTATTCGTTGATGAAAATCGCGGAGAGGATGCCGAGCGGTGTGGCGATGGCGAGCGCGATGCCGACCATGACGAAGGTGCCGATAACCGCATTGCCAAACCCTCCGCCGACGGTGCCGGCGGCCGGGGGCAGCCCGGTGAAGACCGACCACTTCAGCAACGGCAGCCCATTTTTAAGCACCAGGAAAACAATGGAAAACAGCGGGATGAGCGTGAGAAACGCGAGCCCGACACAAATGGTGGTGAGCACCCGATTGCCCAGCGAGCGGCCCGCCGCTTTGCTGGAGATCGCATGATCCGAGAAAAAATCCGGAGAGTGGGTGGCGATGGTCTGGTCCATGGCGATCAGAGGGCTCCGGCAACGTTCTTTTGGGCGCGGCGAAGAACAGCCTCGCCGATGATGTTCACGCCCAGCGTCAGGACGACGAGCAGAAGAGCTGCATACATGAGGGACGCGATCTGCAAACCGGATGCTTCGCCAAATTCATTGGCGAGCAAGCCGGCCAGAGTTCCGCTGGGTGAGAGCAAAGACCAGGTGAGCCGCGAACTGTTGCCGATCAACATGGCAATCGCCATCGTTTCGCCCATGGCGCGGCCGAGGGCCAGAATGGTCGCTGCAACGATGCCCGGTGCGGCGGTCGGCATAATCACGCCAAGAATTGCCTCCCAGCGGGTGGCTCCGAGTGCATAGGCCCCTTCGCGGAGCGTTTTTGGCACCGCGACGAGGGCGGTGCGGGAAATGGCGGTGATCGTCGGAAGAATCATGAGCGCCAGCACAAGACTGGCGGTGAGCATGCTGTTGCCGAAGGCGGGGCCTTTGAAGAGCGGGATGCTCGGGCCCAGATTTTTGGCGAGTATCGCTCCGTATTCCTGGACGAGTGGAATGACGACGGCGATGCCCCAGAGTCCGTAGACCACGCTGGGAATCGCGGCGAGCAGCTCGACGACAAATCGGACGACCTGGCGGACGGGGAGGGGAAGAAAATCTTCGCTCAGGAAGATGGCCACGGACAATCCGAGCGGCAGCGCGATGACGATGGCAATGACCGAGCTGACAACCGTGCCGATCAGAAATGGCAGGACGCCAAAAATGTCCCGGTTGGCAGACCAAACCTTGCCCGTAATGAAGCCGAATCCGAATTCGGAAATCGCGGGTGAGGCTTGTTTGACGATTTCGTAAACGATCCAGGCAAGGGTGGCGACGGTGGCTGCCGCCGCCACCCAGCAAAGGATGCGGAAGATGTCGGGTCCCGACTTGTATTCGTCGAGTGCGCTGGACTCTGGCGAGGGTGAATTCATGGCCGGGACCGATCAAAAACGCGCCGCAGATTACTGCACGGTGTCGAGGGCGGCCATGCACTTGGCGATGACCGATTCCGGGAGCTTGATGTAGCCGAGTTCCGGAGCAAATTGCTGCCCGTCGGTGAGTCCGAACTTCACGAAATCGACCACGGCATTCTTGATCTTGGCGTCGTCGTAGGTCTTGTAGAGCAGGATCCAGGTGAAGGTGGCGATCGGGTAGTCACCCTTGCCGGAGGGATCGCTGGGCCAGATCCGTAGATTTTCCGGAAGTTCGACGCTGGCCAGAGTAGCCGCTCCGCTTTCCTCCGTCGGAACGACGAATTCACCGGATTTATTCTCCAGCGTGGCCATGGGCAGTTTGTTGTGCTGGGCATAACCGAACTCGACGTAACCAATGCCGCCGGGTGTTTGTTTGACGAGTGCGGTCACGCCCTCGTTGCCTTTGCCGGCAACGCCGACCGGCCAGGTGACGGCCGTGCCTTCACCGACTTCATCTTTGAATTGCGGGCTGATGGCGGCGAGGTGTTTTGTGAAAACGAATGTCGTGCCGCTGCCGTCAGAGCGCACGCAGACGACGATGTCCATGTCCGGAAGATCAATACCAGGATTGGCGGCGGCGATTTTCGGATCGTTCCACTTCGTGACCGTGCCGAGGAAAATGCCGGCGTAAACTTCGCGGCTGAGTTTGATGCCTTCCAGGCCGGGCAGGTTGTAGGCGAGAACGATACTTCCGGCCGTCGCGGGAATCAGAACGACACCTTTGGCAACCTTGGCCATCTGTTCGTCCGTCATCGCGGCGTCGCTGGCTCCAAAATTCACGAGATTTTCCGTGAACTGTTTGATGCCGGCACCGCTGCCAACGGATTGATAATTGACCTGCATGCCGGGATTTTTGGCCGCAAATTCCTGCGACCAACGCTGGTAGAGCGGAGCAGGAAAGCTGGCTCCGGCTCCGGAGATTTGGGTCTGTGCCAGGGCGCTGCCGGCAGTGGCAAACAGGGCAGTAATAGCGGCCGCGCGGGCCAGGGATGAAATGTGAGTGGTCATAATGGAATCAGGGTTGTGTTGGGATGAGAGCGGGATTCGTGGTGGCCGGCAAAATGCGTATTGTTACAAGGTTGTGACCGGTCGGTTGGTTGATGAAACCCCTCGAATCCACTGCCGGCAAGTGTGGCGGGATTTACTGAAAGACAATTTGGTTAAAGAAAACCGGCACTCCACTCGCGGAGTGCCGGTCGAAATTGAACAACGAAGAACCTCTGAAATCAGAAGCTCATGCCGTAAGCGAAACCGAGAATGGTCGCATTTTTCACGTTTTCGGTGCCGTTGGGGCGAATGATGTATTGCGCGAACGGTTGGAGGTGCGCCCAGCCGTTGATTTGGATGCGGTAGTCCCATTCCAGGACGATCGAATAATTCGGCTGATTGACGTTGCCGTTGTTCTGTAGGTTTTCGATGTTTTGGTAGCTGTAGCTGCCGAAGCCGATGGCAAACATCGTTCGGTCCTTGTCGCGGGTCGGAATCAGACCTTCGTAAACGAGGCCGGATTGGAAGTAGAACGGATACAGATTGTTGTACTTCGGCGCGAAAGTGATCAAATTGAACGTGTAGAGGCCTTGCTTGGAAAGCGTCGGCTCGGTGGGTTCGACGGGATCTTTGAAATTTTTACCGGTCGCGACCGATTTGCCGTCGGACGATCCCTTTTTGCTGTAGACCATCGGCTCCGGCTCCGGCGAGGACTCGCGGAACAACATCTGATCAGCCTGCCCGTAGAATCCGTACTGACCGTATTGGTAGGTGCCGTTGAACGAATCGCGTTCCTGTCCGTAATAATACCCACCAGCGGCGTATTTGCCGGGGAGTTCCGAAGGACCGATTTTTGGAGTGATGCCAATTTCCGTCATGGCAAGCAGACCATTCATGCTCGTGTCTTCCTTAAATCCTTCGAATGCCAGACCGTGGTTTGGTGAAGAGGTTGCGCTCGGGTATGCCATGAAAAGACCGCCTTTGATGTAGGCGATGTCGGCCGGCTTGACCTCGAGAGTGCCGCCCCACGTCGAGAAGCTCGACGAGAACGGAATGTTGCCACCGACGCCTTTGGCGCTCTCGATCGCGTTGTTCACGAACAACTTCGAAAGCGGCTGATCGATGAATTCCTTCTGGGGCTGGAGCCAGCCACCGCGCAGGGTGATAAATTCCTCGATGCCAAACATCTCGGGGGTGGCGTATTCGAGGCCGAACGTCAGCAGGCGCCATTGCGTGCCCGATTGATTGTTCGAAGGTTGGAACAGGCTGCTGGCCTGAACGAAGTTGTTCGGGTTGGAATTGGCCCGCGAATCACGCCAGCGGACACCACCGAAAGCGGTGAGGCCGTCGAGCGCTTCGGCGCCGGTGAGTTTCGCAAAATCGAGCTCAGCGCCGAAGGCGATTTCCTGGTCGTAAAATCCGCGCGCGCCACCCTCGCTGTCCACGACACCGAAAAAGATGCCTTCGTATTTCCCCGTGAATTTCAGGCCGTAATCCTCGAGCGTGTCACGGCCGGGGAAGGGGACCATCTGTTTGCCGGTCCACCATTTTTCGAACGCGCTTTCTTCCTGCGCATCGACGTCGGTGGTGACCTGATAATCCTGACCGGCGAAGGCCGTGACGGATGATGCGGCCATGGCCGCGGAGGCGAGACCGCACACGCCGAAGCGCTGGGTCCGTTGGGTGAGCTGGTTAAGGCTTGGGATTTTCATGGTTGGGATAAAGGAGAGCCGAAAGGAAAGTGATTTTTCGAGAACGATTTCAACGAATGATGGGTTACGTTATCGTAACAAGTAACTGCAAATACGATGTTTATAAAAATACAAGCCTTGGGAATCAACAACTTGTATCGGTTAATTGCGGCTTGAGCCGAGCGAATTGTCAGAACCTGGTGATGGCCGAAAACGGGTGATGATTTGCGTTTTCCTTGCCTGCCGGGAGACGTAACCGTAGCAACAGAGCGCGCGGAAACGCCCGCACCCACTGACCCAACTGAGAACAGACGGATTTTATTGCTGATGAGCGCAACGACGACGGAGAAGGCGACGGAAGTCCCGATGATCAATGTTCAGGTGGATGGAACCTGGGTGCAATATCCGAAGGGAACGCGCCTGATCGAAGCGTGCATGAAGAGCGGAAAATTTGTTCCGCACTATTGCTACCACCCGAAGCTCAGCTCACCTGGCAATTGCCGGATGTGTCTCGTCGAAATGGGCATGCCGCGCATGACGCCGGAGCGCAAACCCGAACTCGGCGAAGACGGACGGCCGCTCATCAACTGGAGCCCTCGCCCGGCGATCTCGTGCGCGACCGAGATTTCCGAAGGCATGGCGGTGCGCACCGACTCCCCGCTGGCTGAAGAATGCCGCAAGGGCGTGATGGAATTTTTATTGATCAATCATCCGCTCGATTGCCCGATCTGCGATCAGGCCGGGGAATGCCGGCTTCAGGAATTCAGCGTCGAGTACGGCAAGGGCGATTCCCGCTTCCTCGAAGAAAAAGTCAAAAAACCCAAACGGGTCGATATCGGCAAAAATATCGTGCTCGACGACGAGCGCTGCATCATGTGTTCGCGCTGCGTTCGGTTCATGCAGGAAATTGCTCACGACGACGTTCTCGGTTTCGTGAATCGCGGCAGCCACACGACGCTCACGGTTTATCCGGGCAAGCGGCTGGATAACAATTATTCGCTGAATACCGCTGATATTTGCCCGGTCGGCGCACTCACTTCGAAGGATTTTCGTTTCCAGATGCGCGTCTGGTTTCTCAAGGAGACCAAAAGCATCGACGTCAATTGCGGCCAGGGCACCAACATCCTGATCGGCAGCCGAGAGAACACGATTTACCGCATCACTCCGCGCGAGAACGACTTCGTGAATTCCTGCTGGATGCCCGACAGCCATCGGCTGAATTTTCATCACCTCAATGACGATGCGCGTCTCAAAGAACCGGTCGTGCGCGGAGCGGAACCGCCAGTGAGCTGGTCGCGCGCGATCGCTGCAGCTGCGGATCAGCTCAAAAAACACGATCCCGCCGACATCGCGCTGATTGCTTCGGCGCGCATGACCAACGAAGAGCTTTTCCTCACGAAACGCCTGATCCAGGCGCTCGGCATCCAGCGATTTGACGTGATTCCGCGTCCGCAGCAGGGGGATGGATTCCTCATTTCCGACGACGGCAATCCGAACACGAACGGCGCAAAATTGCTCGGCGTCGCGGGCGCGGAGCCCGGGGCGAAACTCGCCGAAATTACAAACCTCGTCTCCCGCGGCATCGTGACCGCCCTGATCGTTCTTGGCGAGGATGCGACCGAATGCGGCATCTCCCCGGTCGACCTCGCGAAACTCGAAACGCTCGTCGTCACCGGCATCTCACCAAATCCAACCACCGTCGCGGCCTCCGTGCTGCTGCCGTCGGCCGGGTTCAGCGAAAAGCGGGGATCGATGATCAATCTCGCCGGTCGCATCCAGCGTTTGAATCGCGCGACCGCTTCGCCGGGGCAGGCGCGTGATGATTGGGAAATTCTCCGCGATCTCATTCAGGCCGTCGGAGGATCGAACGGCGTTTACGCCATTGAGGAAGTTTTTAAAGCGATGGCGAACGAAACACCTGCCCTCGCCGGTCTTTCGCTCACAAAAATCGGCGATCTCGGCGTGGAACTCGCGCTCGCGGATTCGGGCCGGCGATGAATCGCGTCCTTTTCGTCTGCACCGGAAATTTTTACCGCAGCCGGTTTGCGGAGGCGGTTTTTAATCATCATGCCGAGCAGGAGGGGCTCGACTGGCACGCCTATTCGCGGGGTCTCGCGATTCACCTCGCGGACGGTGACATCTCGCACTACACGCACGATGCGTTGACGGCGCGCGGGATTGCCCGCCACCGCACCGGGCCGACGCGGGTGCAAATTGCGGACACCGACCTGGCATCCGGCGCCCGCGTGATCGCTCTCGACCGCACCGAACACTGGCCGATGATGCAACGCCAATTCGCGGCGTTCGCCGATAAGATCGAATATTGGGAGGTGGCTGACATCCCGTTCAGCCGCCCGGACGACGCTCTGCCCGCCATCGAAAAGCGCGTGCTCGCCCTCATCGAGGAGCTGAAAACGTCACGCGTGGATTGAGAGCGCGGGCGGAGGAATTTGCGGCCTGCGTGAAACGTTCGTGCGGTTTTGACAGGCCAAGTTTTCGCGCGTTGTCACTCGACAGTGGGCTGGCGAAACCTGTATCGACAACCCGCTTGTACGCGTAGCCATGGATATTGTGAATTTTCTGATGACGCCCGAGATTTTCCTGGTCTGGACCTCGCTGGCCAAGACGCTGGGCTTGCTGGGCATCATTCTCGGGTTTGTCTCCTACACCGTTTACGCCGAGCGGAAGGTGAGTGCATTCATTCAGGATCGTGTCGGGCCGAATCGCGCGGGCGTGCCACTTACGGGCATTCGTCTTCTCGGCCTCGGCCAGCCGATCGCGGATGCGCTGAAGCTGCTTCTGAAAGAAAATTTCATCCCGAACAGCGTCAACAAGTTCTATTATTACATCGCGCCGAAACTCGCGATGATCCCACCGATCCTCGTGCTGGCGGTGCTGCCGTTTGGAAGCGAGTTGTTCGGTGTTCCGATGGTGATCGCCGACATCAATGTCGGGGTGCTTTACGTTTTTGCGGTTTCGTCGCTCGGGGTTTACGGGATCGTGTTGGCGGGCTGGGCTTCGAATTCCAAATACCCTTTTCTCGGTGGGATTCGGTCGAGTTCGCAGATGATTTCCTACGAGCTCGCGCTGGGACTTTCGGTGGTGCCGGTTTTTATGATCGTCGGGACGCTGAATCTTCCGGAGATCGTCAATTACCAGGTTGCCAATGGGTGGATGATCGCTCCGTATTGGATCAAGGATTTTGATCTTGCGGCGGTGATGGCAAATCCGGCTTCTCTTGGACCGCTGCTCGTCTCGAGTTTTTCGCTCCAGCAGCTCCTGTTGTCCGTGCCGATGTTCATCTCGTTCATCGTCTTTTTGGTGGCGATGTTTGCCGAAACAAACCGCGCGCCGTTCGATTTGCCGGAAGCTGAGCAGGAGCTGGTTGGCGGTTACCACACCGAATATTCGGGAATGGGATTCGCACTGTTTTTCCTCGGTGAATATGCGGCGATGATCGCGGGCTCGGGGGTGATCGTGACGCTGTTTCTCGGGGGCTGGAGTCTGCCGCTCATCCCGGACGGTTCGGCGGGCTGGTTCTGGGGGCTGGTGAACATCGCGGTATTTTTCGGCAAGGTCTCGGCGCTGCTGTTTTTCTTCATCTGGGTGCGCTGGACGGTGCCCCGTTTTCGTTATGATCAGCTGATGAAGCTCGGCTGGTATTTCTTTTTCGAGCTGGCGCTCGTAAATATCTTCGTGACCGCACTCATCATCGCTTTCATCAAATCCTGACCATGGCACTCGTCGTCAAACGCCCCACGCTGAATTTCGCCGAGAAGATTTATCTGCCCGCGCTGCTGGGTGGCCTCATCATCACGATCAAACATTTCAAGGACCGCCTGCTCGGGAAAACGAAGGTGACCATGGAATATCCCGAGCAAAAGTGGGACGCCGAGCTGCCGGACTGGTATCGCGGTGCGCCGACTCTCGTGACCGACGAATGGGGTCGGGAGCGCTGCGTGGCGTGCCAGCTCTGTGAATTCATCTGCCCGCCTCGGGCGATCACGATCAAGCCGGAGGAAATCCCGAACGACACCAAGTGGGCGAAAGTCGAAAAACGCCCACAGGAATTCGACATCGACATGATTCGCTGCATTTATTGCGGCCTCTGCGAGGAAGTCTGCCCGGAGCAGGCGATCTTTTTGCGCAAGGATTATTCGATCACCGGATACAGCCGCGCGGAAATGATGCACGACAAGGCCAAACTTTACGAACTCGGCGGGATAAAATCCGGCGTCGTGAACAAGTGGAACGAAAAAAAGTAGTCGCTTCCCGCGTCGGCTGATAGAACGCGCGCCGAACCTTTTCCGACCGCTTTAACCCACTGTGTCGCTGTTCCTTTTCTGGATATTTTCCGCTTTGATGCTGGCCTTCGGGGCCGGTGTCGTATTTCTGCGCAACCCGGTCTCTTCGGCGATGTGCCTGGTGATGGCGTTCGTCTCGCTGGCGGCGCTCTTCGTGACGCTCGACGCATTTTTTATCGGGATCATCCAGATCCTTGTTTACGCGGGCGCGGTGATGGTGCTGTTCCTTTTCATCATCATGCTGCTCGACCTCAAGTCGGAGGAGGCGAGGAAATTGAACGTGACGGCGTGGATCGGTGGCGGCGTGGTGCTTGGTGGATTCGTGGCCCTGCTCGCGAAGGTGTTGCTCGGAACACCGTCACTCGCCGCGTTGAAACAACCCCTGGCTGATCCGTCGCTAGACGACGTCCGGGCGGTGGGTTTCGCGCTTTTCAGCGACTTCAATCTGCCGTTTCAAATCGTGGGCGTGCTTCTGCTGGCCGCGACGGTCGGCGTGGTCCTTCTCAGTAAAAAGGAGCTGAAGTGATGCAACGACTTCAGATTTCGAAATTGAATTCGGGAACGAACCGGGCTGGAGGACGCTGCTGAGATGGACGCCGCGCCGACCCTGGCCCATTACCTTGCGGTGAGCGGGTTGCTTTTTGCCATCGGCCTCGCGGGAGTGCTCCTGCGCCGGAATATCCTGATCATTTTTATGGGGCTCGAGCTCATGCTCAACGCGGCCAATCTCTCGCTGGTCGCGTTCTCGCGATATCACCTGACCGCGGCTGGCATGCCGAACTACGACGCACAGGTGCTCGTGTTTTTTATCATCACGGTGGCCGCTGCCGAGGTGGCGGTCGGTCTGGCGATCATCGTCGCGCTCTTCCGGGTCCGGCAGACCACGCACGTAGAGGACCTCAACGCGTTGAAGTTCTAATCCCGGCATGACTCCTCAAACGGCACCCTGGTTCATCCTTCTCACGCCGCTCGTGGTGGCGGCGGTCATTCTTTTCTTCGGGAAAATTTCCAAGCCGTTCAGCGCAGGGCTGGCAATTGCGGGGGCGGCGTTTACCTGCGTGTTGAGCTGGTGGCTCTTTGCGATGCCGGATTTCACGGATCCGATCCGGATCGAGTGGATTGATTTTGCGCGCCTGCTCGGGCCGGAATCGACCTTTCAATTTGCGGTTCCCATCGGGGTGACGATCGACGGCCTGAGCAAGCTCATGCTGGTGGTCGTCACGACGATCGCGACCCTGGTTTTCACCTATTCCGTCGGCTACATGGCGAAGGAGGAAGGGTATTCGCGGTATTTCGCGGGGCTGTCGCTCTTCCTGTTTTCGATGCTGGGCATCGTGCTCGCGGACAACTTCGTGATGATGTTCATCTTTTGGGAACTCGTCGGCGTGAGTTCCTACATCCTGATCGGGCATTATTTCACGCGCGATTCGGCGGCGGAGGCTTGCAAGCAGGCGTTCACAGTCAACCGGATTGGCGACTTCGGGTTCATGCTGGGCATCCTGACGTTCTGGCTCGTCACGGGAACGGTCGTCTTTGCGGAACTCGAGGCCGGCATCGGGGCCTTTCCGTCGTCCGGATGGCTGGTCGCCGCGTGCGTGTTGGTTTTT
Organism: Chthoniobacterales bacterium; assembly: GCA_041748215.1. Lineage (GTDB taxonomy): Bacteria > Verrucomicrobiota > Verrucomicrobiia > Chthoniobacterales > JAATET01 > JBGTDR01. The sequence continues at coordinate 37,693 of JBGTDR010000234.1, forward strand.
TGCGGCACGGTCGGCAAGTCGGCGCAAATGCCGCTGCACGTTTGGTTGCCCAACTCGATGGAAGGTCCAACCCCCGTTTCTTCGCTGCTGCATGCGGCGACGATGGTGGCCGCGGGCGTTTACATGCTCGCCCGGATTTTTCCAATCCTGCTTGCGGCACCGGGTGCACTCGAGGTGATCGGGTGGATCGGTGGCATCACGTGTTTTGCGGCGGGGCTGATGGCGTTGCAGCAGGATGATATCAAACGCATTCTCGCGTATTCGACGATCTCGCAGCTGGGCTACATGGTGCTGGGCATCGCGGTGGCTCCGGTGTGGGGCGTGGCGATGTTTCACCTGCTGACGCACGCCTGCTTCAAGTGCCTGCTCTTCCTCTGCGCCGGCTCGGTGATCATGGGAATGCACCACGAGCAGAACATCTGGAAGATGGGGGCCATCAAAAACAAGATGCCTTTCACGTTTGTGGCGATGGTCATCGGCGGCCTCGCGCTGATGGGTTTCCCGTGGATCACGAGTGGATATTACAGCAAGGATCTGATCATCGAATGGGCGTGGGGCGTGGGGCCCGGATGGTTCTGGATGGCGGCGCTCGGCGTGCTGCTCACTGCACTTTATACCACCCGCCTGCTCTGGGTCGTTTTCATGGGCGGGCCGCGCAGCGAAGCGGCCAAAAAAGCTCACGAGTCTCCGATCATCATGGTCGCACCGCTGATCATCCTGGCGATTCCGTCGATCATTCTCGGATTCCCGGGCATTCAGCAGATGTTCCTCGCGATCGACCATCCGCACGACGTCCCGGGCTGGGTGCCGTGGATGTTGAAAGCCTTTGTGTTTCTCGGCATCGCGATCGTGATCGCGATCTACCGCGGCGCTCCCGCCAAGGATCCAATCGTGATCCCGTTCTTCGCGAACCGGCTTTACATCGACAATCTCTACGCGTGGATCGTGCGTTGGGTGCAGGACGGCACCGCCACGGCCAGCGGATTTTTTGACCGCTGGTTCGTTGATGGACTGTGCGTTCAGGGCGGTGCGAAGTTCACCTGGGCCACCGGTTTTGTGCTGCGCTTTTTGCAGACCGGCAATCTTCAGGCGTACGCGCTCTTCTTCGGGGCCGGAGTGATCGCACTCATCTATTTCCTCATCGCCATCTCATGACCGCGCTCAGCCCGCTCTTTTATCTCACGCTGCTGCCGCTGGTGACGGCGCTGTTCATCATGGCCGGATCGAATGCGCGCCTCACGGCGCGAGTTTCCTCCGTGCTGATGCTTGTGCTGTCGCTCGTGCTGCTCGGATCGTACCGGACTGCGGAGGGCGGATTCCAATTTTTGTCGTCAATCCCGGTGTCCGAGAGTCTCGGTCTGAGTCTGAGCTTTGGCGCGGACGGGCTGAGCCTCGCGATGTTGCTGCTGGCGACGATTGTGACCGTGAGTGCTGTTTGGGTGATTCCCGAGACGGTGGAGCGCGCGAATTTTTTCTACGCGTGCGTGATGCTGATCTCGACCGGAGTGATCGGAGCGTTCGCGTCCACGGATCTGCTGTTTTTTTACGCGTTTCACGAAGTCGCGTTGATCCCAACGTTTTTGCTGATCGGAATCTGGGGATCGGGTGATCGGCAGGCGGCGGCGTGGAAGGCGACGATTTACCTCGGTCTGGGCAGCTTCGTGTTGCTGATTGGCATCATGGGTCTTTACCTGAGCGGGCCGGCGGGCATGCGGACGTTCGACATGATCACGCTGCGGGAATGGGCCGAGACCGGGCTCCTGAATCCGCCGGACTGGGTCTACCTCACCCTCCTCTTTGGTTTCGGATCACTCGTTTCGTTGTTTCCTCTCCACACGTGGGCTCCGCAGGCGTACGCGTCGGCTCCGACGCCCGCGTCGATGTTGCACGCCGGGGTGCTGAAAAAATTTGGCCTCTACGGGATGTTGCGCATCGTCACGCCAGTCTTCCCGGAGGCAATGCAAACCTACCTGAACCTGCTGCTGGTCCTGTTGGTTGGAAATATTCTCTATGTCGGCCTGGTGACCATCGCGCAGAAGCGGCTCGATTGGATGCTCGGCTACTCGAGCGTGATGCACATGGGCTACATCTTCCTCGGCATCGCCGGGTTGAATGAATTGAGCCTGAGCGGTGCCGGCGTGCTGATGGTGGCCCACGGTTTGTCGATTGCCGCTCTGTTCGCGTTGAGCGGAGCGTTGCGCGAGCGCACGGGAACTCTCGACTTCGCCGAACTGGGCGGCCTCGGAAAATCCATGCCAAAGCTGGGACTGCTTTTTGGCTTTGCGGCCATGGCGTCAATCGGCCTTCCGGGATTTGCAAATTTCCCGGGTGAACTCCTCATTTTCTTCGGCGCGATGGGCGCATCGGGTGGCCTGGCTCCGGGCTTCCAGCTTAACGGCCTGCAGATCACAACGATCATCGCGGTCTGGGGCGTAGTGATTTCCGCGGTCTACATGCTCCGGGCTTACCGGAAAGTGTTTTTCGGCACGATGCCGGAACGCTGGGCCGGCCTCGCGGACATCTCACCGGTCACGCGGTATTCCGTGGTGCTGCTCCTGGCCGCGCTCATGATCATCGGCTTTTTCCCGCAGCTCCTGCTGCAATACGTCACTCCTTCGATCCTTCTGCCGTGAACCCGATCTATCTCGAAGTCATCGTTGTCTGTCTCGGCATCACGCTGCTGATGGTCGAGTCGTTCGTGTCCGGGATCGATAAACGTCTGCTCGCGTACGGCGGCATCGCCGGACTCGGCCTGGTGCTGGCGGCAAGCTTTTTCATCGATCCGACTTTGATCCCGGCGGACGCCCGATTTTACGTCGCCGATCCGCTCGCCATCTTCTTCAAACGTTTTGCCCTCGTGGCGACCATCCTCGTCCTCGTGATGAGCATCGATTACGCGCCCGTCGTGGAATCAGCGATTCCCGGCCTCGGCAAGGGCGCGGGAGTTGGCGAATTTTTCACCCTGCCGATTTTCACCTGCGCCGGCCTGATGTGGATGGTTTCGGCCAACGATTTCATCTCGATTTTCGTGTCTCTCGAACTCGTGACCATTTCGTTCTACGTCATGGTCGCGTACATGCGGCGAAGCGCGCAGTGTCTCGAGGCAGCGACGAAATATTTCATTCTCGGTGCGCTCTCCACCGGCTTCCTGGTTTACGGGATCACGTGGATTTTCGGCATGACCGGGCAGACCAGCCTGGCGGCAATCGCCGAAGTTCTGCCGACGGTGCCGCGGGAAAATTTGATGGCGTTGATGTTTGGCATCGCTTTGGTGCTGGTGGCGCTGGGCTTCAAAGTGGCGGCGGTGCCGTTTCAATTCTGGGTGCCGGACGTTTACCAGGGAGCACCCACACCGGTGACGGCGTTTCTTTCGGTTGGATCGAAAGCGGCGGGATTCGTTGTGCTGCTGCGGGTGCTCGAGCCGTTTTTCGTTTTGCCGGTATTGCAGGAGCGGCTTGTGCTGGTGCTCGCGGTCATCGCGGGAGCGACACTCATTTTTGGCAATCTGGCCGCCTTGCCGCAAAAAAACATGAAACGCCTGCTGGCCTACTCGAGTATTGGCCACGCGGGATATTTGTTGATGGGGGTGGCCAGTGTCGGAGCGGTGATGGCCGGATCCGCGATCACGTTTTACCTCGCGGCGTATCTCCTGATGACGTTTCTCGCGTTTTTGGTGCTCGTCGTCGTTTCCAAGGTGGTGGGCGGCGCCGAGATCGCAAAATTTAATGGACTGGCTACGCGGTCACCGTGGCTGGCCGGTGCGATGCTTGTGTCGATGATCTCGCTTGCTGGAATTCCCTTCACCGCGGGATTTCTCGGCAAATTTTTGATTTTCGAAGCGGCGGTTGCCGACGGCCAGTATTGGCTCGTGGGCATTGGCGCCCTGACGGTGGCGTGCGGATTTTATTATTACCTGCAGGTGGTGCGCGCCATGTATTGGCAACCTGCTCCGGATGATCTCCCCGCCATTCCCGTATCGCTCGCTTCGAAAATCAGCATGGCCGCGCTGGTGCTGGCTATTTTTGTGTTGGGTGTCTATCCGCAGCCGATCCTGGCCATGCTGGGATGACGGTCGATCCTGCGCGCACGGTCAGAGAGTTGAAGGAACTCCGTGAGTTGACCGGAGACGATGACGGGGCGCAGCGGGTCGCATTCACTCCAGCGTGGGTCCTGGCGCGGGTTTGGTTTCGGGACAAACTCGCGGATCTGCCCGTCGAAACGCACACCGACGCTGCGGGCAACGTCTGGACGACGCTTCCGGGCGAAAGCGAACGAGCTCTCCTGATTGGCGGCCACATCGACTCCGTGCCAAACGGTGGCTGGCTTGATGGTTGCCTGAATTTGCTCGCCGGACTCGAAGTTTTGCGACGGATTTCCGCCCAATACGACGGGCGGCCGCCGCTGACCGTGCGTTTGGTCGATTGGGCCGACGAAGAGGGTGCGCGTTTTGGCAAAAGCCTCTTTGGATCTTCGGCGTGTTCCGGAAATCTCGACGTGGACGAAGCGCGTGGACTCGTGGACCGTGACGGCGTGCGCCTGCCGGATGCTCTGGCCGCGTGCGGCATCGACTTTGATCGGGTTAAAGACAGCGGCTCGGAGTTGGCAAATGCCGCCGCCTACCTCGAGTTGCACATCGAGCAGGGGCCCGTTTTGCTCGATCTCGAATTGCCGCTGGGAGCCGTAATAGGGACATTTGGCGTCGAGCGGCATGGGATGACGTTTCGTGGACAGGCTGCGCATTCCGGCAGCACCCCGATGAATCGCCGTCGGGATGCTTTCCTCGCTGCCGCAAGGATGAGCCCGGAGATTTACCAAATCGCGGAAAAACATGGTGGTGTCTGCACGATTGGGTCGTGCATCACGAAGCCGGGCATCGTGACCAGCGTTGTTGCGGAATGCCGCGTCACGCTCGATCAGCGTCACCTCGACGCCGCGGCGTTGGCGGCGATGCACGCTGACGCGGTTGCCGCGAGCGAGCAATTCGCAACGGAGGCGGGCGTGACGGTCGAGTGGGAACGTCTCTGGCACATCGCGCCGATTCCATTCGATCCGCGGTTGATTGATTTCTGCGATGAAGCGATTCGCGAGACCTGCGGCCGGTCCCACCGTCTGCCGTCCGGCCCATTGCACGACGCCGCGGAAGTTGCGCGCGCGGGCGTGCCGACGGTGATGCTCTTTGTCCAAAGCCTGCTCGGCATCAGCCACAACAAAATCGAAAACACAAAAGAAGAGCACCTCGCTCTCTCCGTTCAGGCGCTCGATCAGCTTGCGGACAAAACGATGACGTGGATCAGCGGAGTCGCTTGAACCTGAGTTCAATCAAGCTTTCCGCAACCTGAGATTTCGAGATTTAGTTTTTCGTAAACACAATGCGTCGGACGTGCGTGGCCGTTTTCATCCGCGTCGTCTCGCTACTTGACTGATAATTTGACTCACGCTTGACCAATCTGCGTGAGCTACGAACCGCAATTCTCGATTACCCCCGACCTGCTGGCACAGGTCGAGACGGTGGCGGCGTTGCGGGAACGGATTCTGGGTGCGGCAGTCGAGCTGTCCTGGGTTCCCGCGCTGCAGAAGGATACCCGCACGCGCAATGTCCACGCCTCCACCGCGATCGAGGGCAATCCACTGACGTTGGAGCAGGTGCGTGCGCTTGAAGAGGGCCGGGAATCCGCCGCCTCCGACGTGCGCTCCCGGCGCGAGGTGCTGAACTACTTTGCCGGCCTCCGCTATGTGGAGAAACACGCGACCAAAAAGATGATCCGTCATGAGGATCTCTTCGAATTACACCGCATCCTCGCCGGAGAGGTGATGGATCAGGGCGAGGCTGGGAGGTATCGCAGCATTGCCGTGCGGGTGGGGCGCTACGTGCCGCCTGCTCCAACCGACGTCTCCGGCCTGATGTTCGAACTTCTGGAGTGGTGGAATCAAAAATCGAGCGGGCTGTCGCCGGTGCTCAGCTCGGCGATCCTGCATCACCGCTTCGAGACGATTCACCCTTTCGCCGACGGCAACGGACGGACTGGCCGGGCCTTTGCTTTGTGGGAGCTTTATCGGCGGGGTTTCGACCCGCATCACATCTTCTCCGTGGATGAATTCTACTGGGAAGATCGCCCACGGTACTACTTGGCGCTGGATGCGGTTCGCAGGCAGCGCGACGATCTCACGAGCTGGTTGGAATATTCTGCCGAAGGTTTGCGCCAGACGCTCGAACGAGTATGGCTGCGGGTGCAAACCTTCAACGTGAAATCACCCGAGAAGCTGGTTTTGCGACCCAAACAGGAGCGGCTGCTCCACCTGCTGCGGAATCACGGAAGCATGGCGCCGAGCGAACTCTGGGCCGCGCTGGCGGTTTCCAAACAGGGTGCGATGGATCTGCTGCGACCCTTGCTGGAGGCCGGCGTGGTGGAAAAGATCGGGAACAAAAAAACGGGGCGCTACGCATTGCACCGCCATGCCTAAGCAAACTCACGCGGAGGCGTGGAGAACGGGGAGAATCCCGCTATGATTGGGTGATATCACCGGGTCATAATTCATTCGGCGATGAAGGATGCCTACGAGCGAGTCGCATAGGGCGCTGCCCGACGGAGGATCACGGGCGACTTGGCTTTAGAACTGCTTGGGTCATCGTTGTCCGACCCCACGTATTTTATGTCCACTCTTGCCACGACCGTTGACGGCCTCCGCCTTCCAAATCCCTTCATCATTGGTTCGGGACCTCCGGGGACAAATCTCAATGTGATCACCCGTGCCTTTCGCGAGGGCTGGGGCGCGGTCATTGCCAAAACGATCAGCCTCGACGCGTCGAAGGTCGTGAACGTGAGTCCGCGCTACGCGAAGCTGAAAGCGAACGACGGTGAGGTGATCGGCTGGGAGAACATCGAACTGATCAGCGACCGGCCGTTCGCGATCTGGCTCGACGAATTCAAGCGGGCAAAAGACGCGTTTCCGCAGGGCGTCCTGATTGCGTCGATCATGGAGGAATTTCATCGCGATGCCTGGATCGAGATCGTCGAGCGCTGCCAGGAGGTCGGCGTTGACGGATTCGAGCTGAATTTTTCGTGTCCGCACGGCTTGCCGGAACGGAAAATGGGGGCGGCCATGGGGCAGGATCCTGCAATTCTGAGCGAAGTCTGCGGTTGGGTCACTGCGGCGGCGAAAATTCCCGTGTGGGCAAAAATGACACCGAACGTGACGCACATCGAAGATCCGACCCGGGCCGCGCTCGCGGCGGGATGTCACGGTGTGAGTGCGATCAATACGATTCGTTGCGTGATGGGGGTGAATCTCGAAACGCTGCGGCCCGAGCCGGCGGTCGAAGGCTGGACGACGCCGGGCGGGTATTCGTCGAAAGCCGTGCGGCCGATCGCGTTGCGCATGTGCATGGAAATCGCCCAGGTCATCGCGAAGGAATATCCGGGCCGAACGCTTTCGGGCATGGGTGGCGTCGAATCCGGCACCGACGCGGCGCAATTTATCCTGCTCGGATCAGACACCGTACAGGTCTGCACGGGTGTCATGAAGGCAGGTTATGGCTGCGTGAAGCCGATGTGCGACGAGTTGCTCGCATTCATGGATGGCCACGGATTTGAGACACTGGCCGATTTCAAGGGAGCGAGCCTGCCGTATTTCACCACCCACGCCGATCTGGTGAAACGTCAGCGCGAACGCAAGGATGCGCAGGCCGCCGAGGCCGATGCCCAACGCATGGTCAAGGCCGATGGCGAGTGGAGCGGGGACAATTTTGTCGCGCAGAGTGACGCTCTCGCGCGGGATTGATCCGGGCCTTGCCAGCGGCGGGCCGGTAAAGGCATGATCCGCGCTCCCATGCAGCCGCTCATCGCCCTTCTCCAACACAATCCGCTGATGCCGCGCGAGGATCTCGCGAGGCTGCTCGACGTGACGGTCGCGGAGGTGAACACACGGATTGCCGATCTGGAGCGGGACGGTGTGATCATCGGATATCAAACCGTGATCAACCGCGAGAAGTGGAATCCCGACACGGTCACGGCGGTGATCGAGGTAAAAATCACGCCCGAGCGCGACGGGGGATTTGACCGGATCGCGTCGCGGATTTCGAAATTCGACGAGGTCCAGAGCTGTTACCTCATGAGCGGAGGGTATGATTTGCTCGTGCTGGTCGAGGCGGAGAATCTGCGGCAGGTCGCGTCCTTTGTGGCCGAAAAACTCAGCACGATCGAAGCCGTCGTTTCGACGGCAACGCGGTTCCGACTCAAAACGTACAAAGAAAACGGAGCGTTCCATCACCTTGAGGAGGCGCCCGAACGCCTGGCTGTTTCACCGTGAGCCAGTGGGTAGCTGATCACATTCGCGACATTCCCCGGTCGGGAATTCGCGACTTTTTCGAGGTCGTCCAGTCGATGAAGGACGTGATCTCGCTGGGAATTGGCGAGCCGGATTTCGTCACGCCGTGGCACATCCGCGAGGCGGCAATTTATTCGCTGGAGAAGGGCCGCACGGGCTACACGTCGAATCTTGGCCTGCCGAGGCTCCGTCGTTCGATTGCCGATTACGTCGAGCGATCGTTTGGCGTGCGTTACGAGCCGGCGAGCGAGGTGCTCGTCACGGTCGGAGTGTCCGAAGCAATCGACACCGCGCTGCGGGCGATTTTAAACCCGGGAGACGAGGTGCTTTACCACGAGCCGTGTTACGTCTCGTACAATCCCAGTGTCGCGCTGGCTCACGGGGTGGCGCGGGCGATCGCGACGCGGGTCGAAGATGAATTTTCTCTGCGGCCGGAGGCACTCGACGCCGCGATCGGGCCTCGCACGCGGGTTGTGATGCTCAATTTCCCGACGAATCCGACCGGCGCGACGCTCGATCAAAAAGCGGTCGAGGCATTGGCCGAAGTTTGCATTCGTCGCAACCTGATCGTGCTGACGGACGAAATTTACAGCGAACTCACGTACGACGGCGGGCGGCACTTCAGCATCGTGGCCGTGCCCGGAATGAAGGAACGCACGGTGTTCCTGCACGGCATGTCGAAGGCGTACGCGATGACCGGATTTCGCATCGGTTACGCGTGCGGGCCGGAGGAGATCATCGATGCGATGATGAAGATCCACCAATATTCAATCCTCTGCGCGCCGACGGTGAGCCAGGATGCCGGGATCGAGGCGCTCGAGCGGGGTGATCCAGCCGTCGCGCACATGCGCCGCGAATACGAGCTGCGGCGAAACTACATCGTGAGCGCGTGCAACGACCTTGGGCTCGAGTGTTTCAAACCGCGCGGGGCATTTTACGTGTTCCCGAAGATCACCTCCACCGGACTCGGGAGCCGGGAATTTTCTCTGCGACTGTTGAAGGAAAAAAATGTGGCGGTGGTGCCGGGCACGGCATTTGGCGCGAGTGGCGAGGGTCACGTGAGGTGCAGCTACGCGACGAGCCTCGACAAGATCAAGATCGCCGCGGCGCGAATCGCCGAATTCTGCGCCGAAGTGCGGGCGGAGAAACGCACGGCGGCGTAACCGTTTCTGATAAAGAACCGCGCTCCCGGATGGGGGAGGAGGTTGCGTTCGGTCAGGTGAAAAACGTGCGTTGTTTTTCCGAGATGGGAGCGCCGAGTTTTTCCAGCACGCGGAGCATGTCCTCCCAGACTTTGCGTTTTTCGCTGATCGACTGATTTCGCAGCAGGTATGCCGGGTGGTAGGTGGCGATGACCGGGATGCCCTGGTAGTCGAGCCAGCGGCCGCGAATTTCGCGCATCGGGCGGGTGTCGCCGAGCAGGCCCTCAACGGCGGTGGCACCGAGCGCGACAAGCACGCGGGGTTGAACGAGTTTGATTTGTTCCGCGAGCCACGGCAGGCACGTGGCCATTTCGTCAGCGCGGGGTTTGCGATTTCCGGCGGAACCGGCCGGCATGTCGGGCCGGCATTTGAGCACGTTGCCGATGTAAACGGTGTCGCGACTGAACCCCATCGTCTGAATGATTTTAGTAAGAAGTTGTCCCGCTTTGCCGACGAAGGGTTCGCCCGCAGCATCCTCGTCCGCGCCGGGAGCTTCGCCGACGAACATGAGGTCGGCGTCGGGATTGCCCACCCCGAAAACAACCTGCGTGCGCGAGGCGACGAGTTGGGGACAGCGCGTGCAGACAAGCGCTGCGGCTCGCAACTCCTCCAGAGTCCACGTGCGGTCGGAGGTATTTATCGGGAGAGGCTGGACGTGCGCTCCGGAAGGAAGTGTCGATGGTTGAGCCGCTGGTGGTGGAGCGGTGGTTCGCCGGTTTTCGCGGGCGAGTGCGGTGAGACGGGCGAGTGCCGAGGTGGATGTCGTGGGTGCGGAAAGCAGACCGCCGGCCAGCGGTCGGAGGAGGGGAAGGGCAGCGTTGGCGGCCTCAGCGAGACGATCCATCGTGCTTTAGGATGACTGAAGAGCGCCGGCCGGCACGAGGGGAAAATCGGCGGGAATGGGGGCCGTAAGCGTGATTCGGCGGCCCGTGGCGGGATGGTCGAAGCTGAGTTTGTAGGCGTGCAGCAGGTGGCGGGAATACGGCCCCCGCTTTCCGTAAACCGGATCGCCGGCAACGGGAGTGCCAAGGTGTTTCAGGTGAACCCGGATCTGGTGGGTGCGACCGGTGCGCAGACGGCATTCGACGAGACTGAGACCAGGCGCGCTGTCGAGCACGGTCCACGCCGTGAAGGCATCGCGCGATCCGGGACGGTCGGTTACGGTCATGCGCTGGCGGTGAACAGGGTGCCGCCCAATCGCGGCGTCGATTTCCCCCGAGGAGCGCCGGGGATGGCCGTCGACGATGGCCAGATACGTTTTTTCCACGGTGCGGCCGGCAAATTGCCGGGCCAGCGAGCGGTGGGTTGCGTCGTTGCGCGCAATCACGAGACACCCGCTGGTTTCCTTGTCGAGGCGATGGACAATGCCGGGTCGCTCGACGCCGCCGATCACCGAAAGGCTGCCGCAGTGGTGCAGGAGAGCATTGACGAGGGTGCCCGTGGGGTTGCCGGCACCGGGATGCACAACGATCCCGGCGGGTTTGTTGAGTGCAATGAGATCGGAGTCCTCGTGCAGGATATCGAGGGGAATGTCCTCGGCGGCGTGGGTCGTGGCTGCGACCGGCGCTGGCTCTTCGGCCGCGACGGAGTCACCGGGACGCAGTGTCTCGGAGGCTCGGGACGGTTGACCATTGCGAAGGACGTGACCGGACTTGAGCAAAGCCTGAATCCGCGAGCGCGATAACGTGGGCAGGCGGTCGGCCAGAAAGCGGTCGATACGCTCACCGGCATGCTCGGGTTCAACGATAAAAACTTCCATGATGGCAATTGGACAAGTCGGCAACGCGACCGTGGCGGGATCATCGCCGCAGGCTGGCGGGCTGGAAAGGGATTGTTCGCGAGCCGATTGATGGTCGACTGGCGGGCGTCGGTCGGAAGTGTTGCCGTCCGTGGACGGATGCTATAGTGCGTTTCCATGTCCGATGTGGCCCCCCAGATCATCGAGCCGTGTTCCGGCTGTGGTCAGTTGATTGACGTGACCGAGCAAGCGCCGTTGGCGGAGGTGAGCTGTCCGGTGTGCGGGGTGAATCTGAAGGTGCGGCGGCAATTCAACAATTTTACGTTGCTCGATTTGATCGGCGAAGGGGGCATGGGATCGGTTTTCCGAGCGACGGACCTCAATCTTCAGCGCCAGGTCGCACTCAAAATCCTCAAACGAGAGGCCGGCGCGACCGAAACCGATTGGGAGAAGCTGGCCGCGGAAGCGCGTATCACGGCGACGATCAATCATCCGCACGTGGTGAAGGTCTATTCCTTCGGCGAGGACCACGGGCAGTTTTACCTCGCGATGGAATTGGTGGGGAAAGGATCGCTCGACGATCTGATGCAACTCCAGACGAAGGTCGCCGAAGCTCAGGTCCTCGAAGTTGGAATCGAAACCGCGCAAGGCCTCGCGGCGGCGCTCGAGCGGGGACTGCTTCATCGTGACGTCAAACCCGGAAACATTCTTTTCGCGGACGCCCACACCGCAAAAATCGTCGATTTCGGGCTCGCAGTGCTTCTCGACGAGGACGCGCAGGAGCGCGGTGAAATCTGGGGCACGCCGTATTACATCGCGCCGGAGAAACTCGACAATCGCCCCGAGGATTTTCGCAGCGACATTTACAGTCTCGGCGGCACGCTTTTTCACGCCGTCGCCGGGCGCCCACCGTTCGAAGCGACGACGGCGTCGATGGTTGCTCTCAAACACATCAAGAGCAAAGCCGTGAGCTTGCAGGCGTTCGCGCCGGAGGTTTCCAGCGAAACCGCCTACGTGATCAACCGCATGCTGAACAAGGATCCCGATGAGCGCTACGCGTCGTACGAAGAATTGATCGGCCACCTCACGTACGCCCGCGAAAAACTACTCGAACGGGTGACCCGGCCCGCCCAGAAGAAAGAACGCGTTCAGGTCGAGTCCCAACAGACGCGCACGGTCGTTGGTCTCGTCTGGATGGCGACGCTTCTCATCGCACTCGCCGCGCTGGCGGTGTTTGTTTTCCGTGCGCGGATCTTTCCAGCGCTTGAGTCGGCACCCGTCGTGGCGGCTGATCAGATCGATCCCGGCGAGCGGGTCGCGGCCGGGCGGCAGGCATTTGTCGCGGGTCGATACGCCGAGGCGGCGGAGGCATTTGGCAGTGCGGTCCAGCTTGCGAATGGCCAGCAGCCGCTCACAAATTGGGCGCGTGCGAATCAAGGGCTGGCGACGTTGATGGCGGGTCAGGGGCCGGAGGCGGCGCGGATTTTTGGACAATTGCAGAATGCCGGGTTGTACAGCACGCGACCGGACGATCAGGGTCTGGCGAATTTTTTCGTCGAACTGGGCCGCCTGATGAGCCTGCCGCGGGCGATTGCTCCGGGCTCGATCGAGGCGTATTCCCTCACGAATTACGAGGCATTCGCCGTGCTCGCTTACGGCCTGAAAAACTGGGAGATGGGGGATATCAAGCAAGCCGGGCCGATCCTGGCGGCGTTTAGTGACGCCAATCCAGGGGAGACTTACGAATGGATCGCGGAATTGAAACCCGTCTCGGAGCCTTATCTCGCAGACTACCGTCTTTACGAAAACCTGCAGCGGAAAGCCCAGATCGTGACGGCACCGGCGGTCCCGGATCTTCTGGCGGAAATTGCTGAGGCCCGGGAAAAAACGACCACGGGCAGCCGCATCCACGAACTCATGGATAATCTGGCGGCCGAAGTGCGAGCGAAGGCGGGCTAACCGAACTGTCCCGTGGACACGCCCCGCTTGCCGGGTAGGTTTTCCCTCATGAGCAGTAACATCCCGGAGTTCTCACCCGAACAGATCCAGCAAAAGCTCTCGGAATTTCTCCGGGCCGGCCTCGGGCAAAATGCCGCTCCGTCGCGAGCGCAGGCGGAAGGCGAAACTCCCGAGCAGGAAGTCCGATCCGATACGGACATTTTCGATTTCGACTACACACCCCGCGACATCAAACGCCATCTCGATCGTTTTGTGATCAAACAGGATGAGGCAAAGAAGGTACTGAGCATCGCGGTTTGCGATCATTACAACCACGCCCGCTACGCGGCGCGGATTCGTGAGGAAGACGAGGACGCGATCATCGAATACGCGAAACAGAACGTGATTCTTGTTGGTCCGACGGGCGTGGGAAAAACCTACCTCGTCAAACACATCGCCGACCTGATCGGCGTGCCGTTTGTGAAAGCTGACGCGACGAAGTTCAGCGAAACCGGCTACGTCGGCGGAGACGTCGAGGACTTGGTGCGGGAGCTTGTTCACAAGGCGGACGGCGACATTGCGCTCGCGGAGCACGGGATCATCTACATCGACGAGATCGACAAAATCGCGGGTTCGGGCGCGGCGAGCGGGCGGGACGTGAGTGGACGCGGCGTGCAAACGACGCTCCTTAAACTGATGGAAGAGACTGAGGTGGCGGTCAGAAATCCGATGGATTTGCAGGCCCAGATGCAGGCCGCCTTCGAGATGCAGCGCCGCGGAAAATTGAAACGCGAGTCGATCAACACGCGACACATCCTTTTCATCGTGAGCGGAGCATTCGACAAACTCGACGACCAGGTGCGGCAGCGTTTGAAAAAGTCGCGGGTCGGATTTGGTGCGGAACCAACGGCGCTGGTGGACGACGCCGATTTGCTGCGGGAAGTGACGACCCGGGATTTCGTCAGCTACGGCATGGAGCCTGAATTTATCGGCCGATTGCCGGTGCGTGTTGTCTGCGACAGCCTGACCGCAGATGACCTGTTCCAAATTCTGAAACGCTCTGAAGGCAGCATCATCCGCCAGTACGAACGGGCGTTTCAGGCGTACGGCATCGAAGTTTTGTTCGAGGACGAGGCGTTGCAGCGGATCGCGACGCTGGCGGAGGTTGAAAAGACGGGTGCGCGCGGATTGTTGACCGTTTGCGAACGCCTGCTGCGGAACTTCAAATACGAGCTGCCCGAGTCGGGTGTGACGTCATTTTCCGTGGATGCGGACGTTGTTGAAAAACCGGCGGATTCGCTGGCGAGTCTGCTGGAAACGGGCCACGCCGAGAAGGAGCGTTCGATGGCATCCATCGTGGGACAGTTTGCCGAAAGGTTCCGCGATCAGCATGGCATCGAGATCACGTTCGATCCTGAAACCGCGCTGGGTCTGGTGGAACGGGCGGGCAGCGAAGGTGTGGCCGTGCGCGATCTCTGCGAAACCCTCTTCAAGGATTACCAGTTCGGCCTTCAGCTCATCCGGAAGAATAGCGGACGCGGGCAATTCACCATCCCGCCGCGTGCCGTGACCGATCCCGATGCCGTGCTGAGCGATTGGGTCGTGGAATCGTATCGCAATTCCCAGCCGGCTGATTCATAACGTCCGGTTTTCGGAATGAGATTTCTCAAAGCCACGATCATTATTGGCCTCGTCGCGACGATCGCGATTCTGATTCTCGACGCCTCCGGCTGGTTGCGCACCCTCGAGGTCGTGACGGCTGCGGCTCTGGACCGCCTGAGTGTCGAATCGCTCGCGGTGGGTTCGCGGGGCCTTGGTTATTTGATCGCCGCGGTGGTGGCATTTGCCGTTGCGTGGACGACAGTCGATATCGTGCGGCCGTTGGGCCGGTTTTTTGTGGCTGCGGCGGCGATTGTTTTACTCGCGACGGGTAGCGTGGTCCTCTCGCTTTACGGGACGTTCATTTCGCCGTATCCGGCGATCCTCGCGACGGCTCTGAGTTTTCTGATTGGGCTTTTGTACAGCCGCAGCGACGCAGGAACTCGGAAACGGGTTTTGCAGGATTTGTTTGGCCGACGCGTGTCGGGCCGCGCGTTGCAGCAGTTGATCGATTCCGACGTGCCGATGGATTTTCCAGGGACCGAGCACGATGCCACGGTGCTGGTTTGCGAAGTTCACAATCACGTGGAACTGATGGAAGAACTCACCCCGGAAGATTACGTGCTGATGACCAATCTTTATCTCACCACGGCTGCGGACTACCTGGTGGAGGTTGGCGGCTACCTTGATGAATCCGGCGGCGAGAGTCTTCGGGTCGTTTTTGGCGCGCCGCTTGCTCGCGAAGATCACGCGGCCCTCGCGTGCAAAGCCGCTCTCGAGTTGACTGCGCGAGTTGAAACGTTGAATCGCGAGTGTGATCAGCGGTGGCATCAGCGGTTGGATTTCCGCGTAGGCATCAATTCCGGCCCGATGATCGCGGCCGCGTACGGTGGAACGCGGTTGGCGGCGTTCAGCGTGGCCGGGCCGGCGGTGGAGTTTGCGCGGCGGTTGTGCGCGGCGTGCGCAGCGTACGGATGCCGGATCCTGATCGGACCGGGGACGTTCAGCGAGGTCCGCGACGGATTTGAGGCCCGGCCCATCGAGATGCTGAGGCGGGCAGACAATCGCCGGATTGAATTGTACGAGGTGCTGGCGGCGAAGAATGGTCTTTCACCGGAGCGGGTACGCAGCCGGGATCATTTCTGGAAAGGTGTGATCTATTTCCGTGAAAAGAAATGGGAACCGGCGCTCGAGGAATTTGCGAAAGCGCGCATTACGGGCATCGCCGATCCTGCGCTCGAGCAATACGTCCTGCGGACCGAGCGGGCACGACGCGGCGAGCCGATCACCAACGAAACGCAGATGTCACTCGCCGAGATCCGCTAAGCGGTCTCGTTTTGCCGTGTGAAGCCGATCGATTATCCGGCTCCGTTCCAGGACCTCGCAAAACAACTTCGCCGCCTGCCTTCCATCGGGCCGCGCAGCGCCGAACGCATTGCCCTGTGGCTCACCACATCCGCCGACGCGCATCCCGATCTGCTGGCCGAAAGCTTGATCGCCGCGAAATCAGTCAAACCGTGCCGCCAATGCGGGTTTTTCACCACGGTGGTGACTTGTGAAATCTGCGAGGACGCCGAACGCGCGGCGCGGGAGATTTGTGTGGTCGAGCGGGCCACGGACATCCTGCCCATTGAAAGAACCGGGATTTTTCGCGGTCGGTATCACGCGCTCGGTGGCCGCCTCGCGCCGCTTGAAAATGTCGGCCCCGAGGATTTGCGGATCGACGCGCTGCTGGGTCGCATTGAAACCGAACAACCGACGGAAATCATCCTCGCCCTGAGCGCCGACGTAGAGGGCGAGGCGACGGCCAACTACCTGAGTGAAGTGCTGACACCGAGTGGCGTCCGGGTCACGCGAATCGCCCAGGGATTGCCCGCTGGCGGTGGCCTCGAACATGCGGACCAGCTCACGCTGCAGCGCGCGTTGGCGGGTCGTCGGGCAGCAGCGTAATTTTTGCATTTTGGAAATGCCCGCGGTTGGGCGATAAAGACGGAACATGTCCTGCTCGAAGATCGACCCATCCCTGCACCAGGCGAAAAAACCCGATTGGATCAAGGTCCGCCTGCCTTCGAATCCGGTATTTTTTTCGACGAAGGGGCTGATCTCCGACTTGAAGCTCCACACGGTCTGCGAGAGCGCGCAGTGCCCGAATCGCTGGGAATGCTGGAGCCAGGGCACGGCGACGTTCATGATCGCCGGAGAACGTTGCACGCGGGCCTGCGGATTCTGCGCGGTCTCGACGGCAAAACCTTTCGCGCTGGAGCCGGACGAACCCGAGCGCGTGGCCGAAGCGATTCAGCGGTTAAAGCTCAAACACGTTGTAATCACCGCCGTGGCGCGCGACGACCTCGCCGATGGCGGGGCGGAACATTTTGCCCGAACGATCGAAGCGATCCGGCTGGTTGACGAAAAAATCATCATCGAGGTGCTGACGCCCGATTTCAACGGTCGGGAAGCTCCGCTCGAATCGGTGCTCGCCGCGCGTCCTCACGTCTTTAATCACAACCTCGAAACGGTCGAGCGATTGACGCCTCTCGTGAGGTCCCGGGCAAAATATCGGCTGTCGCTGGATTTCCTCCGGCGCGCGAAAGAATTGGCGCCGGAGATCGTGACCAAGAGCGGGTTAATGCTCGGGCTGGGCGAGCAGGAAAACGAGTTGTTTCAGGCGATGGACGATCTTCGCGACGCAAACGTGCAAGTTTTGACGCTGGGCCAGTATCTGCGACCGACGCCGGATCATCTGCCGGTCGTGGAATATATCCGCCCCGAGACGTTCGACCTTTATCGCGAGATCGCGATGAACAAGGGATTCGACTACGTGGCGAGCGGTCCGCTGGTGCGCAGTTCCTACCACGCGGCGGATTTTAATCCGCTGGACGTCAAACCGTCGGTTTAACCGGGCGGCCAGCCGAGGGGACGTCCGCCGAGCAGGTGGACGTGGAGGTGTGGCACGGTTTCACCGCCGTCTGGTCCGTGGTTGATCACAAGACGAAAGCCGGATTCCGCAATGCCTTCCGCCAGGGCAATGGCACTGGCTTGAAGCAGGAGATGCCCAAGCAGCGATTGTTCCGCAGCAGTGGCCGCACCGACGCGCGGGATCGGGATCTTCGGGATGATCAGAATGTGCGTGGGCGCCTGGGGGTGAATGTCGCGAAAGGCGAGGCACAGGTCGTCTTCGTAGACGATGTCCGCCGGGATTTCCCGGGCGATGATTTTTTCGAAAATGGTCACGAGAGCTGGAGTTGGAGTTCGGCGTGGCGCGGGGCGGCGTCGAGTTCGCCGCGAATAAATCGAACGATTTCGCCGTGCAGTCCGGTGCAGTCCCGGCGCCAGTTTTTGGCGGAGCGCAGCAGTTTCACGCAAGGCCGCAGGTCAAATAACTCCACGTGCAAGGTGGGTGACTCGACGATTTCGCGGAGATGCTCGTGAAGGAGCTGAAAAAAGCAAAGTTCGTAGCCGGTGCCGGCTTCGCGGGCGAGTTGCTCGAGCGAGAGGCGCACGGTCGGAGGCAGTGGCTCGAAGTGGCTGGCGACATCGGCATAACCAATCACTTGCAGGACGGATTGCACGGCGGTTCGTAATCGGGCGATACCAACGACTGATCCGTCAAAATCATGGCGGAGGAAGCTCGCAACGCTCTCGGTGACGTGTTCGGCCAGCCACCATTTTTCGTAGCCGGCGCGGTCCGCCGCCCGCGCGAGCCCTCGGGACAACCAGGCGTGTTCGAAATTCATGACGCGACCGTCGTCGAATCGAACGAGGGGCAGGTTATCCTTGAGCGCGATCATGCTGTGAAGAGTTCCGGTTGAGCAGGCGTTTTTGCGCTGCGTTTTTCGAACGACTGAATTTCTTCGATGAAGTCGCCGATTTCCTGGAACTCGCGATAAACCGAAGCGTAACGCACGTAGGCGACCGGATCGAGGCCGTGGAGTTTCTCCATCACTTTCAGGCCGATCTCGCGCGTCGTGACCTCCCGCTCGTGGCTGGCTTCGAGCTCGGCGATGATTTCCTCCACACTGGCTTCGATGGCCTCAATGCTGATCGGGCGCTTTTCGCAGGCCTTCAAGAAGCTGTTGAGCAGCTTATGCCGATCGAACGGTTCGTGGCGTCCGTCGCGTTTCAAGGACCGCAGCTCAATGCGCTCAAGCTCTTCGTAAGTCGTGAATCGTGACTGACAGTCCAAACATTCACGACGGCGGCGAATTGAGACCCCTTCCTTGGAAAGGCGGGAATCAATGACTTTATCGTCGAGAGAACCGCACTTGGGACAACGCATGGTGGTAAACGGGCGTGATCGCTGCAAGTTGACTCAATATCTTGTGGCGTCAAGACGTTTGCCGGAAATTCTGAAATCGGGAAATGCGAAATCGGCTTGCGGGTGGTGTCGGTCGGGCGTTACGTGTCAGGACCGATAGCGGACGGTCGCCTGGGGATGAGAGTCCTGCGGGAGGAAAGTCCGGACACCACAAGGCAACATGCCGCGTAGAATGCGCGGGAGTGCGCGTCGAAAGCCGTGCACGACGGAAAGTGTCGCAGAGAACAAACCGCCTACCTCCGCGAGGGGGTCGGGTAAGGGTGAAAAGGCGGGGTAAGAGCCCACCGCCCGGTCAGCAATGAACGGGGCAGGATAAACCCCATGCGGTGCAAGACAGAACAGAGGAACGGGTTGCCTGCCCGGTGGCTCGGCCAGGATCGCAAGATCGGACGCAGAGCGGGACCTCGGGTATTAGTCGCATTAGAGAAATGACCGTCCAGTCTTGCGAGAGCAGGACGGACAGAATCCGGCTTACAGCTATCGTGAAACGGGGGTTTTCGGCATCCGCCGGGAGCCCCCGCCATTTTTTGATCTTCGCGGGACCCGCGGATCGTGAATGAAAGCGGGAATTCCGCAGCAGCTAGCGCCGGGCGCGGTTGGCGTTCAGCGCGTTATTCCGGTCCGCCACGAAAAGGTTTTCGCCGCGTTTCTGGAGAACGAACGTGTTGTTGTCGCCATATTTCGACCATGGTCCCGGGGGAACGTCTTTAAATTCGACAAATTTCCAATCGCAGACGTCCTTGCCGCTCATGCCCAGATAGTCACGGACGGCAGGGCTGACGTCGAGACCGGCACCCTGGTTCAAATTCGGCTTGGGACGTTCGTTGCCGAACACATATTGCCAGTGGTCCGTGCGGAATGGACCGCAATCCTCCCATTGGGCATATGCGATTCGATTTCCGTGCCGAATTGCGATCCAGCGGCCCTTGCAAACGGATTTGCCCTCACGTTCGAACGCTTCGCGGAACCACGGGATGACCTTGCGGGATTCCGGTTTGGTGGTGCCACGGGTGACGTCGTTGTAGGGAAGTGCGACGTAGAACGGGTTCTGCCGGGGCGTAAATTTTGCGGCGATGAAATTTTTGCGCGCGGTCGGATCGGGATTGTCGAATCCCCCGAAGTTTTGAGCCCACTGCGTGTCCCACGAACTCTTGTGGTTGTGGACCGGGTTGTTTTTCGCGGCATCCTCACCGACCCAGAAGACGGTGGTCATGATGTTGGTTTTCCACGGGTATTTGCTGAAACCCGAGCGAAAAGAAGTCGAAGTGCTGACCTGTGGCTCGATGCGGAGGAGGGCCTTTTCGCGAAGTTTTTGCGCGTATTTGTTAAAATCGTTGGCCGCCGAGACACTGGACTGAGCCTGGAGTTCGCTGCCGCTGAGCAGGCAACCGAGAGTGATGAGGATTACCAGGAGGGGGTGGGCGCGTCCGGTCATTGAGCGGGGTATATCGGCTGGTGAGCCGGGCGTTGCAAGTGAAAAGTCGGAGCCGCTCAGAGTAAACGCCGGGTTCACGTGCGGCGCAGAGCGGTGTTGCGGAGGAATTTTGCGTCGTCCGTTCCCGGGTAATCCAGGGTGTAATGCAGCCCACGGCTTTCCTTCCGACTCAGCGCACAGTCCACGATCAAGGAGGCAACCGTCACCAGATTGCGCAGTTCGAGCAGGTCGGTGGTGATTTTGAAGTTCCAATAAAATTCCTGAATCTCGCTGTGGAGATTCCGCAGGCGGGTGGCGGCGCGTTGTAGGCGTTTGTCTGTCCGGACAATGCCGACGTAATCCCACATGAGGCGGCGGATTTCGTCCCAGTTGTGGTAGATGACAACGAGTTCGTCGACATCCTGAACCTGCCCTGGGCGCCACTCGGGAAGATCGAAGGGTTCGCGAGGTTTGCGGCTGCGAGTGGATTTTTCGAAGGCGCGGTGGGCGAGCACGAGTCCTTCGAGGAGAGAATTACTGGCGAGGCGGTTGGCACCGTGGAGCCCGGTGCAGGCGACCTCACCGATGGCGTAAAGCCCGCGCAGACTGGTTTCGCCATTCAGATCCGTTTTGACGCCGCCGCACTGGTAATGGGCGGCGGGCACCACGGGAATCGGCTCGGAAGTGATATCGATGCCAAATTTCAGGCACGTCTCGTAGATGGTCGGAAACCGGTTTTTTACGAAATCCGCGGGTTTGTGAGTGATATCGAGATAAACGCATTTGCTGCCGGTGCGTTTCATTTCGGCGTCGATGGCGCGGGCGACGATGTCGCGGGGAGCCAGTTCCTCAAGGGGATGGTGGCGCTCCATGAAGCGGCGACCCGCCTGATCGACGAGCCGGCCGCCTTCGCCCCGGACCGCTTCCGAAACCAGGAAGGATTTGGCCTTGGGTTGGTAAAGACACGTCGGGTGAAATTGCACGAACTCCATGTTCGCGATGGTGGCACCGGCCCGCCACGCCATCGCCACGCCGTCGCCCGTCGCGACGTCTGGATTGGTGGAATAGAGATACACTTTGCCGCAGCCGCCGGTGGCCAGGACGGTGATATCCGATCGCAGCGTCTCGACCGTGCCAGTGACTTCGTCCAGCACGTAGAGGCCGACGCAGGCATTTTGCATGGCGTAGCCGAGCTTGCCCGTCGTCAGAAAATCGACGGCCATATGGTTTTCGAGGATGGTGATGTCAGGATGATCGTGGACCCGGGCGATCAGCGTGCGCTCGATTTCCATCCCGGTGGAGTCCTGAAAATGGAGGACGCGGCGCTTTGAATGCCCTCCCTCCCGGCCGAGATCGAGCTCGCGTTCGCCGTTCTCGACCGTGCGTTCGTCGAAATGCATACCGAGCGAAATCAGCTCGTGCACGCGGTCCGGTCCCTCGGTGACGACAGTTCGCACAGCCTCTTCGTCGCACAGTCCGGCTCCCGCGGAGAGGGTGTCCTGGATGTGCAGGTCAAACGAATCCTCGTCGCTGATGACGCAAGCCACGCCGCCCTGGGCCCAGGCGGTATTGGAATCGACGAGGGCGCGTTTGGTGACGATGGCAACCGTGCCGATCGCGGCGGCTTTCAACGCAAAGGACAATCCCGCGATGCCGCTGCCAACGACGATGAAATCAAATTCTCTCATGCCCGTGCGGGTATCTGGAGATTATCGATCAAACGCGTTTTTCCGAGGAAAACCGCTGTCGCGAGAGTGGCTGGCCGATCGAGCCGGTTCAGTGGGGAGAGCGTCTGCGCATCGACGAGTTCAAGGTAATCGATCCGGGCACCGGGTAGGGCGGAAATGCGGCGCGTCGCGTCGCGAATGATGGTGGCCGGTGTGGCCCGCTCCGCGGCCGCGACCAATGCATTCCGGATGCCGGGCGCAACGCGTCGTTCGTCGGGTGTGAGGTAGGCGTTGCGGGAACTCAGGGCGAGGCCGTCCTTTTCGCGCACGGTCGGATGGCCAACGATACGAATTGGAAAATCCAAATCGCGGACCATGCGACGGATGATGGCCAGTTGCTGCCAGTCTTTTTCCCCGAAAATCGCGACGGTGGGCTGAATGATGTTGAACAATTTCGCGACGACCGTGCAAACGCCGGCGAAATGGCTGGGGCGGGAACGCCCGCAGAGAGTTTCCGAGAGCGTGGATTCGCTGATCGTGACCGAGGCATCCGCGGCATACATCTCGCCGGGAGTTGGTCGGAAGAGGAGGTCGACACCGAGCGTCCGGCAAAGACTTGCGTCCTTGCGTTCGGGGCGAGGGTAATTCGCGAGGTCTTCTTTCGGGCCGAACTGGATGGGATTTACGAAAATCGAAACGACCACAGTGCCGTTGAGGCCGGCTGTTTGTCGGGCTCGCTGGATCAGCGAGGCATGTCCCGCGTGGAGAGCGCCCATCGTCGGAACAAGCACGACCGGACGGTCGGCTCTCCGCAGAGCGGTCCGCGCGCCCGCAATGGTCGCGGCGATTTTCACGGACGATGAATCAGTTTCCGGCCGGAGCGGCTTCCGGGGCGACCGGAACCGGCGGGGCCGCATCGGCAGAGGGCGACTCAACCGGCGACCGAAGGCGAGCCGTC
>JBGTDR010000235.1:0-16687 GCA_041748215.1 Chthoniobacterales bacterium
GAAATACCGGGTCTTCCACCGCATGCACGCCGACTTTCTGGCCTACCGCCGCCTCATGTCGGAACCGTGATCGCAAAGTAGACTGCGCGCTCCAGCCTCTCTGCCGGGCATCCCCACCGCAGAGGAAACGCTCCGCGTCACTCGGGAAATCGATCCGTGAAGACGGTTTCGGCAGGAGTGAGCCGCTCCCCGCGCGGCCACGACTCTCCACGGCCCTTGCCAATTGCGACGAAAAAGCTGATCGCGTGGTCGTCCGGCAGCCGAACCAACCGGGCCACTGCCTCCGCGTCAAATCCAACCATGGGACACGAGTCGTACCCGAGGCCGCCTGCAGCCAGCATCAGCGCCATGCCCGCAAGTCCCGTCGATCGCATTCCTTCGTCCCGAACGAGTGTCGGTTTTCCTTCGTAAAACGACTTCAACGCCGGCACCAAAAAATCCTGCACCGGCTGTGGCGCATGGCTCCAGTAACGTTCCGGCTGTTTCGTTTGCGCAGCCAGGTCCGCGCAGAGCAGGACAAGAAGTGATGCGTCTGTGATCTGGGTCTGATCCCACGCCACCGCGCGAATCTGGCGCCGGAGCGCAGGATCACGCACCAGGACAAACCGATAATTTTGCAGGTTGAACGACGACGGGGTCAGCCCGACGAGCCGCATCAATTCAGCAACCTCCGCTTCGGGCATGATGTGGTCCGGATCGAAATGTTTCGTGGAGCGGCGGCCTTCAATGACTTCAGTTACGTTGAGAGATGACATTCCGCTGAACCTGCGCCGGTCGGTTACTTTTGTAAACCAGCCGCCTTGCGTCATCGAAAGAATGCGGTCACCGTGAGGTAACCTCCTGATTCATGGTCCCACGCCGCAAAAACCAAGCCGAGCCGCCGCCTCCCCATTGCCCGCTCAAGGTTTGCATGGGTTATCTCGGCGGAGCGTGGACGCCAAACATCATCTGGTTTTTAGGGGCGGGCCCGCGGCGTTTCAGTGAACTCAAACACGACCTTGCGGGCGTTTCGGCCAAGATGCTCACCCAGCGCCTCCGCCAGCTCGTCGAGCTGGGCATTGCCACCCGCACCGAACAACCGACGTCGCCGCCGACGGTGGAATACGATCTGACTGCCCTCGGCCGGGAATTGAAGCCAGCGATCGACGCGATCGTCAGCGTCGGTCTTCGCCTTCAGGCACGGCAGCTGGCTCGCGTCGCGACGAAACGCGTCAGCTCCCGCTGATTCGCGATCGGATCCGCGCGCCGCAAGCGCGACTTGTCACGCGCGGCGGACCAAGAGTGTTCGATTTCCATCGAGGAATCAGCGGCCAAAAACGAACATGACTCGGTTGCACGGACGCTATTCTCGTTGTCAGTGGCTGGCCGCCAGTAGCGGTTCTCACTGCGAAGGCAGGCGGATAATGATCACGCGGCGGGTCGGGGATTTTTGGTGGGGGCCGGAAAGTCGGACGACGAGCGGGGTGCGGCCGACGGACAGGGACGACGCTCGAACGACAAACGACCCGCGCCGATTGATTCGGACATTTTTCGGCGGTTTCGTGCCGATCCGCACGGAAATGCCGGACGGCTTGCTGGCGCGCAATACACGGCCCCGCAAGCGGATCGAATCCTCGCGCGTGACCAGTCGCGAAGGATGGTTGAAAGCGAGGATCGCCCGAATCGTGGAGGGGGGTGACTCCGGTAGTGCGGTCGGTGTCGGCGTCGGGTCAGGATTTGTTTCCGGCGGGCGCGTCACATCGTCAAACGTGCGGACGTCGAGCGTCAACGGCGTCACGGTGGAACCAACTGGACTGATGGCGGTCGCTACCAGATTAAACGTGCCGGGAGTTTGGATTTCGCCGTGGAGTATCCAACGACCGTTGACGTCTCTGCGCAGCGCAATTCCCTCGGGTAGATCAGGGATCGTAATGCCCGTGATCGTTGCGTCCGCGGTAACTTCAATGTTCAGGTTTTCGCCGAGATAAACGACGTTCGTTGCACCGACGTTGGTCGCCAGTCGGGGCGCGACGAGGCGTGCTTCGGCAATAGAAATGGCCAACGACCCCGTGGTGGTTCCGCCGAAGTTGGTGAGGCGCACCGAACTCAGGAAATTCCCGGTCTCTGTCGGTACGCCTGTGAGCGCGAGGGCAGTTTCGTCGTAGATGATTCCCGGCGGCAAATTATCAAACTCGATCCGCGTGGCCGCGTTGCCAAGATCGAGTCCCGCCGTGGTCCCGATCGGGAAATTGAACTCCGTCCCCAACCTGCCGACGGCGGTCAAGCTCCCGGCGAATTCGGGCGGTTCGGGAACCACCGGGACGTGGAACGTAACGACTGCAGATACAACCCGCTGGTCTCGCGAAAACGAAAACGTCACAGGATAAACACCGGAAGCGGTCGGCGATCCCCGGACCGTGGCGGTACGAGTGCGCACCCCGTTTAAAGTCTCCGTCGATACCTCGAGCGTAAGCCCTGGCGGGAGTGGAGTGGAGCGGACATCCCCGGCAAATCCAGCGGGTCGGATCGGGACATTCAACGGAGACCCGACAGCCCCGAACAACGTGAGCGGAACCTGCGCGGCGACCTGTAATCCAGGAGCCGGATCATACATGCCATCGGACACATGCAGGGTGAATGGGGTGGCGATTTCATCAAATCGGTCCGCCGTCGAAACGATGATTGGGAAGATACCGGGTCGCGCGGTCCGGCCCTCGATGCGTCCCGTGGCTTCGTTGAAATACATCCCCGGGGGCAGGCCCAGAACTCCATAAGTGATTGGAAGGACACTCATGACGAACGAGGAGGTGGCGCTGGAAAACGACGGGAAGCGACGAACGTCAAGGGGGTAACTGACGTCGTCGTTGATCCGAGCATAGAGGTTCGAGCGGATGCCAAGGGTCGGCTTTTGTTCGATCACCGTTGCGATAACAACCTCGACACTCGTTTCCCCGCTGGAGTTGGCGGCCTTGATGGTCACGTTTCTTCGAAAGTGGGATGTCGCCGTGCCTGTGATTTTAAGCGTGGTCGGGTCAAAGGAAAACCCCTCAGGAAGGTTCTCGACAGTCACTCGCTCGATGGGGCCATTGCTGATTTCCATTGCCCCGGCTGGATAAACTCCGCCCAATTGGGCGACGGTGCAGAGCGGATATCGAATCACGGGGAGGCCTTCCCCGTTGATGGTCAGCGTGAGGATGCACGCGATACCCGCCCCATTGACCCTTGCGGAAAAGGGAATCCGGTAAGTGCCTGCCTCGGTCGGGGTTCCTTCGATGACGCCCAGCGCAAGACTGGAAAGACTGCCAATCGATGATTGACTGGGCGTAAAGACGAGACCCGGAGGAAGATCCTCTGAGGCGATCGTAACCACCGGGGAATCCGAGATGAAAAAACCTCCGGCAGCGGACAACGGGTAACGAAATTGCTGGCCGACGACGCCGCTTGCACCCGCCGATGTGGTGATGGGCAGCGGGCGAAGTTGGTTCACCGACAGGCTCAACGGCGTTGTGCTGGTTCCGTAGGCGTTGCGGGCAGAGACGGTGATGAGGTGAGCACCTGGTTCCGTTGGGGTGCCCCGAATCACCTTCGCATTCCTGTCGAAACTCAAACCAGCGGGCAACGGGCCAACTTCAATCTCGGCGGCCGCGTCGCTCGCCTGGACGGAATAAGAGAAGCGAGCCCCGACCCAGGCGCTCAGGCCGGCAGAGCTTAGGACCACCGGGATTTCGGTGGCCGACGGCTCCGCCTCGGGTTCGATGACGATGGTGATCGTTCCCGAGGTTGTGCCGCCGGGGTTGGTCGCAGTTACGGGAACCTCGAACGATCCGATCTGCGTGGGGGTGCCGGAGATGAAGTTGGAGCTGGCGGACAGCCCAGGCGGGAGTTGTCTGATCGAATAGGTCGTATCGGAGATGTCGCTCGGTTGGATCGAAGCGGAGAATGAGGTGCCGCGTCGTCCATAAAACGCGGCTTGGGATGTTAGGATTGGCGGCGACGGCAGCGCGCGCACGTCGACAGTCATTTCAGCAACGGCCGAACCGGCGGAGTTCGTCGCGGCGAGTGCGGTACGGAAAACACCCGCGGTGCTGGGAATCCCGGAAAGATATCCTCCGTTTGCCGTAGTCGTGAGGGCGAGCCCGGGAGGCAAAGACGCTGCGCTGAGGACCGCATTGGGTCCCGCTACATTGAAATAGGTGTTAGATATCCGGCGGCCCCGGATTCCTTTGATCCAAGCGCGTTGGCTCGAAAGGCTTGGGAGCTGGGTGCTCGCGGCGGAGGGCTCGATGAGAAATCGAAGAGTGGCGGTAGACCGTCCGCCCGGCCCGCTCACCGCCACGAGCGCGTCGAAGGTTCCGGCGAGGGAAGGAGAACCTGTGATCCCTCCGTGGAATCGACTCATACGCAGGCCGGGCGGCACACCCAGCGCGTAAAATTCGTTGGCCCCATTGGTTGCAAGGACGGATTCGCGCATCGACTCCCCGACCCGTCCCGCGATGACCGCACGGGAAACGATGGACGGCTTTTGGTTGATTCCGAGGACAACCCGATCATTTTCGAACTCTTGGGACGACTCCGCCGGAAGGGACACCAAGATTTGGTAGGTTTCTCCGCTCCGAACAAGAATGTTGGTTTGGTCTCCGCGCTCGGGCTGATCGAAAATGGAAAGGCCAATTGTCGTCCAGGGACTTACGTTCGAGCGACCCACCTGGCTGAGAAAGGGAAGATCCGTCCCAACGAAGACGCCCAATGCAAGCGGACGGGAACTCCCGTAGGTGCTGAAATTGGCGATACCGGTGTATGGAGCGACCCAAGACCACCACAATGAGCGGCTGGTGACCGGGTGGCCCATCGTGGGCTCACCTGGCTCGGTAGTGGCGAAACGATTAAACGTCGAGACAACAACGGATTGACCGGAAAGCGGGGTGCGGTTCGCGAAGTTATCGTTGGTCGATGTTGACGCTACCCCTGCCTGCAGGACAGCCGCAAGCGTCATGGCAACCCAAGCCGCAAACCGAGGCAGCCGAAGGAAAAAAAAGTCCCATCTCATAAAATTCGTTCCTCGACGGGAAAGTTTGCATTACTTCGCCGGGGATTTGCGGTTGAGCAAGCAAATGTTAGCCCGTGGCGGCCTCGATATCGCCAGCGAAGTCGTGCGAGCGGGAAGCGTCATCTGCCCCAAGTGGGGTGGCCCGCCAGATTCCCGCTTTCCTGCCAATTCGGCCGCTGCCGGGGCTGCGGCCGAAGCGGGTTCGGTAGGCCCGGTAAAAACTGTTGCGGCTGGCGAAGCCGCTCGCCAGCGCGACGTCTCCGACACTCAGGCGGGTGGCTTCCAGCATGCTTTGCGCACATTCAATGCGCAGCCGCCGGAGCATGGCACCGGGCGGCTCGTGGTAACGCGCGCTGAATTCCCGAATAAAATGCTCCCGGCTCACCTGGCAGCGATGCGCGATTTCCTTCAAATTCAGGGGTGAGCGGAAATTGTTCAGGAGAAAGTGGTAACCAAATTCGATGGGATCGCTGGTTTGCGTGCTCTGCACCTGCTCCCGATGAATCGCGACGAGCAGCTGGTAGAGAATTTCCGACTCGTGCACCCGATCGCGGAAGTTGCGAGTGCGGTAGCGTTCGAACGCGTCGTTAAAAAGCGCCGTGGCCTCCGACTCGTCCGGCATTTGCACGATCGCGCCAAATTCCGCCCTCACGGTGAGAAATGCTTCCCGAAGACTCGTGCCGATCGTGAACGAAAGAAACCGCAGCCGGTACGGTTCGGACGATGCCGGCGGAAATCCGTAACGAGTCGGCTCCTGGTGGGCGAGGAGCATCGCGAATCCCGCCGGAACGAGCACACGGCCCCCGGCATCCTCGTAATAGGCCGCCCCACTCAACGTCCGTTGGATCACCAACGACCGCACGTGGGCGGGTCGTTGCGCATTATCGACGTCGTAAGAATCATCGATGACGACTTCCTCCGCCGCTGCATCGATCACGCCGAACGCCATCATTGCTGACGGATCACATTTTGAACTCCCCCGGTCAATTCCTCGCTCGGAGGATCGACCGGAGGGAACGGGGTTGCGGCGGTCAATTCTGCAACGCGCCACGGTCGAGCGCGCCGCCGGGAGGCCGGGGTCGTCCGAGCACGTCAGCCGCGGGTGTATCGTGTTCCCAGCGACCGGACGCGCGGGCGGGGCTTTCCGGCTTCAGGCTGAAGTCCGCGGTGGCGGGGTCGGTGCCGGGATTGACAAAAAGTGGATCGCCGACGCGGTCTTCGATGCCGGGGACGTGAGGTTTGGCGCCACCGAAGTAGAGGTTGTTCGCGCGCAGGATGCGGGCGGTGTTTTTATCGGGCTGCCGGGAATACCACGAATCGAGGGCGTTTCGTTCGCCCGCGACGATCACATTATTGATGAGGCGCACATCAATGTTTCGCTCGATGCCGATTTCGCCCCACGGGATCACGGTGCCGTTGCGATAAACGGTGTTGCTGATCACGTCGAGGCGGTGATTGCCCCACAGCTGAATGCCGCCCGCCCCGTTGTTGAAGACCAGGTTGTTCTGAACCAGAGTGCGGCCGAGATAAACTTCCGGCGGTTTCTCGGCGTTGGCGTCGATCAGAATCCCGTTGCCGTTAAAAAAGCCGGTCTTCGTGTCTTTGCCGTACGGGTGATTCATCACCGTGAGTTTGTTTCCGGCGACCGTGTTGCCGGCGATGAGGAATTTCGTGACGTTATCGACGGCGTCGAAGTTGGAGAATTTCATCACGGTGAGTCCTCCCGGAGCGTAGCCAATGGTCGTCCAGCAATTGTTCAGGACGTCGTTGTTTTCGACGTAAACCCAATCCGCGCAATCGATGTAAACACCGTCCGACGTGTTGTATTCGACCACGTTATCGGCCAGCCGGATATGATGCACGAGGGCGCTGCGACCGAAGACAAAAATGCCGCGCGAGTCCGTGTTGGGAGTGGATTTTCCGATTTCGTCGGGAAAATTTTCGCGGGCGGTGTCGCCGTTGCCACGCACGGTCAGACCGCGCACCTCGATGTAGCCGAGTTCTTTGTTTTCGGCCCGACCCGAGCGGAAAACACGCACTCCCTGGTGCCCGTGAGACGAGACGACAGGACGGTGTCCCGGGTGGTTTTTCAGCGTGATCCACGCGTCGGGGGTTCCCGATTTCGAAAATTCGACGGCTGCCTCCTGCTTCGCGCGGTCCGCCGGTCGGGCGTAGGTGCCGTCCAAAAGCAGGATGATGTCACCCGGAACGGCGCGCTCGACGGCAGCCTGAGGACTCGCCAAGGCCGTGTCGGCCGTGCGGCCATCTTTCGAGTCGTCACCGTCGGGCTTCACGTAAAGCGCGGGACGGGCGTAATGCACGTTATCGAGACGCACGTCATTGCGGGTGTAAGCCGGCCAGCCGAGTTTGCTGCCGACTGCCAGCGTTACCCCGACAAATGGCGCGGTGGGATCAAACGCACCCTCCCCGCTTGGTTTCATCGTCGAGAGATCCAAAGCAAACCGCTGGTAAAAATCGGCCGCCGCCGGATTGATCACGGTCTCCAGTCCGCCGGTGCGTGCCTTGTTTTCGTCGAAGGATTCCACGATCACGCGGATCGGCAGTGCGCGGGTGGTGGCGAGGCTGAAGGCGAGGGTGAGTTTGGCGAGGTCTGTCTCGGGATTTTCCACCGCGAGCGGTCCGCTGGACAGGCTGGTTTCCCAGTCGTCGTTGGTGGTGGCATTGATCACGAGCCGCAGACCGCCCGAGTTTTCGGTGCTGCCGGCTTCGTCGATGGTGCCAAATTTCCCCGCGGTCACACCCGGAGCGTTCGGCCGCTCGGCGGTCTGGGGCCACGTAACGTCGCCGTTAAAATCGAATTGAAGCAGTGTGCCTGCCGACGTTGCCTCGGGAGGAGTGGGTGTGGATTCCGGTGTTGGCGTGGTCTGGGCCCGGGCCGAAGCTGGCCAAATGAAAAGGGCGAGGAGGGACGCGGTGGCAATCGTAGGGGGGAAAGAAACGTTCATGTGGGGGGATTAGTCGGGAGGACGCTAATCAGCACACCAAAGCGACGGGAAGAAATTCCGGTGAAAATTTTCAGACGACCGGTGAAAATCCGTCCCTACAGTTGCGCAAAAAATCAGTTGTCACCGACCCAAGCCGATCACATTTCGCACCATCCGGGTCAGGGTTTTCCAATCTGTCGGCGGCGAATCTTGTGTATATTACCTAAACGTACTCGGACGAACTCTTTGACCGTCACATTCCTCCAAATGGAACGGACGAAGACCAATCCGCCCCCCCTCCCCTCAGAACAAGGCTGCCCCCCAGACTCCATGCTCTTGCTTGCGACGCCCCCAATCCCATGAATTCTCTCACACCGAAGCGGTCCATTGGAATCAGTGTGCTTTGGGGTTTGGCGACTCTGGCGGTGCTTCCCGCGGCTGAAATTCACGTTGCTACCAACGGCGTCAACGCAACTGGGCGCGGTTCGTTCGGGGCTCCGTATCTCACGATTGATTACGCCGCCGACCGCGCAAACCCTGGTGACATCATCATCATTCGAGGGGGAACCTACCGGGAAACTGTCACGCCTTCCCGGTCGGGCACGGCGCAAAATCCCATCACCTACCGTCCCTACAACAACGAAATCGTCACGCTCACCGGACTGGATCGGATCATTCCGGGCAGCGGAGGAGCCGGGCAGTGGCAACTCGATACCGGATCAGTTTACAAAATTCAGCTGACGGCAAATTTCGGGTCGGATTCGGGTTGGTCGAAGGAACGCATCGCGGGCAATCAGGTTTTTGTGGATGGCGAAGCGATGTCGGAAGCGCGCTGGCCCAACGCGCCGACTCCGATGGGCATTCGACGCAGTGAAGGTGCGACCGCGACGAGCGGGTATCGCTCGCGCATCGGGGATACAGCAATATTCGCGTGCGGATACCGGGCGGCCGGGCTGAACGGATTTGCGGAGGACGTTTGGAAGGATGGCATCATCGTATTTGTCCCCGGAGCGGGCTGGTATCGACGGGTTGCCACCATCACGGGCAATACCCCGACGGGTGCAAATCCCGACGTGAGGTTCGAATTTAATCCGTACAACGAGGCGGAAAACCGCGAGAACCCGAACGTCGGCGACGCATTCTTTTTGATGGGACGCCGGATCGCATTGGACGCGGAGGGGGAATATTTTTTTGACACCATCGAGGGTGCGAGCCCGTCCCTCGGCCGGGATGGCCCCCGCCACATGCTTTATTTGCGGACTCCGGGCAGCACGTCACCCGGGGGCCGTGTCGTCGAAATGCGCCGCCGCCAGTTCGCGATTTCGCTCTCGAACGTGTCGCACCTGCGATTCGAAAACATTCGCGTGATCGCTGGCCGCATCCGGACCACCAGCAACACGAGCAACTGCGTATTCAGCAATCTCACGGTCGAATATCCCGCCTACACGTGGAACGAAGAACTCGGCGACGACAACGAAAGTGGTGTCATCATTGCCGGAAGCGGCCACCAGATTCTCGACAGCACCATTCGGTATTCGACCGGGAACGGCGTCGTGTTTCCGTCGGGAAACAACAACACCGTTCGCAATTCGGTGGTCAGCGATTGTTTTCTGACGGCGCTGGAAATGAAAACGTCGGCGGGCAACATTCACGCGGAAAACGTCACGTTCTTTAATCTTGGCTCGAGCGGCATTGGGGCGAACTCCCGACCGAGTCGTGTGCTTTACAGCCACGGCTACATGAACGGGCTGTTTGCGACCGACGCCGGCCTTCTCAATGCCGGTTCCGTCGGGGATTCGCTGGGCTCCGAATGGGCCTACAACTGGATGCACACCGCTCTCGGCGTGCTGAACAACAGCCGTGACTGGTACGGCACGCCCGCCATCCGACTCGACGCCGGATTCACTGGTGACGGTCCGTCGAATTATCTGATCCACCACAACATCGCGTGGAATACCACCCAGCCGGAAAAGACCATCGCGATCTGGGCGCTGCGCGGCGGCGACAACCCACAAACGAATTTCGGGGACGCCAAAATCCGCGTTTACAACAACACGGTCGATTCCCAGATCGGGCTTACCGAGACGTTCAGTGCTCCCGCGAGCGTCAAGGGCGTGGATTTTCGCAACAATCTCACGGGCGTCGGCATCAACATGAACAGCAGCGGAAGCATCGCCCAGGGTCAGCTCTTCTATTCCGACCTCATTCTGCGCAACAACGTATTCCCGAACCGCTCATTCCCCAACAACCCCACCCCACCTCACCTCGATAACCGCCAGGGCTCCCCAGGCTGGACCGCTCCGTCCAGTCCGCCTTTTGGTTACGCACTCGCCGCGGCTTCCCAAGCCATCAACACCGGCACTGTAATTCCCGGCATCACCGACGGATTCATCGGCACCGCCCCCGACATCGGCGCGCTCGAATTCGGGAAACGTCCGTTCATTCCCGGTGCGCAGGTCCGGGCTCAGGATCTCGCCGGGCTTACGGTGACGCCGCAGGTTTCCAGCGGGACCGTGCGATTTGTGATCTCTGGATTGCCCGTGGGGCGCACGCTGCCGGAAGCGTTTCAGATCAAGGTGGGCGCAGCGGCGGCCAGCAACGACTTTGCGCTCAGCTACGATTTCACCAATCACACCGTCGCGGCGACGTTCACTGCGCCTTCCACGCCGGGCGGTGCGCAAACCGTGCAGTTCAGCCTGAACGGCACGACCTTCGTCAACGCCCCATCGACCGTGGACGTGCCGGACCCCGGCGAATCCGCGGCGCCGGCCGGCGTCGTCCGCGCCACGTTCATTGATGGAGCCGGAACGGGATCGCCGCAGCAATTTCCCGGCACATCCGGCGACGGTTGGACGGGCGGATGGCAGACAACGAGCAACGTCAGCGGCACAATCACGGAATCGCCATCGCTGCGCACCGGCACCGGACCGGCCCTGCGGATCACCCGCACGGGAGGCAGCGGAAATTCTCCCCAGGTCGGCATTTTCCGCTCGTGGTCGAGCGCCACGCGCCCGTTCACGGAATTCTCGCGCATCAGTTTCGACCTCCGCCTCGATTCCAGTGCCGCCGTCTTCAATTCAGACGGCGACCAGATCCTGATCTCGTCCACCAACACGTCGTCGGTCGATTCGGGCGGCAACTCGACGTTTTACATTCGCACGAGCGGAGCGCCTCCCGGCGGCACGCCGTTTGCCCCACGCGAGTGGATTCTATTTAATGGCGATCCTGGCGTCGCCAACGGGTTCGATTTCGCCCGCTTCGTGGGCTCCGGCATGATTCTCGAACCGGGCTTGACGTATTCCTTCACGATCGACCTTTACGCCGGTGCTGGCGCGGGCTCGACCAACGGAAAAACCCACGGGACCTACGATGTGCACATCAGTGACGGGACGCGGACCGTGAAAGTTTCGAATCTCGGTTTCCGCACGGGAAGTTTTTCCGCCGGCGGCAATTTCGCCCTCGCGCTGTTGCAAAATTCGGCGGCCGACGATCTCGCCCTCTCGCTCGATTCGGTTGAGATGACTGCTCCGGTCACTTCGGTGGCGCAATGGCGAACGCTCCACTTCACTCCGGGCACGCTCGCCAACGCCAGCCTTGAAAGTTCTGTCTGGGGCGACCTCGCCGATCCCGATGGCGACACGCTCCCGAACATCCTCGAATACGCCCTCGACACCGATCCGCACGTCCCGGCCGTGGCCGACGCTCCCCGTTCGAGCCGCGACTCTCAAGGCCGACTCACCCTGACCTTCCTGCGCGCACGCACCGGCATCACCTACGTCGTCGAAGGCAGTGATAGTGCCGGTGGGCCCTGGGGTGCCGTCGCCACCAATCCAGGAACGGTCGGCGAAATCGTCACCGTTACCGACACGGCCCCGCTATCTGCGGATCGCCGGTTCCTGCGTCTGCGCGTCACCAACCCGTAGGCGTTTAATTTTCCGAACGCTTTCAAGTTTTCAATCCATCGCCATACCCACGTGAAATCCCCATCCCTCATCCGGTTCATTTTTTGGTTTTACCTGCTCGCAAGCAGCCCGGTCGTTTTTTCGCAATCACCGGAATCCACCGGCACACTGCTGCGGACAAATTTTGACGACACTGCGGGCTGGGTGCTGCCGCCGGACCTCCGACCGGGAGCGGTGGGCGTGACCGCGGGGCCGTTTGGCACGATCGACGTCGAAGGCACCACCGAGGGGTCGAGCGGTCTGATGCTCGTGCAGGACGCCGGAGCCCGCGACGGGTGGACGGCCGCGATCCAGAGCGAGCCGCTCGCTGTGAAAAATTCCCAGACCGATCTGGGCCAGCTCACGCTCGCTTTCAGTCTTTCCGCGAGCCGTCCGTGGCCGGTCATGGTGCGCATCGAGTCCCTGGATGCGGCGAAACAACCCACCGGCGCGTTGGAAACTTCCATCCACCCCGCCGCCGCCGATTTTTACCAACGTTACGCGCTCGACCTCGCCACGATGAAACCCAGCGGCGAAGGCACGTTCGATCCCACCGCGCCGTTTTTGCGGTTGAGTTTTTCGATTGGCAGCGCGCTGGGCTCGCCCGCGATGACGCGCCACCGCCTGCAGCTCGACAACGTCCATTACGCCAAACCCGCCTTCTACGTTTCCCCCGACGGCGACGACACCCGTGACGGCCGCACCGAAACCACCTCGCTGGCCACGCCGCAAAAGGCCATCGAGGCCGCGTTGCCCGGCGACATCATCGTGCTGAAAAACGGCACCTACGACCGGCCCGCCGATTCGCCCGAGCGCACCCCGGTCGCCCGCTTTGTGCGTTCCGGCGAACCCTCCGGCTGGATCACGTTAAAAAATTTCCCCGAGCACTCGCCGGTGCTTTCCGCTCACGGGCAAAACGCGGTGAACATTTCGTCGCCCCGTTGGGGCAGCCCGAACGAGGAGATGGCGCTCGGTTACATTGAGGTGCGCGGTCTGCACGTGCGCGGCAACGGCGACACCGCCCGCGAAAAATTTCCCGAGGAGATTGGCAAGTCCACGCCGAACACGAGCATGCAGGGCATCGTCGTGAACGGCCGGAAGGCCGGTTACCCCGCCGAACGCCGACCGGGCGAACGCATCCACCACGTCCGCCTCGCCGACAACGTCGTGGAATTTTGCACCTCCGACGGCATCTACGCCGAATACGTCGACTGGTTTTACGTCGAGGACAACGTCATCAAGGACAACTGCTGGACCACGGTTGGCTACGCTCCGGCGGGCCTCGCCGTGATGGGATTCGCGAACTTCGACGAGGTCGACAACGTCACCAAGATGCTCATCGAGGGCAATCGGGTGAGCGGCAATCGGCTCTATGTAATGAACCACCCGTATGGCCGGGACAAACCGAAGACCGGTTTTTTCAACGGCAACGGCATGCTGCTCGACGCCAACGCCGAGAGCCCGGCCAAAACCGGCGCCTACCGCGGCCGAACGCTCGTGGCAAATAACGTCGTCTTCAACAACGGCGGCGGCGGCATCCAGATGTGGGGCAACCACCGCATGGATGTTGTGAACAACACGGTTTACCACAATGGCGCGACGCCCGAGCTGAAGTGGGGCCAGATCGGCTTCGAACGCACCCGAGACGTGCGCCTCATCAATAACATCATCGTCGCCCAGCCCGATCGACCGCTGGACTCGTGGATGGTCAACCGCCCCGACCGCGGCACCGATCAGATTTTCCGCGCGAACAACCTCTACTGGGGCGGCGCGGAACCCAACATCGCCGGATCCGGCGACATCGTGGCCGACCCGAAATTCGTGAACGCGACGACCGACGCCGCCACGGCCGATTTCCGCCTCCAGGCGGACAGTCCCGCGCTCGGCTCCGGGCGTTGGGAAATTTTTGCCCCGACCCACGATGTCGACGGCGCTCCGCGTCCCGCTCTGGGTCCGCCCGACCGCGGAGCTTTCCAGAAATAAATCACCCGCTTCGTCGACCTCGCATGACGATTCCCGCCGGCCCAATCCACGCCGTTCTCGGCGTCCTCCTTGCGACGTCCGCACTCGCCCAGCCCGCGCCAGGCAGCGGCACGCTGCTGAAATTCGATTTCGAGGGAACCACCCCGTGGCCCGTGCTTTCCGACCCGGCTCCGGGCGCGTTTGGAGTCTGGGCAGGCGAATACGGAACCGTCGACACTCCCGGCAGTGCGGAGGTTTCCGGTGGCCTGATGCTTGTGAGTGTCGAAGGTGAGCGGGACGGCTGGACCTCCGCCCTCACGAGTGGTCCCCTCGCGGTTCAAAATTCCGAGGGTGACGCCGCCAAACTCACGCTGGCATTCAGCCTGACTGCGTCGCGCGCACTGCCGATCAAGGTCGTCGTCACCTCCCTCGACGCGGAAAAAAATCGCACCGGGGCCGTTGAGACGTTCATCCACCCGGCCGCGGCTGACTTTTACCAGCGTTACGCGCTCGACCTCGTAAACATGAAACCGAGCGGCGAAGGAACCTTCGACCCGACGGCACCGTTCGTGGAGTTTTCGTTCGTGCTCACCAGCGAAGCCGGCTGGCCTGCCTTCACTCGCCATCGCCTGTGCCTCGACAATGTGCAATACGCCCGGCCCGCCTTTTACGTGGCGGCCGACGGCGACGACACAGCCGACGGACGCACGGAGGCCACCGCCTTTGCCAATCCCCAGCGCGCCCTCGATGCCGCGGAACCCGGAGACATCATTGTTGTGATGAACGGCACCTACGGCAAACCGCCCGGCCAGCCGGATCACACGCCCGTTGCCGACTTCAAACGCTCCGGGACGCCTGCCGCCTGGATCTCCTTGAAAAATTATCCCGGACACACACCTCAGCTTTCCGCCGGAGGCCAGCCCGCGGTTCGCATCGCCCTCGGCGGCACCGCTCTCGCCAAACCCGAAGACCGCCGTGCCTACATCGAGGTTCGCGGGTTTCACCTGCGGGGTGACGCCGACGTCGCCAGGGAAAAATACGCCGATGAAGTCGGTCGATGGACGCGAAACACCCACTCGCGCGGCGTGTTCATTTTCGGGCGTCGCCTGCCCAAGGTCCCCGAACGTGGCGAACACGAAATCGTGCATCACATTCGCATCGCCGACAATCTGATCGATTACGTCACCGGCGACGGCCTGTACGCCGAATACGCCGACTGGCTCTACGTCGAAAACAACCGGATCCGCAACAACTGCTGGCTCAGCGTCGGATACGTTCCCTCCGGCCTCGTCGTGATGGGGTTCGCGAATTTCGATCCCACCGAAAACATCACGAAAATGCTGATCGCGGGCAATGAGGTGAGTGGCAACCGCCTCACGCTGAAAAATGAACCCGGTGGCGACGCGGAGAAAACCGAGTTTTGGAATGGCAATGGCATCCTCCTGGACGACAACGCCGGGAGCCCGGGCACAGTCGGTGTCTACGCCGGACGCACGCTGGTGCAGAATAATCTCATCTTCAACAATGGCGCGGGCGGCATCCAGATGTGGGGCAATCACCGCATGGATCTCGTCAACAACACGCTTTACCACAATGGCACCGTGCTTCCGTGGGGCGAGATCGGTCTGGAGCGTTGTCGTGACGTGCGCCTGATCAACAACATCATCGTCGCTCAGACCACCAGCCCGCTCGACGCGTGGATGGTCAACCGGATCGACCGCGGCACAGACCGCATCGTTCGCACGAACAACCTCTATTGGGGTGGTGCCATGCCAAACATCGATGGCGTCAACGATCTGGTTTCTGACCCGCAATTCGTGAATCCCGGCATCGACCCCGAGACCGCCGACTTCCGCGTGAAATCCGACAGCCCGGCCCTCGGTGCCGGTCGCTGGGAATTGTTCACGCCGTGCATCGACTACGTCGGACAGCCCCGCCCCGTCAGTAACCTCACCCTCGGTGCTTACCAGAATTAACGGGCAACACTTCCCGCCATCGGCCGGATTGATTCTGATCACGCCGCGAATTCCCGCTACTCAGTTCCGGCTGAAACCTTCCCCACTCATACGCGCGGGAAAAAACCGGATGCGGTGCCCGCGGCACCGCGCAGAATGACAGTGCCGGTCCGTGGATTCTCCGTCAGGAAAGCCGTCTATTCGACCCGGATGCCAAACAGATCTCAAATTCAGGCATGTGAATGAATGTCAAGACTGCCGTCCATGCTCGACTCACACCCGGATCATAATGCTTAACCGTGGAGTCGCGAAGGCCTCTGAGGCTACATGATGAGTTCTTCGGCTGACCGCGATCCGATTTCGATCATGAATGCAACCAAGCGATCGACCCCCAGTCTTCTCGGTAGTGCAACTGCTTCCGCGCACTGCCGCGTTCTCCTCATTGCGTTTGCGACGCTGTTCCTCACTTTCCCGATACACGCCGCACCAGTCATTCTTCCCGATGCTTCCAACGAGGAATTCGTCGGCCCCTTCCCGAGCTGGCGCAACGTCAAGACCC
This sequence comes from Chthoniobacterales bacterium, assembly GCA_041748215.1. GTDB lineage: Bacteria > Verrucomicrobiota > Verrucomicrobiia > Chthoniobacterales > JAATET01 > JBGTDR01. Next base: position 16,389 of record JBGTDR010000235.1, read on the forward strand.
ACTACGGCGCGGTCGGCGACGGCGTGGCCGACGACACCGCCGCGCTCAACGCCGCGCTCCTCGATCTCCGCCTTGCGCGCAACAACGGCTGGTCCGTCCTCTACCTGCCCGCCGGCACCTACCGCGTCACCTCGACGCTGGTGAACACCCAGCGCATCGACCACAACGACTACCTCGGTTTCTCCATCATCGGCGAAGACCCCGCGACCACCAAGATCCTCTACGACGGCCCGACCGGCGGCGACCTTTGGCGACTCGACGGCTGGTATTGCAAAGTCTCCCGCCTCACCCTCGACGGC
>JBGTDR010000236.1:0-28363 GCA_041748215.1 Chthoniobacterales bacterium
GCGTTAGCTAACAGGGGGTGGGCATTCGCGGATAACGCGGGCCGGATTTCCCGACGCGAACACGCCAGCGGGAATGTCCCGGGTGACCACAGAACATGCTCCGATCACGGAGCCTGACCCGATGGTGACCCCGGGGCAGACAAAAGCGCGGGCGGCGATCCATACGGAATCGCCAATAGTGATCGGCGCGGTAATCAGGTCGAATGTCGATTTTCGGTGGTCGTGGGAACCAGTGCATAGATAGGCCTCCTGCGAGATGCAGACGCTCGAGCCAATTGACACCGGTGCGAGGGAGAGGATGCGGGCGCGGTCGCCAATCCAAACGTCATCCCCCATGGTCACGCGCCATGGGAACGAGATATCGACGCCATACTTGATCGCGGACCGAACACCGATTTTTGCTCCGAAGGTGCGAAGGAGCCGGGCTCGAGTTTTTCCAGGCAGGTGGAGCGGAGTCAAAAAAAAGACCGCCCGGACGAACATCCAGGCGGTTTCTTTGTTGGCACTTGCGCCACGGTTGAAGTCGGATCGATAGGAATCAAGTCTCATGGGCATCAGGTGATCGTCGCAGGTCGTCATCCAGCAGGGACACACTGAGCATCAGCTCAGCCAGAACGCGCTGGAAAGCGTAATAAATGCCGGCGCGACCGTCGAGAATGCACCCCCGAACCACGAGGCACCACACGAGCGAAAGTAAAGGAGCTGCCCATCGGAGACGGCGAATGCGCTCCTGAGGTCGCAGGCTGGCGGGATCGGCGGCGAGAAGTTTGACGGCTTCCAGCCGGGCATATCGAGACTGGGAATTGAACCAGCGGCTGATCGGCTTTCGATCGTCGTGCAGCAGTGGCGAGGTGAGGTTTGATTCGCCGCCAGTCACCGAGACCCTCTGGGTGTGACCGTCGTCGTGATACGTCGCTTCAGCGCGGCGGTAGAGAACCTTCCGCGGCGGATACAGGGTGCCGCGGAGTGACTTGCCGAAAACGCAGTATGTAAATGGAGCCCAGTAGCCGTTTATCGAGGACGAGGGATCCATGGCGGAGATTTCCGCCACAACAGCGTCGGTCGAGATATAGTCGGAATCCATCGACAGAACCCACTCGGTCGTGACGTGTTCGAGACCGAAGTTGCCTTGCTGAGCTGCCGTGTCGAATGCGCGTTGGATCACCCGAACTTTCGGAAACCGGGCGCAAATTTCCAGGGTGCGGTCGGTGCTGAAGCTATCGACCACAATAATCTGAGTTGCCCACGCGAGCGCTTCCAGACACCGGTCGATGTTTTCCTCTTCATTATAAGCGAGGATGAGTGGGGTGATGATCGCGAGGTTCATGCGAGGTGAACGAAATCCGGCGCGGCACCCTGGCCGAGGATCCAGCTGTAAAAACTCGCGAGCTGCCGCGCTCCGGCGGGCCAGGAGAAATGCTCAGCCATCAAGGTTGTCCCGATGGCTCCCATCGCACGCAGATGATCGGGATCGCGGTTCAGGGCGTCGCGCAGGCATTCTTCGAGGGCGGCTTCGTCGGGGGTAATCCACCACCCGCAGCCGGTTTTCGCGATGATTTCCCATGGCGTGCCCGTGGTCGTGATGACGGGGCGGGATGCGGCCAACGCTTCAGCCACGACGATGCCGAAGTTTTCAGAATATGTGGGCAGAACAAAGATTTCACAGCCGGCGTACGCGGAGGCTTTTTCCTCGCCTTCAAGATGGCCGACGAACGTTGTGCGTCCGCCAGCTCCGAGAGTGCCGGCAAGCGTTTCGTAATGTCCCTGCTCGCCATCCATCGCGGTCCCGGCGATGATCAGATGCCAACCTTGGGCTTCGTTTTGAAGCCGGGACCACGCGCCAAGCAACATCTCGATGCCCTTTTTTTTGTGCAGCCTGGATAGAAAAAGCAGCCATTTTTGTCCGACGAGGGATGGAAAGCGCCGCTCGAGGATCGCTCGGTCTCCGGGTTCTTCAGGTATGTCCACTGCGTCGGGAATTTGCGCGATGGGCCTGGTCAGCCCAAGGGTGCGAAACGTCCCAGTTTCTGCTGCGGCGGTGGCGTGCAAGCCAGCCGCCGCATTGAGATTGTTGCGTTCCCAGAGTTGCCAGATGAGGCGTTTACGAAGGGCGCGGTGGCCGAGAGACCAAGGTTCGAGCATGCCGCGTGGCGATATGACGGTTGGGACACGCGAGCGATGCGCGGCACGGGCGGCGTAAAGATTGGTGGGTAGCCAGCAGCCGTGGATGTGCACCACCGAGGAGGCGGCGGTTTCGCGCGCGAGCAGAGGTCGAAACGTTCGGGATCGCGCTCCAAGGCGGAAAGGCATTCTTCGGGCTGGAGCCAGCACGCTTCGCGCAGTGGTGGGCCGCCAGACGTCGCCGAGTTCAGCGTAATCATGGGCGAGGACCGTCACGTCGATGCCGAGAGCAGCCTGAGCGTCGGCCAGCCGCGAGACGGCCATGGCGACACCGCCAGTGCCTGCATTGAGAGAGTCCACGACGTGAAGGATTTTCATCGATTGGAACTCGCGAGAACGGACTCCACGAGGCTACCGAGCTGAGCACGAAACGCAGCGCGACCATACTGGTCCAGTGCGGCCTGTCGCAGAAGCGCAGGATCTCCGCCGAAGGGGATCGAAGGATCGCGCTCGAGGCAGCGAACGATGGCGGAGCCCACGTCGGTGAGATTGTCGGGATTCACGAGCAGTCCCAGCAGCCCGCCTTTGAGAGCGTCGCGCGCACCGTCACCAGCTCCACCGATCACCGGTACTCCGCACGCGAGTGCCTCGAGATACACGATGCCAAAACCTTCGCCTTTACTGGGCATCGCAAACACATCGCCCAGTCGGTAATAGTCAGCGAGTTCCTCCATCGGAACACGTCCCGCAAAAACGACGGAATCGGCGACCCCTGTGTCGTGAACCAATTTTTCAAGTCGTGCGCGGTCGGTGCCATCGCCGACGATCAGAAATTTCGCGCCTGGCACGCGTTCGAGAATTGCGGGAAGGCACTCGATGACCCGGTCCTGTCCTTTGTACGCATCGGAGGCAAGCAGGCGCCCAACGGTAAGAATGACGCGGTCCTCCATCGCCAGCCCGTGCCGCGCAAGCAACGCTGGATTTTTTGCTCCGATCGAGAATCGCTCGTCGTCGAACGTGTTGTAGAGCAGAGAAAAATTCGCGGTGGTTGGCGCGAGGCATTCCCGGGCGCGGGTGAGGGTGAATTCGCTGACGGGTAGGACGCGGTCGGCTTCGGCAAGGGCCTCGCAGTGGCGCCGCGAAAACTTTTTCCATGCTTCGATCCCGTGGAGCGTGACGACGTACGGGATGCCCAACGTGCGGTGCAGGAGGTGACAAAGAGGTGAAAAATGCAGGTGAGCGCTGAAGATCAAATCGGGGCGCCGGGTCGCCGGAAGCAGGCACGCCTCAGCAGAGAAGCGCAGAACGGAACGGGTCCGCAGGACAGGCTGAACGCGATAACCGAGCGCGGTGAGGCCGTTGGCGACTTCGAGCGAGTAGGCCTGGATCCCCCCGTCAATGGGATCAAGGCTGGGAGCCCACAAGTGAATGGATTTTGGTCGTGACAGAAAGAGTGGGGGATGACGTTTCGAGCGGGAAGAGTCAATTGGCGGACGTTCGCAGGAGCAAATCCAATTTTGCGGCGAAATTTTCGATTCCGTAGTGTTTGATTGCCTGGCCGCGCAGCCAGTCGGGATCGATCATTTTGGGTTCGATGTCGCGAGGGGCGAGGAGGCGAATGATCGTTTCGGTTAGCTCGGCGGGCTGATCCGGATCCACAACCAGGCCCAGCGAACCATTTTTCACCGTGTCACGGGCCCCGCCCGTGGGCGCTGCGATCACGGGTTTGCCAGTCAGCAGGGCTTCGACGTAAACGATGCCAAAACCCTCGCCGGTGCTCGGCATGGCGAAGACGTCGCCAAGCCGATAATAATCAGCAAGCTGTTCCGCCGGAGCACGCCCGGCGAAGATGATGCGGTCGCGGACGGGTGAGGCAGCGCGAAGTTTCTCAAGACGGGCACGGTCGTCTCCGTCGCCGACAAGGACGTAGTAAGCATTGGGGATTTCCGCGACGACGCGGTCGAAAATTTCAATGATGCGATCAAAACTTTTGTAGCGGTCGGTCAAAACGAGACGCCCGACGCTCAAAAGAACCTTGGCGTCAGGAGGGAGGTGATGCGACGCAGCGAGGGCTTCCGGTTTCGGACCCGGGCGGAACCGCTCTTCGTCGGCGGTGCATTCCATCATGAAAATGCGATCTGGAGCGACCCCGACCTCCTTAAGCATACACTCTTTGGTCCAGTCACTGTGAGGCAGCACTTTGTCCGCAGCGCGCAATCCAGCGATCTTCGACGGATCGGTAATGCCCCAGCCTTCGACTCCGTGAACACAGACGTAAACCCGGCAACCCGTGAGTTTTTTGACCCATCGAGCAAGAGGCGAAAAGTGAAGGTGCGTTAGAAAAAGAGCGTCGGGTCGCTTTCTGAGGGCGAGGATCAGCGCCAGCACACTAAACGCGACCGTGCGAAACAGTGCAGGGAATCTCCCGGCCGTATGAGCGTTCCGAACGTCAGTTGCGATGGTGTCATCATTTCGAATGACCATCGTAACGTCATGATTTCGAGCAAGCGTTTGATAAACCTGGAGTGAGTAAGCTTGGATCCCTCCTTCGATCGGGCGAATTCCGGGGACCCAGAGATGGATCGTCATGTTCGGATGACACCTTTGAGGGCTTCGACCACACCTTCGCAAGCTCGTTGATAATTATATTCAAGCAGCACGTGCGATGCCGAGGCGTGTCCCTTCTCTTTGCGTCGTTCCGGATCGGTCACTGCGTCGCGTAGGCACTCGGCGAGGGCCGCAACATCGGTGGCCGGAAAAATCCAGCCGGTCTTTCCGGGGAGAACGAGATCGGCGGCGCAGCCGACGTGTGAACTGACGATACAGGGTACACCACAAGCCATGGCTTCATTGACAACCAATCCCCAGGTTTCCCATCGGCCCTCGCTTGGAAGCACGAGAACGTCGGCGGCCGCGTAAATCGCGGGCAGCTCGGTCTGGTTTCGAAACCCTGCAAAACAGACCTTCATTTCGGAGCTTGCGGCACGGTTTTGGAGTTCTTCGCGCATCGGGCCTTCGCCTGCGTAGACGAGCACAGTGTTTTGGTCGGCCAATCGAAGAAATGCTTCGAGTAAATCGTGCGGGCGTTTCTTTTCGACGAGTTTTCCGACGAACAGGATGAGCGTCACGTCGTCGCTGATCTCCATTTCCCGGCGAAATCGTGCGCCGCCTTCAGGGGTGGCCGCTTTTTGAAAGCGATCGTTGTCGACCGCGTGGGGTGCGGAAAAAATTCGCGATTCGGGAACCCCGTGCCAGTGAAAATAGTTCGCGTTTGCCTTGCCCACCGCGAGGAAACCGGCAAATCGCCGAAAAATCGTGGAGAGCAACGCACGGCGAATGCGTTCCTTCCAGCCGGTGGCCGTCGTTCCAAGCCGATGGGAGTCTCCCCGGAAAAGGAGGGGCGCATTTTTTGTCGGCCAGCGCAGAATGAAGTCGAGCATGCTGGCATGGTTGTAGCCGATCAAAAGGACCGCATCGGGCCGCCAGGCCAAAACCCGACGGAGCAATTCCGGGTTTCGCAGGCCGAAAAATCCGGACGTGCCCGGGTTGGACGAAACGTTGGGAACAAATTCCGAATCGTAACCATCCAGTAGATCGAGATCCCACTGGATCGGCACGCCGAACTCAGGTTCCGCGGTCGCTTTGATACCAAAGTCCCAAAGGTAAAAAACCCGGAGATCGAGATCGGTTGATTCCGACAGGACACGAAACCAGGGTGCATAATACTGGATAGGGTGCGACGAAATGACGGCAAGTTTGCGCACTACGAGACGGGAGTGATGCGGGATTTTCTGCGAAGAACCGGCTTCCGGAGAACCTCGTTGAATTCCCGCGCCGGAACGGTTGCGCCCGCGAGCGAAATTTGTCGTGTTTGCATGATGACCACCGAAAGCCCGACGATGGCCACAGTCGATTGGAACATGCTGGCGACCAAAGTGCCGGAACTGGAATCGAATCCTGCCGCCAGATTCATCAACATGATGGCCATGAGTCCGCGGAACGAGACGACGGGATAGCCCATCGACCACCTTCCCGCGAGGCCAGCAAAGCCCCCGAGGAAAATGGCAAGTCCAGCGAGGCCTGGAAACCCGAAGTTCGCATAACCTTCGTTGAATAATCCCCATGCCACACTCGTGTGCTCCGATTCTTCGGGTGTCAGCATTCGGTAATGCAGGGTGATCAAGGCATTCACGCGGGTCGGCGTTGTGCGATTTTCAACCAGCATCCTCGGGATCACCAATTCGGGAATTTTTGCGTAGGTTGCTCCGTTGAGATGGCCGTAAAGCGGACTGAGCGATTTCGCCATCAGATACATTTGAAGCAGGCTCGAGCGCTCGAGCATGTCGGGCGATGCCGATTCCTCGCCGGCCTCGTCTTTGGTCCCGGACAATCCGAATGCCACCCATTCACCGTAGAAAGCCGGGTATTGCCACGGTTTCACACCCGCAGCGTAGGTCGGGTCACCCAAAGACCAGTATTTGTGACGCATCCCGTATTTGCCGACGTGAAGCGTTGAGAAAATGAGGATGGACACGCCGATCACGACCCATGGCATTCGTTTCCCGCCGAGAATGTATCCGACAATCGTGAGCAGCCAGACTCCGAATGCCTGAAAGAGCAGAAACCCGGAGGACATGCCCATCAGGCCGCAAGTCAGTATCACGGCGAAGAGGATACGCTGAGGTTTCGGCAATTCGCCTTTGCCGATCAGGTAAGCGAGAGCAAACGTACTCAGAGCGCCAAAGGCCCCAGTGAACGCCCGGAGGATGGAATAAAAGCGACCGAGGCCCCACTCCCAAATCCAACCGGCGGCATTTGCGACGTAGAAGAATGAAAAGGCGGCGAGAAATGCGAACAGGACGGCAATGGCGCGATTGCCATGAATCACCCGCGCTTGAACTTCCGTGGCACTGGGAGGTTTCGACACCAGAGAGTACCAGACGGCGGTTGCAAGCAGGAGAAATCCAGTGATTTGAATTCCCGATGCGAGGAGTTCGGCCGGTGGGGTGGCTGCGAGAATCGCATCGTTGGTCATGAAATGGATCCCGTAGTTGATGGCATACGGGGCGGCAAAAATTGGGAAAATGGGAAATCCCTTCGCTTTCCCGATGGCCCACAGAAAGCCAGGGAAAAACGAGGCAATGATGACGAGAGTGCCGGCGATTGCCCCCGAAGGATTGCCTTGGGACCCTTCCCGGATCGCGAAAGCCACCAGGGCCAGCAATGCAAGGTAAGCCGTAATCGCAAGCGGGTTCCCTTTCTTCGGGGCCGCTTCGCTCTCCGTCCGTGCTGGCTCCGGGCTGGATAAATTCGGAACCGGGACAGTCGAATTCCGGCTTTTTCGCGACGCGGGAGTCATTGGCGGGATTCGAAAACTTTCTCCATGGCGACGCACCAAACTCCGGCAACTTCCGGGTGATCGAGCCTGCGAACATCACGTTGTGCGGCAGAACCAGTTTGCTGGGTGAGTTCCTTGTTGCCGAGGAGTTCCTCCAGAGCCTCGGCGAGGAGGGCGGCGGCATTGGCGGCGCGATGGTCGAAACGCCGTCCGTTCTGGCCGTGCGCGATAAAGTCCGTGAAGCAATCCAGTGACGAAACCACCGGCGCGCATCCGGCTGCCATCGCTTCAGCCGCTGCCACGCCAAATGTTTCGCCCGTTTCGTCCAGGCTCGGGTAACAGAAGATGTCCATTTGCGAGCAGGCCGCTGCGAGCTGATCCGGGTCGCCGAGAAATCCTCCCCAGTGCAAGCGATCTCCGAGGGCTCCGCCCCAGCGTGCCTGCAGCGCAGCACGGTAGTCGGGGCCCGCGCCACCTTGGACAACAGTTTCCGGACCAAAAAGTCGTAACTCCCATGGCGGCAGATCGGGACTGCGTTCGGTGATCAATGCCGCCGCTTCGAGCAGTAAATCCAGGCCTTTGAGAGGATGAATCCGTCCGGTGTAGCCGATGACGGTCCGCTTTGAATCGGGTTTTCTTGGAGCCTGCGCAAATCGGTGCCAATCGATCGAAAGCGGAATGGTGAGGATCTTTTCCGCAAGGGCGTCATTTTCCGCCAGAAGCCGTCGTTTTACGGCTCCGCTCACCGCCACCACGGAGGTCGCTCCACCGTAAAAGCGGGTTTGACCTTTGGGCATTCGTGCAATCCACGGCACGATTGAAGTCCGCGATCCCAGCAATCGCGGGAAAAGAATCGGAGCCAGAACCGAATTGGTCACCAGGACGTCGAATGCGCGGCTTGCCCGGAGAGTGCGCGCGCACCAGAGCGCATCGAATATCAAATTGCGGGCCAGCGAGCGCGAATGGGGAAATCCTGGCCGCCTGAGGTGCGTGACTCCATCGAGTGTTTCTCGATCTGGGAATCCCGGCCACGTCCGTGAAATGATGCCGACGTCGTTTCCCCGTGCGGCGAGTTGGGACGCGAGGTGCGCGGCCGTTTTTTCCATCGCACCACCTTGTACGGCAGGCACCGGCAGGAAATATCCCATCAGAAAACCGATCTTCATGAGGTGCCAAAGATCAACTTCAAATGGCGTTGGGCGACCACGCCCGCTTCGTGACGGGCGAGGAAACGCGTCCGTGCAACCGGTGCGAGTGTGAACGCCTCGGGTTCATTTTCCCAGCGTGCAAGAAAATCCGCGATGACGGGTGTTGTTGTGCCGTCTGCCGCCACGCGCAGGAAGTTGGGAAATTCTTCCGCGACCAGGACGGACTCGAGGATGCTCCCCACGGGCACCACGGCGAGCACGGGGCGGCCCGAGGCGAGCACGGGATAAACTTTCGACGGCGAATAGTCGCGGTCATCCGAGCCGAGCAGGAGAATGGCGTCCGCGGCTCGCAGGCGGGCAAATGTCTCGAGATACGCGATGCGGCCGGGATGTTCTTTCACGAGGTCTTTCACGCCACATTCGTCGGCAACTTCGCACGCCACGGTCTTTTGCCGCGCTTTATCGGCGTAACTCGTTCCCCAAAATTCCATTCGCACGTTTCGTTGCTTCAAGCCCGCCAGGCCGCGGAAAAATACCGCGAGCAGGCCCCGCATGTCCGGTCCCAGACGGCCGGTGTAGACGATGGTTTTGATCGCAGCATCCGGCGCGGGTTCAATGCGGAAAGAAATCTTTTCGGACGCGTCAAAATCAGCCAACGACACGCCGAACGGGATGACCTCAGCTTTCTTGTCTCCAAACCATGGGTAGCGCTTCCGAAGCGTATCGAGGTAGCCATGCGAAACGCTCATGACCGCGGCGGCGCGGCGCAACGTCCACCCTTCGAGCGCCCACGACAACGCGTGCGAGAGTCGGTATTTCCAGCCTCCCGGCGGCGGCGGGGCTCCCGGACGATCGTAAAAATCGCTCAGCCACGGATCCTGCAAATCGATCACGTACGGCAAGCCGAATCGGGCGAGCCAGATGCGCCCAAGCGGCATCGTGATGAATTGCGTGTTGGAAAAAAAGACGGCGTCGAATTGCCCGGTTGCAAGCTGGCGACTGCCTTCACGCCAGAGTGCGGGAAGGAAGCGCAAACCGAGCGTTGAAAGTCCAATGCACCGGGTCCAGCGGAGGGGAAGGGGAGTCAGGCGAATGATCTCCGCACCCGGCGGCAAAGCAGCGGCCAGTTCCGGTTCAATCGCCTGCGCACCCTCGTCAGGCTCGGCCGCAAGCACCGTCACACCGTAACCCGCCGCGAGATAATGCGGCAGAGCCATGCGCACCCGCTGCATGTCGGGTGCGTTGACCGGGGGAAAATGCGGTGAAACGACGAGGAGACGCTTCATCGCGGCCCGGCTGCGTAAAGGGCCAGGTATTTGGCAACGATCACGTCGGCCGAGAAAGCTACCTCCGCCGTTCTCCGGCAATAGCTCCGGTCAATGTCGGACAATGCGGCTACGGCCTCGACGCCTTCAGCCACGCTATTCACGAGAAATCCGTTCCTTCCGGATTCGACGATCTCGGGCAGCGCACCGCGCGGGCTGCTGATGACTGGAGTGCCGCAAGCGAGGGCCTCCGCGAAGACGATGCCGAACGGCTCATCCCATTGAATCGGTACGAGCATGGCGGCGGCCTGGCCCAGCAACTCCGCTTTCTGGGCGTCGTTTACCGGCCCGACGTATTCCACACCGTTATGCCCGATCTCGGGCGCGATGTTTGTTTTCCAGTAGTCGCCTTCGTCGCCGGAGTCGGCATGGTTGCCCGCAATGACGAGACGCCGACCGGCTTGCCGGGCGATCATGATGGCGACGTCGGCACCTTTGATGCGTTCGACACGACTCAAAAAAACCAGCGGCGCATCGGGGGCGACGGCCGGACGATACGGAAACTTTTCCAGTTCGACGAAGTTGTGAATGGCATGCCAGTCACCGCCACCCTGCCGACCGAGACCGCAAATGTATTCACTGCAGCCTGTAAACTTCAGGGTTTTCCGGGAGATCAGGTTGGCCAGACTGACCTGCCGCGCTCCCACGACACGTTGATACGACATCACCTTCAACCCGCGCTTGGGCAGGACGGGCAGCAGGTAAGCCAGGCGCGAAAAGCTGTGGATCACGTCCGGGCGAAAGATCTTCGCCGCCCGCGCGAGGCAGCGCGCGTTCCGGAAATGGGCGGCGGGTCCCGCAGGATCGGATTCCGGCCAGGGAATGAACGTGTCGACTTCCGCCGTGGATTCTGCAGTGGCGACCAGACAGGTCTGGTGTCCGAGCCGTCGATATGCGGTCAACAGGGCGGCGGCGATTCGTTCAATGCCGCCATAATGTTCCGGTGGTACGGTGAGGCCGGGGTCGGCCGACAGAAGTATGCGCATCGTCATCAAGTTTGCGACTGGGCGAGTCGATCCATCGCAAGGATTCGCTTCCCGCCCTCGTGATCCCAATTGTAAATGGTTTGGCCAAGGTGCCAGCTGGCCGCTTTGGCGCGCGCGAGTTTTTCCGGAGTAAACGCCAGATCGCTGAGTTTACTGGCGGCCTGCGTCGGATCGGAAAAATCCACCACGATTGCGGCCTCCCCCAACTTTTCGGCAAGTTCGATTTGGGCCGTGGTTGGACTCAGAATGACGGGCAGACCGGCAAGCAGATAGGTGAAAATTTTGTTGGTGAGGCAGATGTCACGATTGACGGGATCCGATCGTTCCAGCGAAAGGCCGATGTCAAAGGGGGCCGCAAGCCGGGCCATTTCAGCGGCCGCGGCTGGAGGTTCCCACACAATGCGCCCTGGTGCCAACTGATCAAACTTTTCACGGATCCGTTCCGCCCCGTGACCACGGAGATGAAGCAGCCACGGTTTCTCGATCAGACGAATCGTCTCAAGAAAATTCTCCAGTCCGCGGCCTTCTCCAATGGTCTGCGAAAACCAATAAAATCGGACCGGTTTGTCGTCAGACGAGTGATTGAGCGGCAGGGCTGGTGCCATTGCGAGCGGGAAGACGTTCAAAATCACTTCGAACGGTATGCCGAGCACATCTCGATAGGCCCGGGCGATTCCCGGCGAGGCCGCGGTGCGATCCACGCAGCGCACGATCAGGCGTTCGAGTTGTCGGCGGGCGATCAAATCACGGCGATTCTCGGGACTGTCCGCGATCTCTCCCCGATGGAAATCTTCGGCATCGAACCCCGCACTTACCCGACGGGTTTTCGCCGCAGCAACGGCAATCGGGAGGCCCGCCAGTACGTGCCCGACGTAATGTCGGGCGCGAAGCGCCGTCGCGGCAGGCAACAGATCCCGCGCCGGTGGGTGATGCGCCAGCAACGGAAGTTTTTTCGCGATGGCATCGCTGCTTCTTGCCACGCGGCGCGAAAAACCATGCACCAATCGCCGCCCTCGCGACGTGTGATCGACAACGCTGTAACTCCACGCCGCGTTCGCAAAAATGGCGCGATCAAACGGGTCCAAAGCCGGCATGTAGCGGCTGCAAACGACATGAACCGGGAACCCCGCTGACGATAAAATATCCGCCTCTTTGACCATTCGCGGATTGCTGCACGGGTGGGAGGGCGAGATCAGGCAGATTTTGAAGTCGCTCCGATTCATCGCGCGGAGCGGTGTCAGGCTGCCGGAGCGGGTGACTGCCGCGCCCAACGCAAAGCCGGTCGTTCCACCACGAACCAACTGAGCAAAGCAAAAACCATGGTCAGCAGTGCCGAAGAAACCAGGAAAATCACGAAGGATTGCCGGAAAAAAGGAATCGCCGCCAACAGGAGCTGGCACGGCCAGTGGTAAATGTAGAGGCCGTAGGAAAAGTCGTGTTTGAGGCGGAGGCGAAAGCTGTAACCAAGGTTCAGGATGAACAACGTGAAGATGACCGGAGCGGCAGCATTCCAACCGCCGGCTTTTAACAAAACCGCGCAGACCATCCCGGTGATGATTGCATTTCGCCAGTTCAGCGTGACGCAGTCGCGGTAAGCCCAGCAGCACATACCGACCAAAAAAGCACACGGGAATCCCGAAAAATCGATCAGAGCGATGAAGGTCGGCAGCCCTGGATACGTGACGTCGGGCACGACCCAGCGGCTGACATGGAATGTGAGCGCCACTCCGGTAACGATCAGGAGATGAGCCCGCCCGGTGCGGAGTAGCCCCAGCAGGCCAGCGAGGAGCACACCGAGGTAACACATGAACTCGAGAAACAACGTCCACGGCGGGCCATTAATCGCCCGGGTATCCGGCAGGCCCTGCAAAACGTCACCGATCACGTTTTGTCGCATCAGCAGAAAAATGTTGGCGAAGACGTAGTCGATGGCACCCTCGTTTCCCCACAACGGAAATTCGCCAAGCGTGCCTCGCGTCAGGAAGAAGATGGCGGGCGCGAAGAATGCAGCCACGATAATGAGGCAGGCGTAAAATGCCGGGAAGATGCGGCAAATGCGGTGCTTGAGAAATATTCCGACGTGATTCACGCGCTCATAACTGGCGCAGATCAAATAGCCGCTAATGCCAAAAAAACCGATTACGCCGACGGTGCCGGCATCACTTTGTCCGCGAACAATTCGCTTGAAATCCTCCTCGCCAAATCCCCCCAATGGATACGCGTGGTTGTAGACAACTATGCCCGCCAACAGCAGGCGGAGCAGGTCGAAACAGTTGCTGGAGAAGGCCGGGGTGTCATCCGATGCATTTCCAGATGAAGATTCCCGTTCGAGCCTCGCGTCATGCATTTTGGCCCCACTCTTTCTCTCTCGCTTTGAGCCATCGGATGAAATCCCCATGAGATCGACGGCGAAGCCCAGCTTGGATTGCTCGTTTTTTCCAGTGCCGCGCTTCGCCGGGCGTACCGAATCCAGTGACTTGTTTCAATTTCTCCCACTTCAGACGCAGGGGAGGATAAAGATCACGGACGAAAGCTTTCAGTCGTGATCGAGGACTATGACGAATCGTTAGGCAATCGTAGCCAGCAACACGTTCCGCAAATGTTCTCCAGATCACGTAAGCGTCGCTGTCTGCAGATCCTAGCCACGGCTTCACGGGCCACATGAAGTGAAGGATATTTACCGGCCGCTGGATCCGGTGTACATAACGAGCGGTCGCGAAATTCCAACGATCTGGAACAAAACGTATCTGTCCGCTCAAAAGGTAGTTGAGTGCCGTCTGATCTCCCCAAAAGCACCGTACCCCATCCGTAGAAAGCAGTTTCAATGTGCGCTCGGCAAGAGCTGTCTGCCTCCATGCGTCCAAGTCAAAAAGCAGGACCCCGGCATTGAAGTAGGGCTCGTGGCTAAGTGCCGAGGTGCTGTCGATCCATGGGCAGTCGCTCCCAATCAATCGAGTTCCCGGATCTCGAGCCGCCGCCGCGACGCATCCGTCCAGTTGGAGGTCTAAAAGCGGAGCGACGTCGCTGAGAACGAGCACATCTGCGTCCAAATAGAGGGCTCGGGACGCCTTAACGAGTTCCGGGATCCACAATCTTGCATAGGTCATCGACGTCAGGCGATCTCGTGCCGCGTAGCCCGCTACATAATCGGCAATCTTGTGACGCTCGAATTGCACGTCCGCGCGAATCCTTGCCACCTGCGAAATTAGCTTAGCGTAGGAGGTGTCTGACACACCGCCATCGAAAACGACCAAGCGCAGTCGACGTTTTCGATTTGCATACCACGCGACGCTGCACAGCGTGACGAGAAGCCCGGGAAAGAATTTTTCGTCTGCTGCCGAGACAATCACGGCTTCCCCATCAGTAACTGAAGTTGCGTTTTGTGATGATATTGCCATGCGACGGGGAAATTACGGTTGCATCACTTGATGAAGTACATGGCTGGTGGATCTACTGGGTGATCTGGTTCGAGTTGGGACTGTTTCCGGCCATATCGATATCTTGGGATCGGGACAGCGCCGGGACGCGTCTAGCTACAAGCTTTCTCCGCCATACTTCCAGCGGTCGTTCAGCGAGGTGGTGAAAAATCCAACTCGCTGCGATGGACATCGTGATGACGCTGACCCAGAGAATAACGTAACTATCAGTTTCTGGCGGGAACCATCGCATCCCCAGGTTGTTGAAACGCGAGATCACGGGACCGTGAACCAGATACAGCGAATACGAAATAATCCCCGCTCCCATTAGCGGGGCGAGCAGACGGGCCGAAGCGATTCGTGTGTCCCACGGCATCAAGACGACTAGCAGCAGCGCAAATCCGGCGGAGACAATTCCGGCCACCTTGCTGCCGTAGGGAGTCAAGGCGCTGCCTGCGCCGATGACGAGAATTCCAACGATCGCCAAAGCGGGCAGAAATTTCGCTGATTGATTTTTGCGAGTCTCGGCGAACAGGAACACCAGACCTCCGCAGAAAAACATCGGCCAAGCGTGCAGTGGTCCAATTGCTGGATGACTGCCCGGCGTCAGCCACGCCACGATTACAAGCACGCCCCCGCCAATAACGGGCAATTGCCAGGGTCGTTCGGGGCGGGCGGTGAGGAGGAGGAGGGCGCAGACAGCGTAAAAACTGATCTCGTAAGCGAGACTCCAGGCGACGAAGAGGGAATACCCTCCCCCGATCCAAGGCTGGAGTAGAAAAATATCCGCGATCCATTGGTGAAGCGTGGTGGGAACATTGTTTGAAAGCGGAGTCCGATTCAGCGGCATGGCAGCTAATCCGACGACGATTGAGGCTGCGAGTGCCGCCCAATAGAGCGGAAAGACTCGCAGCGCCCGATCCCAAAAAAATCCGCCCGCGGATTCGCGTGCCCGTGCGCTGATCGCAAGGCGTGAAAAAATGCAAAATCCGCTGATGACAAAAAACAATTCGACTCCGAGCCAGCCCCACGAGGAGGAGGCACGGACGGGCTCGAGCAAACCGGTGATCGGCTGGTGAAACGTTGCACCAAAACCGTGGAACAGCAGCACAGCCAAAGCCGCAACGCCTCGCCAGAGTGTCAAGGATTCGTACCGCATTCGAGAGGTCTACCGATTGGTTGTGGTCAGCGATGGCGAGACGATTGCGCGCAATTTTTCCCGGTAATGACCCCATTGCCAGTCAGCGACGGCGCGGACGGCGGCTTCACGCATGCCCCGCAATTCCGCGGGGTGGTCGAGGCACCAGGAAAGTTGGTGCGCGAGATCTTCCGCGTCGCTCGCTCGCACCAACAGGCCGCTGGTCCCGGGCGTGACGAAGTCGGCGGCACCCGCACGATCCGTCGTGAGAACCGGTAATCCGTGCGCCATGGCCTCCGTCACAACCAGCCCAAATCCGTCACACAGTGTCGGAAAGACGAGAAGATCGGAGAGCTCATATTCCGCGAAGAGTTCCCGCTGTGAGATTGGCCCGTGAAAGAAAATATTATCCGGAAGGTCGGCGATGAGTTCCCTGGGGAGCGCCTGGGATCCGTAGACGTGAAATTCGGCGGCTTTGCCGGGAGCAAGTTTGCGCCATGCCTCCATCAGATAATGCGCTCCCTTCCGCATTCCAAACGTGCCTGCCCAGATAAAACGGACGGCGCCATCATTACGAAATGATGGTGAACGGACTGGTGTCGGCGAGCCCAGGTGCAGGACCCGAATTTTTTCCTCCGGCACGCCGGCTGCGACCCAACTTTGTCTGGTGAATTCGGAGTTCGCGACGATAAGCGTTGCCAGCTCGCATTCCCGGAGACGACTTGCCGTTCTCCGAGCTTGGTGCTCGCGTAAGGCTGCCGGTTCGGTTTCTTCGAAGGCCGGGTATTTCCGCTGCTCGTCCGCGAGCAGCCGGGCTACAAAATCGTGCTCCGGAGACGGAAGATCGAGGATCGTTGCTACCCCCTGCTCGCGGGCCGCTGCGAAAAGATGTTCGCACTGTGTTTCGTAAGCGTAAATGACATCGCACTGGTCGAGCGCCCGCTTGCTGACCGCAGCTTCAAATCGATCCCGCATCCAGTGGAAAACCCGGTCCTCGAACAGTCGGCCGCGGCGAAGTTTTCCCGCAAGAAGTCGGACGATTTCAGGAGCAGGAACCGTGCGTACGCGATCCCACGGAATCTGGGTCACCGAGCGTCGCCCCCCGAATCGATCCAGAATGCCACCCGGTCGGAAAGCCAGCGTTGTCCACAGCTCGGCGAGTTGATTTCCTTCGTGAAACGCAAGGGCGACCTGCTGCACGAAGGGAGCTGGCGCAAGGTTGGCGACGGTGATCTTCAAAAAAGTCGTCGTTCGGCGATGGCAGTTTCGAAACGACCCGGGTCCGCGAATCGATTCGCCATTTCCACAATGCGCTCGCACACACCGTCTAGGGTAAAATAGCGACCATAATGGCGGGCGATGGTGTCGTGAGCGCGGGTCACCCGGTCATCGTCCCAGTTTGCGATCATTTGAGGAAGCTCGGCGGCGCGGTCGATGTTTACGCTGATGCAAAAATTCTCCCAATCGAGTTCGTCCCGATACGGGAGCCATTCGACGTCATCCCAAACGTAGATCGGAATCGAACTCACACTCAGGGCTTCGTAAAGCCTGTAGGACGCTCGGCCAAGACCACGGGGACTGAGGGAGAAGGTGGACCGTGCCATCACGTCCCGCCACTCGGGGCCGAAGCCGAAATGCGCGTCATCCTTGAGCGCAGCGTGCATCCGGCTGCGAACGCCGCCAGCGTCACTCGCGCCGTCGAGGCGTCCCATGAACGACACACGAATATCCTTCTCCGGGTTGGACAGCGGCGGGCTGCCCTTGAGCCACGGAATCGGCACGTCACCGGCACCACCCGCGCTGAAAACCAGGACGTTTTTCGGGAAAAGATGCCAGTCCCAAATCGCGTGGTCGTAATCGAGAATCGTAAAATACCGCTGGGAGGGATCGAGTTCGCGGCGGAGAATCCGTTCGATGGCTGCCAGCGCGGCGTCGCCGTCGGCAGGCAAAAAATTCATCGTTTGGATGTTTTGGTAAACGGCGGCCCACCGAATCGGGAGGTAGCGGAGCGCGGTCTGTTCCCGGCGACCGAGATAAAAGTGGAAGAATGAATCTTCGATCCACGGGCCACCATAATCGACGTAACGGTAAGGTGGTGGCACCAAGACCGCTGGCACCGGGACGGCCGTGCAACCGCTCCGAATCGCGCTGTCAAGCACCGCGCATTCCTTGCGCGGCGATGCCGCGAATGTGCGGAGCCAGTGGCGCAGCAATCGCGCGGTGACTGGGGCCGGGCGTCGTTTCAAATCTGCCACCACCCGGGCTGAATAACTTTCCGCCATGAGCCGGATCTCTAGCTTTCGCCGGGGAGAAATAAAACCTCACGGCCATGGATACGGTCCCACCCCGCTACGGAACCGTCAGGAAAAATGCCCCGATAACCCATTCCACCCAATTGGGATCGCGCGACGTCGATTTCCTCCGGGCAATGGAAACTCATGAAGATTTTTGGTGTCCGAGCGGATATGGCGCGGGCTGCCCCTTGCAAAACCTGGCCACCGTGTCCTTCGGCATCAATTTTGATAAAGTCGGGTTCGCGAATGATATTACGGCTAACCAGTTCATCGAGGGTGGTGGTCGGAATCCAGGAGCCAGGCGTGGTCAGGTCATGGTGTTCACCGGGATACGCGAGGTGTGAGGTGGCTGCGCCTCGGCCGTCGGATTGAAAAAGAAAACGAATTCCCGGGGCGGCGCTGGCCGCGAAAGGGAAGGTCCGCACGTGAGCAAGGTGATTGATCTGAACGTGGCGCTCGAGCTTACGGTAAGCGGACGTATCCGGTTCGAATGCTGCAACCTGGCCGCCGATTCCAACCCGGCGCGCCAAAATGACCGTATAAAATCCAAAGTGGGCACCGACGTCCCAGGCGCTTTCACCAGCTTTCGGAAGCCACGCTTCGATCTCCCTTACGACGTCGCGTTCGTGAGTGCCCCGCCAGTAGGACGTGAAGGGGTAGAGCGTCCACCAGCCCGGCTTGAGCGGGCCCGCGATGACGGGAACGGACAATTCCGAAAGACGGCTCAATTTGACGAAGTCGGTCACCAGGCGAAGCAACGGATTAGCGAGCGCCATGGATGGAAATTTGCCGGGCGGTGTGACGGTCCAGAAAATCCCACCAGTCCGAGTGGCGGGCTCGCGCACCCAGGATTCGCATGGCCAAACCGGGGCGTCGGACGAGCCCTCGCAGCAGAACGATCCAATCTTGAGCGGTCGTAAACCCCCAAATCCGGCGACAGGCAGGATCGATCAATCCGGCGTAAAGAAGTGTAGTGGTCTCCGGCGGGCGGCGTGCCCGGGCGATGGACAGGAGATTTCCAAGCTCTGGATCGGAAGGTCGAACGTGCTTTAAAAAGGTGGCCGCGAGTAACGACTGGACGACGGCCCATTCCGTTGGATCGCTCGATCGTTCCGACTTGAGCGTGCGCGAAAAGTTGACCAACGGCTCCGGAATATAAATGAGCGGGTAGGGGAAAACGCGTTCGCGAAACATCTCGATCACGGCTTGCGGAACCGCGGGAATTTTGAAGGACTGACCAGCGCGGCAGCGAATCAGGCACGCTCCGTTCGAGTGCAGCGGCCCATTGATTTGGTCGGCAGTTCCAAAATCCATCGGTTGGGGATCGCGACGATTTGCGATGTCGCGGACGCACGTGCCAGTATCTGCAAATGAGCCGTCGGATAGTTCCTGCCAAATGCGCATATTCGACCAAAAGATTGTTGCCTCCGGATAGTGGTCGGCAGCGCCGAGCATCGTTTCGAGAAAACGGGGCTCCCACCAGTTGTCGTCCTCGAGGATGCTGGTAAACGGTTCCGGTGCACCGTCGTAAAAAAGGTTGAAGGTCGCAGTTCCACCGAGGTTGGTTTCGTGTTGAGTAAAGACGAAACGTTCGTCTCCAAGTTCTGCGACAATTCGCTCAGGTTCTGGATCATCGGGCGCATCGTTGTGAACCTCACACACCCAGTCTGCAATCGTTTGCGTCTGAAGACTTGCCAGCGCTCTGGGCAAAAGATCATTGCGGCGGTAGGTCGGAAGAAAAACCCGGACGCGCGCCTTCATCGGTTCACGAAAGCTGTCCACGCTTCGAGCCGTAACGAGCCACACCCTCGTTGCTCGGGAGGGAAGTCGCCGTTTGTCACCGCCGCGAGCAGCGGATCGAGAATTGCCAGGAATGCGGCGGGTTTGGTGTCCGGGTGGGCAATCCACATATCGACATCGCCGAGGTATGCGGACTTGAGACCAGTGCGGCGAAGCATTTCCTGGAACAACACCTCCGGTGCTGGAGGTGCCCCGGGAAGGACTCGGTTCCGAATGCCGCGCAACAGTCGCCCGATGAAAGAATCGGTGGCGCATGTCCGGTGCCACCATTCCGACGCGAAAACTCCGCTCAGAAACTCATTGATGAGAATTCCGTGATGGGCTTGACCCAGCTCATGGGAGGGAACCAGCGGAAGAATCGGTGTCAACCGGTCCCGGTCCAGGCAAAATGCTCGAGTGCTGATCCAGTCGCTGCGCCAGCCGAAATTTGTCGGTGTCAGCTCCCAATGGTCGGACCAGCTGGAAAACGGTCCTGGATTGATCATGCCTGACGGGTCATCCAGCGGTGGGCAGATCCTTGGGCTGACTGCTAGCAACGACGGGTCGTTCGCCATGAGCACACACGCCTCAGCCGCCCAATCGCGGCCGGTCGGCTGCCGCAGCATAACGTCGGAATCGTAGTGTACAACGTAGCGCGTGCGCGGAGCCTCAAGCCCTGCGAAATACGATGCGAAAGCGTGAGCGAGGTGGTCGTGAGTCAGGCTGGTTGCCACACCGAAATATTTCCGCGCCAGATCAGGAATCTCGGCGTCCCCCGGTCGGATCATCACCAGTCGATCGAGAATGCCCGTTGCCACGAGCGCTTCGGATTGCGCGACGATTTTATCAACGCGCGCTTCGTAGCCGGCAGCCGGAATCCGCTGCCCCATGTCGACCCAGGCGGTGGAAGGCGGTCGGCAGCAATCGACAATGCCAATCGCCTCGGCGATCGATTTGCGATGAGCCGCCACCAACGCCGGTACCAGGGTTTCGCAATAGTCCACGTCGCCGGGACACAAATTCACCTGCAACGTCAGATCTGGCGCAGGGCGGCTCATTCGATGGTGCTCGAAGATTTCCGGCCGGATTTCCGGTATTTCGCCAGGCACTCGCGCAGGCGCTTCGCCGTTCGCCAGCCCAGCAAGCGAGACAATCTTTCGAACTGATCCCCGGCGGGAAACGGGAACGGACTGCCTCCGAGGGACTGCTCGCGGTTTTCCGCTTCGCGCGCTGCTGCCGGAAGCACGGGATAAAGTTCGAAGGCGAGCCGCTTCCAGCCGTTGGCCACCGCCTGGCGGACCCGGGGAGATTTGTCTGCCTCAAGGAGCCGGGAAGCATTTTTTTCCTGGGCGCGTCGAAGCGAATGCAGCGCCTGTGGCGAACGGCGGGCACTCAGATTTCCTCCCGCGTGAGCGCGGTAATGAACCCGCGCACCCGGGCAGAAAAGCACGCCGGAACTCGCGAGCAAGACGCGGCAAAAATACTCCCCGTCGTCGTTCAGGCTCAGAGATTCGTCCCATGGTCCCGCTGCGTCGAGAACTTGGCGCGGAACCAGCCAGCAGGCCGGTTGCATCATCCAGCCGTGCTCGTAATGCTCGACCCAGAAATCCACTCCGCTGAGATCCCGCCACACCGGCTGTTTTTCGAAAATCGCCTCATGAGGGGAGGTGCAGAACTTCCCCCATTCGCAAGACGCCACGTTTCCGTCCCGGCCAGCCAGCAACCGTTCCATCTGCCGGCTCACTTTCTCGCGTCCGAGCACATCGTCTGCGTCGAGGAACTGCACGTATTCACCACCCGCCAGGTCCAATCCCGCATTTCGCGCCGCTGCCGCGCCGCGGTTCTTCTGGGTGACGATTTTTGCCCCGCGGTTAGCGTACGCCGCAATCACGTCTCCGCTGCCATCCGTGGATCCATCATCAATGATCACAACCTCGGTGCGCGGCCAGTCCTGGCCGAGAGCAGAATCAATTGCCTCACTCACCCAGGCTGCGGCGTTGTGGCACGGGATGATCGTTGTGACCAGCGGCAGCATCAGGATTTTGCTGAATTCACGACGTGGTGCCAACCCCAGCGGAAAAGAAACGGTCGGGTATTGTCCACATAGTGATGTAAGATCGCGGTGGGCTGGCGGGCTTCGGCTGCTCCGGGCATCACGAGGTAACGTTCTGCGGGGAGACCCGTGGCGGGTTGAATGGCCGCAAGCATGGCAATAAGCGCTTGCTCCAAATAATAACTTTCTCCGTGCTGGGAAATGAGTGTTCCGGTCCACGTCTCCAGCGTTTGCCAGGGCAGGGACTCGCTGAGCAGACCGGTGACGCCGACGTTGAGGCCACGAGGCAGCGGCTGTCCGCAGAGCATTTTGAGTGCGTTGTCGGGGTAGCCGTAGGATTGGATTCGCTCGGACATGTGCAAAATCCGGTCCGGTCCCTTCGCCCAATCGGTGATCTCGCGCGGCGGTCCGAAAAAGAGCATGTCGGAATCCAAAACAAGTTTTGGACCCTTGGATCCGACATGGACGTCGATGAGCTTGCGAATATTCGGGTATTCGGAGCGCTTTCGGCGCAAACGGGGAAATTGGGCGACCGGCAGCACCTCATCAATGAGCGCTTCCATCCCGGAAGCGGTGTGCACTTTGAGCGCGGGAAAAAGCCGGGCCAGCGCGGCGATCTCCGATTCGCGCAGCGATCCGTCGTCGAAAATTTGCAGGCCGGGAGTGAGGCCAGCATGCCGTTGCAGCGTCCAGGCACAAAACGCCGTCTGGTGCCAGAATCGCGTGCCGGTCAGGAAGCAAACTTCCAAATCCCAGGTCGGGAGATCCAAACGCGGCAGGTCCGCAACCGCCGTCCGCATCTCATTTTCCCATCTTGAAGCACAAACGTAATTGGTGAGGCCCCACGCGCGAAGTTTCCGCACGAAGTCGCGCGGATTTCGGTAGAGACGGGTTTTGAGTGAGCCCGCGGTCTGGCGCAGGAAACTCACGGGATTTCGTCCTGCCTTTTTCGTCGTTCACCTTTTGACCACTGGCCGGGATTGAGCTCGGCCGCACGAGTTGGCGCGCGGTTCAGCAACCGCAGCATGCCGCCGCAAGTCCGAAGAGTCTCGGCCAGCCACCCGCGTCGGCCATGAAATCCCGGGATCACGCCAACGTCGGGAACGTATGCCCGCGGGCCGAGCACACGGTTCGTGGCCTCCGCGATTTTCCGGCGGTCACCGCGCGCATGAATGAGCCGTGCGTCCCACATGATGTAATTCGGCACGTTGCCCAAAAAATGAAACTCGCTCGGCAGCGGGGCCACCCGGACGTCCGAATGCCAGATGGCCTCGCGCAGCGCCGGCTGGTCGTTGACGAGGCCCGGGTCCGCCAGAAGGGCCGCATAACGTACCCCCCAATCCGCGAAAAATCCTTTCATTCGAACGTCGTTGCGGAACGCGATGACACCGGAGTTGTATTCCGCAAATGCATGAGGGATGCCCGGCAACTCGTAGTCCCAACCCCGTTTGGTTTCCGGCAATAGTCCGAGATCGAACCTGTCGAGGACACGGAACAGCGGTGTCAGGTCGCCCGCAATGAAGGTGTCGGTGTCGATAAAGACCGCCCTTGCGTAAGGGCACTCGACCGCCAGCATCTTATCCGCCGGGCTGCGTTTCACATCCCGTCGCACGACGACGGAATCAAACGGCCGCGGGTCCGCGATGTCTTGATCCGTAATCAAACAAACGGCCGCCATCGGCATGGCGGCCTTGAGGGACGCCACCGATTCCTGTGCCTCCCGGACGTAGCCTTCGCCAGTCGCCACATAAACAAAACCCTCGTCGGTCAGACTCATTTTAAACGCCCATCCGACTCAATCGATTGATCGAGCCCGTATTTGCTTCGCATGAAAAATTCTCGGCCGCATGATCTAGCTGGAGTCCAGGAGGCGGGTTTCAACGGATGTCGGAGTTCGAGCGGTCGGCCTGGCCAAATAACGGCGGGCTCGCTTCAAAAAACCGGGCGGTTGGATCAGTCGCTGCGAACTGCCGCATGTGTTCGTCGGCCGCACCGAGGTTGTCGCGGAAAAAGTCGGCCAAACGACGTGCCCCAGCCGGGGAGATTACGTAAGCTTCCGCCGTTTTCTCCGTAGCTGGGTGCCAGGCGATGGCTTTCGGATTCATCACCGCGCGCTTCCATGTCCGACACACGGAATTTTGCACGCGTTTGAGGGGGTGGTATGGGCTACGGTCCCAGTCGCTAAGCCAAATGACATCGAACGTTTGCGGCAGATTTACACACAACCGTTGGAACGCGAGGTCGATTTGGCGAAAAAGCGGTGCAGCGTCGTCTTCGAAGACAAGAGCAAATGGTGCGTCCACTTTTGCAATCCGTTCCCACGCAGCCAAATGGCTCAATGCGCACCCTACCACGCCGCGTAACATCGGTTCGTCGAGGTTCTCAAAATTCCACGGGTGTACGCGCTGACGAAGGGAGCCAGTGAGGTCGAGAGTTTTTCCATCGACGGCTTCCAGATGCTGAAAGTCGATCTTCGGGGTGAGGGCGCTGTTGCGTTCGCGAAATTCCTGCAAGCGCTCAGGACGTCGTTGAAGGCTGATCACCAACCCGAGCATCAAGGATTTCGAGATGTCACTGGTCATCACGATATGCTCCGAAGTTCGAACTGCCAGTCGTCTCAGAAGTCGCGGTAAAATCGGTTCGAGGTGCCAGACACGAACAACCCTCGAGGCGACCTGCCACCCCGCTCCACCTGATCCATGCTGCGGGATCGTGCCATGCCCTCGCTGCCAAATACGCCTTCGCCTTGCGCAAAGGAAGCGACCACCGCGGAATTGCGGGCCACGGTCGGATGCCGTGAAAATTCAAAACTTCAACCCACGATTTCTGAATGCCGCGATTCAATCGAGCGAGGTAATTGGGCTGCGTTCTTCCTTCGGGAATCAAGTGTGTGAGGCAAAGCTCAGGAACGTATCCCACGGACCACCCGTGCTCCAGAACTGTCATGACAATGTCGCAATCCCCCGCCGAGCTCAGTGCCTGTCCACGACGATCCGACAATGAAGATCCCTCGGCACGGTCCAACCAGTTTTGGATGGCTTCACGACGAATGCCCATGCCCGCGCCGATGGGTGCACATTCCGGATAGTCTCGAATCAATTTTTTTCCGGTGTTCTCGGGGAAAGTCAGCGGAAGTGCACCGAGATCCCGAAGGGCGAGAAGGCCGTAAAACTCCGCAATCCAATCACCCGGTGGCGCTGCAAATTCTGGAATCGATTTTCCGCCGATCGCCCCGAGATTGTTATCAGCGCCGAAGATTCGGAGAACGCTTTCGAGATAGGCCGATTCGAGGACGTTATCGTCGTCAACCAGGACGAAAATCTCCGCCCGTCCCTCACGGAATCCGCGTTTGCGAGCTGCGGTGAGGCCCAGCGTTTCTTCACGGATGATCCGCAAATTTGTGAGACGGGAGTCATTCCCATCCGTTTTTACCACGGATTGATCGGACCGATTGTCGACCAGAAGACACTCCCAACGATCAGGGGGCAACGTCTGCGACTGCAGGCCCTCCAGGGTTCTGCGCAGACGTTCGGGATCCGGATTATGGGTAGGGATTACAACCGAAACGTCCACGGAATTATTTGGACGCACGCTGGGCGACGACTCGCGCGGGAACACCTTGGGCAATGGAATACGGAGGGAGGCTTTTGGTAACCACGGCACCAGCACCCACGACGCAACCGTCGCCGATCACGACTCCTCCAAGGACAGCAGCGCCCGCACCGAGCCAGACGTCGCGGCCAATTTTTGTCGGCAAAAGAATGTCGCCTTGCGATCGAATGTCCACGCCGATGGGAGGCACCGTGTGATTGGACGAGACGATGCGACAGTGCATCGCGATCAAAGTTTCGTCGCCGATCTCCACCCCGCCATGACCGTAAATCACCGTGTATGGCCCGATAAAGACACGTTTCGCGAGTCGAACGTGACCGCCCCAGGCCTCGATCAGGACGCCATCACGAAGGTCACAATCATCCCCGATTTCGATCAGCCCCGGCCGGCTGCGGAGGCAAACCCCCGGCGCAAGACAAACGTTCGACCCCAGGATGGCTCCGTTGATGCGGCTCAGACGGCATCGGACGTGTCTGACCCATTGCGCAAACGCTGACCGCATCAGGAGGTCTTCAATTTTTCGAGCAGCGTGGCAACTGGCGTGGGATCGTAGGCGGAAAGAACCGTTTTGCGGGCTTTCGCGCCCATTTCCTGCCAGCGTTCACGAACATTCCATGCCCTCCGGACGGCGTCCGCGAGGCAACGTTGTTCCGGCGCATCGCAAACAAAACCATTTTCGCTGTCGATAATCCAATCGTCCACGCCGCCTACCCGCGTCGCAAGGACCGGGCGTCCATGGTGCATCGCTTCGAGCATTGCCAATGAACACCCCTCGACACGAGAAGGCAGCAGCAGCAAATGATGCGTCCTCCAGATCGCGTCGAGCGAATTTGAATGTCCCGCAAGGCGAACCTTTCCGTCGAGTCCACACCAAGAAATGAGGTCGCGAAGAAACGGACCGCTCTCGCCGTTGCCATAGAGATCGAGAGTCCAACCTCCGATTTCTCCCATTGCCTCCGCAAGCGCGGGAATTAGAACGTCCAGGCCTTTGTCGTATGCATCCAAACGAGAGACAGTCGCAAAGCGATAAACATCCGATTCTGGCCACGGCGGAATTTCCGAAGGGGATCGAACTGGATTTTGTATGATCAACGATTTCTTGATCGACTGGGCAATTTGTCTCTCCGCCATCTGCAGATTGTGGCGGGAGACAAAGGCGGTTGTCTTCGCGGACGAAACCACCTCGTGAACTCTTGCGCGCACACTAGCGCTGGAAAGCGGAGTTCCATCGTTCGAGTGTGCGATCAACGCGTACGGAATGTTCGATTCACGGATAGCGTCGATCAATTGTGGTTCTGCGAGGAAGTCAAACGCACCTCCCTGATTCCAAACAACAAGGTCTGGCCGGAAAGCGAGGAGGGAGCGGATTGGATCGACACTGCCTTTCACAAGTTGCTCGGTCCAATTTCGAAGTGCGGCTAACTTTCCAGTCGATACCGCGTGACGACTCCTGGTGCAGACGACGGCCCCAGCATCGGTCACCGGTTTTATCTTCGGTGATGATGCGACAATCGGTGAAACCATTATGAAAACGTCATCACCAGCCGACCTCGCAGCAAGAGCCAACTGAGTCCATAAGACGTCGGCACCGCCCCAAGGGAGGTGAAGGATGGATGAGATGATCGCAAGGCGCATGCCGTCAGTGTTCGTGTGCAATCAACGGCAACCATGATGCGGGAAGGATGTCGTCATTTTGGTTTTCGGATCCCGAATACCAGGGCATAGGCGCAATAACGACCTTGTTCGATGACGGATTCAACCATGCTCCCCACCACGCAAATGTACTGTTAGAGATGATTGCGTGATCGCAAATGCTCATCAGGCGAATCTTATCATAAGAGTGCCAGGGCTGGGTCGCCCGGACAAATACATGCGCACCTTCCGGTTTGAACTCGCGTTCAATGGTATCGATATCATCAGAGAATATATAGAGAGTCGCGTTGGGAATGCGCTCACGAATCATTCCAACCGCTCGATAATAATATTGAAGTGGTACCACGCCGATGCCTTTGTTGAATGTGGCATTTCGAACGTAGTCTCCGCGCCGGAAGTGCACGGCTACAGACGGGCCACCCGTGCGAATCATGTGCTCAGCTTCCACAACTTTGGGCTGTGGTGGATACCTGAACGTGAAATGCAACCGAAGGTTTGCACAGTCGCCAAAAAAACGCTCCGATTGAAAGATCCCGTGGAGATAAGTGGGATCAGGCTGGTCAAAAAATTCCGGATAAAAATTCAGGCTTTTTTCGTAATGCAGATTGCCGTGGGATGGCAACGAGTCGGCATATCGGAAAAAGCGCACGGCGCGAGCCACTCGGATTGAGGCTTGCTCAATTGTCGTCAGACTCACGCCTCGTACCCGGTCAACCTCCTCTTGGGTGGCGAATTGCTCAGTAATGTTGAGACAACTGAGCGCGTAGCGGTTGTGTGCCTCGTATTGAGGATCCATCCGGAACCAGCTGACGTCGAGCTTGAGAACCGTGCGATGCATTTCTGCAAGCGACAACCCTGCTGCGTACTGGAACATTTGGTTCCCGAGCCCGCCGGTCAGCCGAACGATAATCATTTTGTAAAGTGGACTTAGGATCAAGCGAGGCGGTGCCGCCACGCCTCAACGATCTGTCGCACGGTCTCACGGAGGGAAATCGTGATATCCCAACTCGGGTAATGATCACGCATCTTACGCAGGTCGCTATAGTAGCAAATGTGGTCACCGATTCGATTCTCATCGACGTAAGTGTAGTTCTGCGCTTTGCCACTAAATTCTGAGGCCAGGTGAAAGGCCTCAAGAATGGAACAGGAATTTTCCTTACCTCCTCCCAGATTATACACTTCGGCAACCCGGGGAGCTTCGAGAAATTCCCACATGAAACGAGCAACGTCCTCAGAGTGAATGTTGTCCCTGACCTGTTTCCCTTTATAACCAAAAACCCGATATTCGCGTCCCTCAAGATTGCATTTAACCAGGTAACTAAGGAATCCATGCAGCTCGACCCCCGAATGGTTGGGGCCCGTAAGGCATCCACCGCGCAGGCAGCAGGTTGGCATGCCGAAATACCGTCCATATTCCTGAACGAGAATGTCAGCAGCAACCTTCGAAGCTCCGAATAAGGAATGTTTCGATTGATCGATCGAGAAATCTTCAGCGATTCC
>JBGTDR010000237.1:0-4018 GCA_041748215.1 Chthoniobacterales bacterium
ACGTGATCCCGTCGCGTCAGCCGCGCCTTACCCGCTGCCGCCGCTTGCGTGTGTGCCTCCGGAGGATAAAATGATCTCTCATGCGAGACACTCCGTCCGCCGGAAATATGACCGGCTCTCTCCTGGTGGCGCACCCGACGCTGAGGGATTCCAATTTTGCCCGAACGATTTTATTCCTTTCCCACCACAGCTCGGAGGACGGAGCCGTTGGTCTCGTGCTCAATCGGCCCCTGCGCAAGGTGATGGGAGATGTGGCCAACATCCCGCCCGGAAGCTTGCAACGAGTTCCCGTTTTTTACGGCGGCCCCGTTGCGCAGGACGAATTGCTGCTCGCGAGCGTGCGCTGGATCGAATCACCCAGCGCGGTCGCATTTCGCGGATTTGGTGATCCGGGAAATGGCGCCGAGATTCCGCCCGAGTTTCAACCCAGCCTGCGGGCGTTCTCCGGTTATTCCGGTTGGACCCGGGGCCAGCTGGAGGCCGAAATCGCGCAAAAATCCTGGCTGCTCGTTCCGCCCATTCGCGAACTCATCGAGCTGCCCCATTCCCATTCCGCCGAGCACGCCTGGCGCGACCTCATGCGCAGCCTCGGACCGGTCTACAAGCTGCTCGCGGAAATGCCGGACGATCCAAGCCTGAATTGACGCTCACCACTTTCGC
Source organism: Chthoniobacterales bacterium (assembly GCA_041748215.1). Taxonomy (GTDB): domain Bacteria; phylum Verrucomicrobiota; class Verrucomicrobiia; order Chthoniobacterales; family JAATET01; genus JBGTDR01. The sequence goes on from JBGTDR010000237.1 coordinate 661, forward strand.
AACCGCCACAGCGCAAAAACGCCGAGGCACGATGCACCTGAAAGAGCGACGATAAACCAGAACGGCCACGCGATGCCCTCCTGCGGCAGGGGGATCTTCACGTTCATCGAAAAAATACTCACGATCAGATTCGCCAGCATGATGGCGATGGTGATGATCGTGAACTTTTTGATCAGGTGATTCAGGTTGTTGCTGACGATCGAAGCGCGGGAATCCATCAGACCGCCGAGGACCTCTGAATAAATCTGTGCCCGCCGAAAGCACTGTTTGTTCTCGATCGCGATGTCTTCGAGGATGCCGATTTGTTCGCTGTCGAAGCCGATGCGGTGGGCGCTGAGCCGGAGTTTCTCGCAAAGTGTGCTGTTCGAATTCAGCGAATTCAGAATGTACACGAGGCTCTTCTCGAGCGAAAACATGTTGAGTAAATACCGATTCTCCATCGAACGCGTGAGCCGTTTTTCGATGGAATCCGAGAGCATGTTGATGGCCTTGAGATGACCTTCGAAATGCGAAATCGACTGGTAGAGCAGGCGCAAAATCGCGTCTTGCAGCGAGTTCACCGGGAACGGGACACGTCCCTCGAAGAGCGGGGCGTCATCCGGCATGACCACTACCAGCACGTCGCCGTAGAGGAAGGCACCGGTGGAGGTGACCTTCAAAAGAAAATTGTCGTCCGCGCAGTAGCTCTTCGGGCGTTTGAAGATGATGGCGGAGTGGTCGGGCTCGAACTCGAGGCGGGAAATCTCGTCCGGATCGACGGACGATTGCAGCGTGTGGCCGTCGATGTTGTAGCGGGAGAGCAGCTCCGCTTCTTCGGCGGGCCCGTGATTATTGTAGGCTATGATCTGCGCTTCGTCCGGTTCGCAGGGCAAAACCTTGCCCTCGTGAATCCGGAAATACGTTTTCATCGCCACGCCGGCGGTTGGCGATGTCGGTCGGATTTCCAATTCCGGCGCGTCGAGGGTGGGGAGGGTCAGGTTCCGGTTCATCGCGCGCGGCAGCGTCGTGCTGTTCGGATACTCCGCTAATTCCCGAGCCTGTCCAGTCCTCGCCGGATCGCAGCGAACAATTCGTCAAGCTCAGCGTGAGTGATGATCAACGGCGGCGCCATCGCGATCAGGTCGCGGATGCCCCGCACGATCGCACCTTCCTCGCGGACGAGATTCGACGCGCGGATTCCCAACGGCGACGCGGGAGCTTTGCCATCCGGAGTCACCAACTCGATCGCTCCAATCAATTGATAGCCCCGCACCTCACCGACCGCCGGATGATCCGCCAGCCCGGCCAGATGTTTTTGAAAATAGGGTCCCACGTCATCCCGCACCCGCTCGACGAGTCCGTGCTTTTCGATCACCTCGAGATTCGCCAATCCAGCCGCCGCGCACGACGGATGCCCGGAGTACGTGTAACCGTGCGAAAAATACCCACCCTTGTAGATGACCTCGACAATCTCGTCGCTGGGCATCGTCGCCCCAAGCGGCAGATAACCGCTGGTCAGTCCTTTCGCGAGCGTCATGATATCCGGATCGAGATCCCAGAGGTTGCTCGCGAACCAATCCCCCACTCGCCCAAAGGCCGTGATTACCTCGTCGGCGACAAAAAGAATGTCGTTGTCGCGACAGAGTTTCCGCAAAGCCGAGAGGTAACCCGGCGGTGGCACGATCACGCCACCCGCTCCCTGAATCGGCTCCACAAAAAATGCCGCGATGGTCTCCGCGCCCTCGCGTTCGATGATGGCTGCGGTCTGGGCAATGCATTCCGCACCGAAGTCCTCCGGGCTGAGCGTCGTTTTCGCATGGTAGGCATACGGCCCGGGAACGTGCACGAAATCAGCCAGGGGCAGCCCGAACGGCAGGTTGCAGTTCGGAAGCCCGGTCAGGCTTGCCGTGGCCAGCGTCACCCCGTGGTAGGCAAATTCACGCGAGAGCACCTTGCGTTTCTCCGGCCGCCCCAGCAACTCATTGTACGAACGGATGATTTTGAGTGCCGTCTCGTTGGCTTCGGAACCGGAATTGGAAAAAATCGCTTTGTTCAGCCGCGCCGGCGCGTGGTCGGCAAGCCATGCCGCCAGCTCGACCGGTGGGTGCGTAGTCGTGTTGAAAAAAGACGGGTAGTACGGCAGTTGCTGCATTTGCCGATGCACCGCGTCGACGATCTCGGTGCAGTTGTAGCCGACATTGACGCACCACAACCCTGCGAGTCCGTCGAGCAAACGGCGGTCATCCTCATTGACCAGGAAACACCCCTCGCCTGATCGGATCCAGTGGGTCCCGCTGCCATGCATGTCTGCATGGTGAGTGAATGGATGAATGTGATGGGCCGTGTCTTTTCGGCGGAGTTCCTGCAAGGATGTCGAGTCCATGCCACACGCTACCACCACGAATTTCGAAATACCAGCCAGCCCCCGGGTTCCGGACCCGGAATTCCCGCCCGCAAATCCGCGCTCTTCATCGCTTCCGCGACGCGGTCGGCGTCCGGATTTGCACTTGACCGGACAGGGCCTTTCGGATTGATTTCGCGGCATTTTGAGTGGGGAAACATTCAGTCTAACCGATTCCATGGAAACGGTTTTTAGCAGTTTTGGGTGGAGCGTTTGTTACGTGTTGGTGCTCATCGGCCTATCCGCGTACGGCATTCACCGATATTCGATCATATACCTCTTCCTGAAACACATCGGGAAACCATCACGACCGCTCTCCCGGTTCGCTGACCTGCCGCACGTCACCGTCCAGCTCCCGATTTACAACGAGCTTTACGTCGTCAAACGCCTGCTCGAAGCCGCCGCCCGCATCGATTACCCGCACGACCGGCTCCAGATTCAGGTCCTCGACGATTCGACCGACGAAACGCGGGCAATTGCCGAGGCCGAAACCGAACGGCTTCGGGCGAAAGGCGTCGACATCGTTCACATTCACCGGACCGACCGCACCGGCTTCAAGGCAGGCGCACTCGAGAACGGCCTGCGCACCGCGACCGGCGAATTTGTCTTCATTCTCGACGCGGATTTTGTTCCGCAACCCGAAGTCCTCCACGATTCGATTCATTATTTCACCGATCCTGCCATTGGCATGGTCCAGATGCGCTGGGGGCACATCAACCGCAATGACTCCCTCCTGACCCGCATTCAGGCCATGTTCCTCGATGGCCACCTGTTGCTCGAGCAAACCGCTCGCTCACGCGGCGGCAGATTTTTTAACTTCAATGGGACCGCGGGAATCTGGCGTCGCCAGGCCATCGAAGATGCGGGCGGCTGGCACCACGATACGCTCACCGAGGACCTCGATCTCAGCTACCGCGCCCAGCTCTTTGGCTGGAAATTCACCTTCCTGCCGGACATCGTCATCCCGGCAGAATTGCC